>JAEUQO010000195.1 GCA_016789605.1 Acidobacteriota bacterium
ATTGGTGGTGTTGTGAGTGCGACGACTCCGCCTGCGCCGCAAACTGCCCAGGCGGAAACCGTCATTGACGAATCGGTCAAGGATGTCATTACGGAAGCTGACGTGCGCGATGTGCCTGTCGGAGCCAAACTGCTGATCCGCGCCAACGCCATCATTACTCCAGCGGCGCAGGACGTGATTCGGGCACGCAAGCTGGAATTGCGTCATCGCACTGCCCGCGCGGCGACGGGCAAACAACGGATCATTGCGTTGGGGGCTGATCATGGCGGCTTTGACATGAAAGAGCAGCTCAAGCAGTTGTTGACTGAACTCGGCTACCGGCAACGCGATTTCGGGGCGTTTTCCACGGACCCGGTTGATTATCCCGATCAGGCGCACGCCGTTGCCCGCGCGGTGGCAGATGGCGTTTGCGACCTTGGCATCATTGTGGACGGCGCAGGCATCGGGTCTTGCATGACGGCCAACAAAGTGCCGGGTGTGCGCGCCGCGTTGTGTTACGACGAAGCCACCGCACGCAACAGCCGCGAACATAATTACGCCAACATCCTGACTCTCGGCGGACGCATGATTTCGCCGGAGCAAATGCGCGCCATCGTACAAGTCTGGCTGGCGACCCCCGAGGGCGAAGCGCGTCACGGAAAACGGGTCGCAAAAATTATGGCCATCGAAAAGCAATACTCGCGTTAGAATAGCCCCGCCCAAAAATCCCCATCTCGCATCCCCCGCTCTCAGAAAAACAAAGTGTCCCGCTCCATGATCCGGAAGCCCCCCTGATCGTGAATTACCTCTGGTCAGGTTTGCCCTCCTGCGGATGTCCCAGAGAAAGGAAGTACGATCGTGAATAGACGCAGTATGTATTTGGCTAGTGTCAGCGGCAGTTTGTTGCTGGCGCTGGTGGTTGTCTGGCTGTTTGGTGGTGGGACCATCAGTCAGGCGCGCGTGGCGCAAACGCGCGAGGTCAAATTGATCGGCGGCAATGCCATCGCCGGTCAGAATTTCAGTGTCGGTGTGGATTTGGTGTCGTTGGGCAATGAAAATGCGTTGGGATTCAGTTTGAATTTCAATCAGGCGATTTTGACAAACCCGGTAGTGACTTTAGGGGCTGATGCTGCGGGGGCGACGCTCAATGCCAACACCACGCAATCCGCCAGCGGACGCATTGGCATCGCCATCGCACTGCCAACCAATCAGGCCTTTACCGCAGGAACGCGCCGCGTCGCGGTGATTACCTTTGCCGTCGCCGCCAGCGCCCCGCTCGGGAATACGCCGCTGACATTCGGCGATCAGCCGATCTTTCCTGAAATTTCTGATCCTAACGCCAGCACGCTGACCGTGACATATACGCCGGCCAGCATCAATGTCCAGCAACTCAACCCCGCGCCGGTCGCGACTTCGCTGGCTCCGCCCAGCATTGCCGTGGGCAGCGCCGGATTCACCCTGACGGTGAATGGCTCCGGCTTCGTCAATGGTTCGACCGTGCAATGGAACGGCAGTAACCGTACGACAAATTTTGTCAGCGCCACACAACTTACCGCCGCCATTCCCGCCAGCGATTTGACGACCGCCACAACGGCGAACGTGACGGTGGTTTCGCCCGCGCCCGGAGGCGGCACTTCGGCTGCGCTGACGTTTGGCGTCAACAATCCCACGCCAGTGGTCACGACAATCAGTCCGAATACTGCGACGACGGGCAGCGCCGGGATTACTTTGACCGTGAATGGAACAGGCTTTGTCAGCGGTTCGACCATACGCTGGAACAACAGCAATCGCGCGACAACCTTTGTGAGCGGTACCCAACTGACGGCACAAATTCCGGCCAGCGATTTGGCGGCAGCTGGCATTCCTAGCGTTACGGTTGTGACTCCTGCGCCAGGCGGCGGCACTTCAAACGCGACGCCATTTACCATCACCAACGGCATTCCCGCGCTAACCGCGCTCAATCCGACTTCGATTGCGGCGGGAAGTTCAGCCTTTACGCTGACAGTGACCGGCACTGGCTTCATCAATGGTTCGACGGTGTTATGGAATGGCAATGACCGCCCCACGAATTTTGTCAGCGGCACACAATTGACGGCGACGATTGCGGCGAGCGATGTTGCCGCCGTTGGCAGCGCAAACGTGTCGGTGGTGACGCCTTCGCCGGGCGGCGGCACGTCAAACGTGCTGACTTTTGCCATCAATGCGCCGACGCTGACGATTGCCACCTTGACGCCGAATGCTGCCATCGCTGGCGGCGCAGGCTTTACCTTGACGGTGACAGGCTCTGGCTTTCTCAACGGCGCAACCGTGCGTTGGAACGGAAGCAATCGCACGACGACCTTTGTGAGCGGTACACAACTGACCGCGCAAATTCCCGCCAGTGATATAACGGCGGCAGGAACCGCCAGCGTTTCGGTGGCCGCAACCAGTGGCGGTGCCTCAAATTCGCTGTCGTTTACGATCAACAATCCGGCTCCGACGATTAGTGGATTGTCTCCCGCTTCTGCCACGGCGGGCAGCAACGGAATCACGCTGACGGTCAACGGCACAGGCTTTGTGAGTGGTTCGACCGTGCGTTGGAATGGCAGTGCGCGCGCGACCACCTTTGTCAGTGCAACGCAGTTGACGGCGGCCATTCCGGCCAGCGATTTGACCGCATCCGGCAGCGCCGAAATTACCGTGGCGAACGCTGCGCCGGGTGGCGGCGTGTCAAATGCCAGTTCGTTTTCTATCTTGAACGGCGTGCCGGTGCTCAGCACGTTGAGCCCGAATACGGTGTTGGGCGGCGGCGCGGCTTTCACACTGACCGTCAATGGCAGCGGGTTTGTTTCCGGCGTTTCTGCGCGGGTGAACGGACAAACGCGCACGGCGACATTGGTCAGTGCGACGCAACTTACCGTGTCCATCAATGCGACGGATATTCAGACTGCTGGAACGGTGAGCATCACCGCCGTGAATCCCGTGCCGGGCGGCGGCGAATCAAACGCCTTGTCGCTGGCCGTCAACAATCCTGTGCCCGCGATCACGACGCTGGCACCGACAAGCGTTTTGGCGACCAGCACGCAATTCACGCTGACGGTGAATGGCACTGGGTTTATCAATGGCTCGACAGTGCAATGGAATGGTAGCAATCGCACGACGACGTTTGTGAGCGCCACACAATTGCGTGCGACGATTTCGCAAACGGATATTGCTGCGCCGGGAAGTGGCAGCATCACGGTGATCAATGCGACGCCAGGAGGCGGTACCTCGAACGCAGTCAATTTGCCTGTGAGCCAGGTGCCCACTGCGCAGATTGCAGTGACGCCCGCCAATCCCACCGTGACAGACAATATCAGCATTCAGTTGAGCGGAACCTGGCCAAATTCCTGTGTGCCGCAAAGCCCGCAATTTACCGTGGTCGGCAATGAAGTCCGCATCACGACTTCCAACAATGGACAGGCTTGTGCGACGGTCTTGACGCCCTGGAGCCAGACGGTTTCTTTGCCTGCGGGCACATTGGCCGCGGGCAACTATCAAACTCAGGTCAATCACACTTCGCCATTCGGGCAATTTGATCTGGGCAAGAGCGCATTTACCGTCAGCAACCTTGCGCCTGGGCTGACTGCGTTGAATCCGAATGGGGCGATTGCGGGCGGCGCAGCCTTCACGCTGACGGTGACGGGCAACAATTTCACCAACGGCTCGGTCATTCGTTGGAACGATGCTGATCGTCCCACCACATTTGTCAGCGCGACGCAATTGCGCGCGGCGATTCCGGCGTCAGATATTGCTGCGGCGGGCGCGGCCAGTGTGCGGGTGTTTACGCCCGCGCCTGGCGGCGGCACCACCAACGCCTTGCCTTTTACCATTGCCAGCAGCGTCGCCAGCGTTTCTGCTGCCAGCTTTCTGGGCACCGAGTTGACCAGCGAATCCATCGTGGCGGCGTTTGGCGTGAATCTGGCGACGCGCATCGAGGTCGGCAATTCCATTCCGTTGCCCACGGAACTGGCAGGCACCAAAGTGAGCGTACGTGACAGCACGGGCAGTGAACGGCTGGCGCCGCTCTTTTTCGTCGCGCCGACACAGGTGAATTACGCCATGCCGCAAAACACGGCGAACGGGCCGGCGACGGTGACGATCACCAGTGGTGACGGCAAAGTTGCGCAAGGAACAGTGCAAATCGCGGCGGTCGCTCCCGGATTGTTTGCCGCCAACGCAAACGGACAGGGCGTTCCGGCAGCGACTGTGTTGCGCGTTAAAGCCAATGGCGAGCAGGTCTACGAATCACTGTCGCGGTTCGATGCCGCAGCGGGCAGCTTTGTGCCGACCGCGATTGATCTGGGACCAGAGGGCGAGCAGGTGTTTTTGCTGCTTTTTGGTTCGGGCTTCCGGTTCAACACGGGGCTTTCCGGGGTCAGTGTGAAAATCGGTGGCGTAGATGCCGAAGTGCTGTACGCGGGCACACAGGGTGGATTCGTCGGTCTGGATCAAAGCAATGTCCGTTTGCCGCGCAGTCTGGCAGGACGCGGCTTGGTGGATGTTGTCATGCTGGTGAACGGCAAAGCCGCCAACACCGTGAGAATCAACGTCAAATAATCAGTCGTTGGGGAATCGGGTACGCAACCATCCGGCTGGCGTACCCGCTTGCTTTTACACTCCTAACCGCTTTGACTGGCTCTCTTTAGTTGACCTGCTATAATCCCGGCACCGATGGACAAGATACGTTTCGAAGATGTGGTCCGAAAGGTAGAGCGATTTCAGCCCGACGCAGATTTGGATGTGTTGCGGCGCGCTTATATTTTCTCGGCCAAAGAACACGCCAACCAAAAACGCGCGTCAGGTGAACCCTATCTGATCCACCCTTTGTCCGTGGCGGATTTGCTGGCGGACATGCGGTTGGATGTGGCAACGGTTTGCACCGGGCTGTTGCATGACGTGATCGAAGACACGCTGACGACGCTCGATGAATTGCGCAATATGTTTGGCGATGAAGTCGCCATGTTGGTGGACGGCGTAACCAAGATCAGCAATCTGGGCAAAGTGTCCAAGGCGGAAGCGCAAGCCGAAAATCTGCGCAAAATGATCCTGGCGATGGTCAAAGATGTGCGCGTCGTGTTGGTCAAACTTGCCGACCGTACGCACAACATGCGCACGCTGGGATTTCTCAGCCCGGAAAAGCGCAAACGCATCGCCCAGGAAACCCTCGAAGTCTACGCTCCCATTGCTCACCGTTTAGGGATGAGTAAAACCCGTGCAGAACTCGAAGACCTCTCTTTCCAGCACATTGATCCCGAAGCGTATGCGCGGCTGAAAGAAGACGTCGAATCGCGACGCGCTTCGACCGAAGCGTTTTTGGAAGAAGTGCGCTCACGCATTTCCGAACGGCTGGCGGCGGAACGGGTTCCTTTTCTGCGCATTGATGCGCGCATCAAACGGCTTTACAGCATTTACCTCAAGCTGAAAAAACAGAAAATCACGTTGGATCAGGTGTATGACCTGGCCGCTGTGCGCATCATCACGCCCGAAGTCAAAGACTGCTATTACGCGCTCGGCGTGATGCACCAATACTGGAAACCGTTCAACCATCGCATCAAGGATTTCATCGCGACGCCGCGCGAAAACGGCTATCAGTCGTTGCATACGTCCGTGATTGGCGAAGAAGGCGCGCACTTCGAGGTGCAAATCCGCACCGAAGAGATGCACCGCATCGCCGAAGAAGGCATCGCCGCGCACTGGAAATACAAAGAAGGCAAAGGCAAGGACACCAGCGAAGATGAAATGATGAAGTGGTTGCGCCGTCTGGTGGAATCACAACAAGATGCCGATGCGCGCGAGTTTGTGGATTCGTTTAAGCTGGAACTGTATCCCAAAGAAGTGTATGCCTTCACGCCGCGCGGCAAGGTAATTCAATTGCCCACCGACGCCACGCCGGTAGATTTCGCCTATGCCATTCACACGCAAGTGGGTGACCAATGCACCGGCGCAAAGGTCAACAAGCGCATCAAACCGCTCAGTTACAAAATTCAAAATGGCGACATCATCGAGATTCTGACTACGCCGGGCCACAAACCCAGCCGCGACTGGTTGAATTTCGTCGTGACGTCAAAAGCGCGCGCCAAGATCAAACACTGGGTGGCCGAACGCCAGCGACAGGAAGCCGTCGAACTGGGCCGCAAACTGTTTGAGAAAGAAATCGCGCGTCTCAAGCTGAAACCAAAACCCTCGCCAGAAGACCCGAAGCTCGAAGAATTTCGGCGCGACAACGGATACCCGAAACACGAAGACATGCTGGTCGCCATTGGTTACGGCAAATTGTTGCCCAAAACACCGCTGGGGCGGTTTTTGCCGGAAGGCAAACTGGAAGAGCTGGACAAAGCCGAGCCTTCGCGTTTGCAGCAGATGACGCAAGTCGTCAAACGGGCTTTGCGGCTGGGCGAAGACCGCATTGTGGTTGTGGGCGTGGATGATGTGTTGGTGTATCGCGCGCCGTGTTGCAATCCTATTCGCGGCGAAGAAATCATCGGCTACATCACACGTGGAAAAGGCGTTGGCGTGCACGCCACACGCTGCCAAAACGTTGCCAATCTGATGGTCAACAAGGAACGCATCATTCAGGTCAACTGGGTGGGCAGTGGCGGCAACGAGCCTTACGCCGTCAAACTCTCTGTCATGACCGAAGACCGCACGGGGCAGTTGGCTGCCTTGACCAATATCATCGCCAATATCAAAACGAACATTCGTGATGCGCGCACGGATTACAGTTTACAAGCTGACGGTGTACGACGGATTGATCTGACGGTGGATATCACCGATGTGCACCATCTGGAGCGTGTGCGCAGCGCCCTCAAAACCGTGCCGGGCGTGATTGATGTCGAACGCGTTACTACGCCACAAACGCAATCTGGCCAGATTCGCTAGCTGCCGCTTGTTCACAAGCTGATTATCACTCTTCAATTTTGTTTGTTGTGGCGGTTGTCTTTCTTGCACAGGAAACAGCCGGATGCTTGCTGGTTGCCCAGTGCAAACCAGGTGATCAACGCTTACGCGTGCGTCGCTCGCGCCGCCAACCACACAATTTTCTGCGTCTCGTATTTGAACGCTCGATTCCGCTGATCCCCAAAGTTTGTTGGCCTCGTCAGGCTTAAAAGGAGATTTGTTGCATGCCGAAATCGTTTTTCCCGTTGACTCGATCCACGCGTTGGTACTTGTTGCTGGCGGTTGGTGTGTTGCTGGTATTGACGGCGAAAGTCTGGTTACCAGAAGTCTCCGTTTTGGGGGCGAGCGAGGAAGAAAAGAAGCGCTCGGTCGCCAAAGCGCGTGAATTGGCATTGCGCGCGAAAAAGCTGCGGCGTCCGGAGCTGTTGGGAGAAAACTCACCGGCAAAATCACGTCCTTCGTCCCCGGCGAGTGAGGCGCGCGCGTCAGAAGTTTCTGCCTTGAGTTCTTCGCTTTCGCCCAGCGAAAGCGAAGAGGAGCACCGGGGCGAAGACGAAGAGCAGCGCTATGACAAACCGCGCGAAGCGCTCGCCTTCTTTCGCAAAAAACGCCTGAACGAAGGCGAAAAGGAAGTGCCGGTCGAAAAGTATTTCGCGGCGCAGGAACAGATGCAGCGGATGGAGCATTTTTCGAGCGCTTGGGGGCGCAAGCTGTCTGCGAAAGAATCACAGACGCGTTCGTTGGTGAAAGAAGAGGCCGCCGCTGCCGCCGCCACCTGGACGCCGCTGGGGCCGGGCAACATCGGCGGACGCACGCGCTCAATTTTGATTCATCCGCAAACGCCGAACGTGATGTTTGCGGCGGGCGTTTCGGGCGGCGTGTGGAAATCAACCGACAGCGGGCAAAGCTGGGTGCCGATCACTGATGCCTTGGCCAATTTGACCGTCAGTTCGATGGTCATGGAACCGGGCAATCCCAACGTTATTTATGTCGGCACTGGCGAGGGCGTTTCGACGTTCGGCCAGGACACCAATGGTGATTTTCGCGGCGCAGGCATTTTCAAAACCACAGACGGTGGGGCCACCTGGGCGC
>JAEUQO010000206.1 GCA_016789605.1 Acidobacteriota bacterium
CCAGCGAAATGCCCGCCACATTCAACACGTGCAAGGCTTCTTCTTCGACATCCGCCATAAAATCGCAAACCGCAGGCGTCACCAGTCCCAACTGCAAATGCTGATCGAGTATGGCAAACGTCGCGTTGTGCAAATTCAGAATCAGCTTGCTCCATTTCACGGCCATGATGGATTCGTGTGTGGTGACGGTGAATCCGGCGCGGCGGAACTGTTCGGCCAACGCCTGGCACAACGCATCGTTGCCGAACGGGTAATTGCCCAGCGAAATCGTATTGGCCAGCGTTTGTGCCACAACGCCCGGTTCCAGCAGGGTTACACACAGTGCGGCCACACCGCCATACACATGCATGAAACGACGGGCTGCGAGTTCCTCATTGCGCACGGAATTTTGCAGGCAAAGGATTGGCGTTTCGACCGGGAAGACATCGTGTAGTTCCTGGACGGCATGAGCGGTGTTTTGTGTTTTGACGGTCAGGACGAGCAGGTCGTCAGGGCGCGGCGTGATTTGCGCAGGGGCCGTCACCACCGACAGGTTGCTTATGCGCCGTTCGCCGTTGGGGGTTTTGAGCAACAACCCATTGTGTTTGATGGCGTTGGCGTGCGCCTGACGTGCAATCAACACGACTTCAGCGCCGCTTTCCGCGAGTGCGCCGCCAATCAAGCTGCCGACAGCTCCTGCTCCGTGGATGATAAACCTCATCGCACACCTTTGAAGAGAATGATTGTCTGGTTGTTTGTTTGCCGAAATCCGCGAGACTGAAGAAAACAAGACGGGCATCCCAAGATGCCCGTCACCACTCGTTTTCACCACGCCCCCGGCAGGATTCGAACCTGCGACCCTTAGCTTAGAAGGCTAATGCTCTATCCAACTGAGCTACGGGAGCAACGCGCCGTAATGTACGCGATTGATTTGGCGATGGCAAGCGTGGCATGTCCTGTGCCTTCAGGCGTTCAATTGCTGTTCGTCGTAAAAGCGCAACCCGTCGTTGCTAAGCCATTTGGCGAGCAAGATGATTTGTCCGGTGTGATAACTGAAATGTTCGACGACGTGAAAGACGGCATCGAGCACCGTTTGTTCATAGCCTTGTGGCAGGCAAATGCGTTGCAGCGGCGCGTCATTGCCGGCGGCTTGCAGCGCTGTTTCAAGGCGTGACAGTTCGGCGTCCACTTCCGCCAGTGTGGCGTGCAACAAGGCGAGCAACTCAGCTTTGTTCTGTTGCGCACCGACGATAAATTCGCTGGCACGGTCGCGCACATCCGACTGACCGCCGACGCCCGCGATGATCCATTGCCGAATGTTCCCCGCCAGATGCAGCACCAGGTTGCCAACGCTGTTGCTAACTTCATTGGGACGCCACCAGAGCTGGGTTTCAGACAGGGAATTGAGCGCTTCGGTTAGTTTGACCCGATAATCCTCCTGCAGCCGGAAGCGCGCCTGCCGCAAAAATGCCTGCCCAGCGGGCAGCGGTTGAGCAGGCGGTGTAAGCAAAAACGAACGACGAGCGTCTTTCATAGAAAATTCCTCGGGCATAAAAAATTCCTCGGGGAAAAGTGCGGTCCGCGCTTCAGGCGAAACTGTTTGCGCCAAATCATCGTACCATCGTGCGCAAGCGGGCGTCTTGCTGTAGGGAAGAGAAGAATTCCTGAGATTTCTAGGAGTTACTAGCCAAACCCGCAGGCGGAAGGCATAATGCTTTTGCTTGGTTTGCCGGTGTCGAGCAGCAATTCAGGGTAAGTGGTGATCGAACGAAACGTGAGAGGGTAGTCAATGAGCCAGATCCTCGTAGTTGACGATGATCCAGCCTTGCACGATTTGATCAAGGCCGCCTTGGCCAGCGAAGGGCATACACTGTTGCACGCCAGCAGTGGCCCGGATGGTCTGGCTATGTTGGCGCGTGCGCCCGTTAGTCTGGCATTGATTGACTACGTGATGCCGGGCATGGACGGCGTCGAATTCCTGCAACGGTTGCGGCGCGAACATCCGGCGTTGAAAGCGATCATGATGACGGCGTTTGGCACACCCGATGCTGTTTTGGGAGCCTTGCGCAAAGGCGTCTGTGACTTTCTGGTCAAACCCTTCACGCTGGCGGATCTGCGTACCGCCGTGATCACCGCCCTCGACGAAACTCCTCAACTACAAATCGAAGTCATTTCGGCGCAACCGCACTGGGTGCAATTGCGCGTGCCTTGTGATCTGGCGGCGGTTCCTATCCTGCAAAAACTGCTCACGCAACTGAAAGCCGATTTGCCCGAAGACACGCGCGAAGCGATGGCCTATGCCTTTCGCGAAATGCTCAACAACGCCATCGAACACGGCGGCAAGCTGGATGCGAGCAAGTTTGTCGAAGTGCTGTGTGTACGGCTGAAAAGCGCGATCATCTATTGGATCAAAGACCCTGGCGAAGGTTTCAATCCGGCGGAACTGGAACACGCGGCGGTCAATAACCCGGTCGGCGATCCGTTCCGGCACGTCAGCGTTCGCGATGAAAAAGGATTGCGCGCAGGCGGGTTCGGCATTTTGATGGTCAACCAGTTAGTAGATGAACTGGTTTATAACGAACGCCGCAATGAAGTGATGTTCATCAAATATCTGGATCGGTAAGCAGACAGTTTTTCGAAACGGCCTTTTCCTTCGGTTTGTCAGTCAGCCAGACAAGCCAAATTCACTCTAATTCTGACAACAGCGCTTGGGCATCCTGCCAATCGGCGGTACGTGTGCCTTCGCGAAACCAGGCAAAAACGGGTTGCACGGCAGCGCGCGCTTCGGCGCGTTTTCCTTGCAGCGCCCAAAAACGGCCCAGACTGGTGACGGCACGCAATTCCAGCGCTTTTGCGCTTTGTTCCTGCGCGACGTCACGCGCGCGCAGAAAACAGCTTTCAGCTTCGGCGAGCAAGGCTGGATCGAGAGCGCCCAGCGGCGTTTGCTCCGCCAGCGAAGGCAGCGCACTTTGCGCCGCCAGCGCTTCTTTGATCAGCAATTTGCCGCGTGTGCGATGCAGTTCTGCTTCCCACCAACGCTCGCCCGTGCGCGCCGCCAGCGCCAAGGCTTCATCCACCACGCGCAACCCTTCTGCGATTTGCCATTCCAGGCCGTGCAAATCCGCCACCAAGCCCAAATAGCAGGTCATCATCAGATTGGCGCCTTTGGCTTGATAGGCGGCGATGGATTGCCGCATTTGCGTGATGCCTTCGACCGGGTTTCCCTGATAAGCGCGCGCCGCATCGCGGGCGATGGTGGCGTATGTCAGGTTGTCTCCCAGATCGTATTCCTGCGCCAATTGAATGACGGTTTCGGCGTGTTCCTCGCAGGCCTGC
This sequence comes from Acidobacteriota bacterium, assembly GCA_016789605.1. Taxonomy (GTDB): domain Bacteria; phylum Acidobacteriota; class Blastocatellia; order RBC074; family RBC074; genus RBC074. The sequence goes on from JAEUQO010000206.1 coordinate 3,316, forward strand.
CATTCGCGGCGAAACAAGTGCAAATGCGCTGCGGCATAGTGTGCGCCGCCCTGGCTAAACGGATGCCGTAGTTGTTGCGCCAGATTGACGGCTTCGTAAGCTTCGCTCAGGGCGCGGTCTGGATGGCCCATGCTCCACAGACAGATGCCCGACATGCGGCGTGACAACACGCCCAGGTCCTCATTGGACATGGCCATCAGGCGGCGATGTTCATCGGCGGAGTACAAGTGCAATGCGCGTTCGAAATTTTCCTGCGCAGTCAGTGGCTGCCCCGCGGCCCAATGGGTCATGCCCAGCGCATTGTGCGCGGCCAACAGCGACGTTTCATCCTGTGAAGTTTGCGCCAGTTGCAAAAAGCGTTCGCCTTGCGCGTGTGCCTGAGCCAGGTCGGCGCGCAACAGATGGTGCACGCACAGGCCGCGCACTGACGTTGATAGCGGCAACGTTTCGCCCGTGGTTTCGCTCAATTCGCGCGCACGACGAAAGGCGTCTTCGACTTCCGGCGCAGCCCAGCCGCGTTCACCGGCGAGCGACAGCCCCAGGCGCAACCGCAAGGAAATTTCCTGTTGGGCGCGCTTCGGCGTTTCGGGCAATTTTTCGAGCGCCGCCAGCCCGCGTGTGGCCAAAGTGACGGCTTCGGTGTGGGCGATCACCCACGACGCATTTTGCGCGGCGCGCAAATAACACTGTGCCGCGCGTTCATAGGCGCGTGCGCCGTCCCACAAGGCCGCCAGTTCCGACGCGATGACTTCCTGCCTTTCGCCATAAAACCGCTCGAGCGTTTCGGCGACCGATTCGCTCAATTGTGCGCGGCGGGTCGGTTGCAAGCTGGCATACAACACGTTCTGATACAGTCCGTGCATGAACCGATAGCGCTGGGTCAATGTGCCGTCAGGGAATTCGCCCTCTTTCACCAGCCGCACAAAATGATGTACGCGTTCCAGTGAGGCCAGCCGCTCTTCCACCTCTGCCGAATCCAGCGCCAGGACATTGGCGACCAACGCCGAATCGAATTCATAGCCTTGCACGCTGGCGACCAGCAACAACTGGCGATCTTCTTCAGACAATCGGTCAATCTTGCGCTCGATCAGGCTGCGCACGGAGGTCGGCAGCTCATCCGCCAATTCGTGCAGCGATTGCGTCAACGTCCAATGTGGCGTGGCGACTTCCTGGCCGTTTTGCGCTTGAGCCAGCACGCCACGGTCGCGCAAATCGCGCAACAGATCGCTCAGGAACAGCGGATTGCCTTCGGTTTTTTGGTGAATCAGATCGCGCAACGCGACCGGGAATTGATGGCCGGGAAATTCCTGCGCCAGATACTGATCAATTTCGCTGCTGCTCAGCACTTCCAAACGCAATTCGCGACAATGGCCGTGCATTTCCAATTCCTGTTTGACGGCCAGAAACGGATGTTTGGCCAGGAGCAAATCCGAGGGGCGAAACGTCGCCACCAGCAAGACGCGCAGCGCGTCAAATCGTGTCGCCAGATAACTGAGGATGTCAATCGTCGAAGCATCCGCCCAGTGCAGGTCGTTCAAAAACAACACCAGCGGGCGCAAGCGCGAAAGTTCTTGCAGGAAATTGCCCAGTTCGCGTTTCAGCCGTTCTTGCGTCGCGGCGCGGACTTCTGACAACAATCGTGCCGCTTCTGTGTCTTCGGTCGAAATCGGCGCGAGTTGCGCATACCAGGTCGGCGCAATCAGTTTCAGCACGCGCGCAGGCGCAGGTGCGCTTTCGCTGCGCAACAAACTGTCCAGCGCTTCGAGCAACGGCAAATACGCTTCCGTGCCGGCCAGCCGTTCAGAACATTTGCCGCGCGCAATCAGACACGGCGTGCTGATGGAAAGCTCACTCAGGAATTCTTCGACCAGCGAAGTCTTGCCGATGCCGGGTTCACCCGAAACGCAAAGCAGCGAGCCTTTGCCCCCGGTCATGACGGTAAAGCTTTCCTGTAAGATACGCCGTTCTTCCGCGCGTCCGACCAGCAGCCGCGTTGCCGTTTGCGGCGATTGTAATTCGCGCGCAGTGTGGGCAGCTTTGGGCAACCGCCCGGTGACTTCGGCGGGTTGTTCCAGCGGTTTCAATGCCGCATCTATTTCCAACGCCGTCGGACGCAGCTCGGCGTCTTTTTCCAGCATCAAGAGCAGCAATTCTGCCAGTGACGCGGGCATTTCTGGATTGAGCCGGGCCGGAGAAAATGCCGCCTGCGAAATGATGGCGTCCAATCTGGCGCGCGGCGATTCGGCTTCAAAGGGATGCTGGCCGGTGAGCAATTCATAGAGCACCAAACCCAACGAAAAAATATCGGACGGCGGCCCGACGATTTCGCCGCGCGCTTGTTCGGGCGACATATAGGCATAGGTGCCAACCAACACGCCGGGATTGGTGCCATAAAGCGTCATCGCCGATTGTCCCGGTGTTGCGGGCGACAACCGTGCGATGCCGAAATCAAGCACCTTCACATAACCATCGTCGCGCAACATGACGTTTTCTGGCTTGATGTCGCGGTGCGTGATGCCTGCGGCATGAGTCACCACCAGTGCTTTGGCGATTTGGCGCGCGATGGCGATTACCTGATCCAGCGAGCAAGGCGCACCGATCAATTGCCGTAACGTGCGGCCCTGCACCCATTCCATGACAATGTACCGGCAACTGTCGAACTGTCCCAGATCGTGCAGCGTGACGATGTTGGGATGATTGAGCGCAGAAACGGCGCGCGCTTCCTGTTCAAAGCGATGCACGCGTTCGATGCTTTCCGTGAATTCCAGCGGCAGGATTTTGATGGCAACCTGACGCCCCAGCCGGATATCTTCGGCCAGATAAACGATACCCATGCCGCCGCTGCCGACAGGTGAGAGAATTTGATATGGACCGAGTTGTGTACCGATTTCCAGCATGCGAAAACTGCCTTGGTCAAACAAGTTGTGCCGGTACGATTTATCTTCAGCAGCCTAAAAGAATCTTTCAGGAAAATAAATGCAATTGCGACGCGACAAGCAGAATGATGGGGGGCGTGTGATCTCAGCCGCGCCGCTTTTTTATGCCGAGTGATTGCAAGCGTGACGCCAGCGTCGTTGGTTTTACACCTAAGAGTTCCGCCGCGCCGCCCGGACCATAAATCTTCCAGTTGGCTGATTCGAGCGCCGCCATCAGGTTGTTACGCTCCTTGGCTTCCCATTCTGCTTGCGTCAGGAATGTGGCGGCGGTTGCGGGCGGCTGACTGGCTGGCGTTGGCGAATTGCTCGCGTCAATTTTTGCCGTCGGCAAAATCAGATTTAGATTGAGCGGATCCGCACCGCAATGGGAAAGGATCAGCGCGCGTTCGATGACGTTTTGCAGTTCGCGCACATTGCCGGGCCAATCGTAATTTTGCAGTCGGCGCATTTGGTCGGCGGTGAATTGCAGATTGCCGCAACGTGCCTGTTTGTTGGCTTGCTGGATGAAATGGCGCACGAGCAGTGGAATGTCTGCGCGGCGTTCGCGCAGCGGCGGCAGTTCAATCGGAAACACGCTCAAACGAAAAAACAAATCCTGGCGAAATCGTCCCGCAGCAATTTCGTCGCGCAAATCGCGATTGGTTGCCGCAACCACACGAACATTGACGCGCCGGGTTTTCTCTTCGCCGACGCGTTCAAACGTACCTTCCTGCAAAACGCGCAGCAGCTTGCTTTGCAAATCCAACGGGATTTCGCCGACTTCATCCAGAAACAGCGTTCCGCCATCGGCCAGTTGAAAGCGTCCCGCGCGGTCACGAATCGCGCCGGTGAACGCGCCGCGTGCGTGACCGAAAAATTCGCTTTCAAACAAATCGCGCGGAATCGAAGCGCAATTGACTTTGACCAAGGGGCCAGCCGCGCGCTGGCTGCGTTCGTGAATGGCGCGCGCGATCAGCTCTTTGCCCGTGCCAGATTCGCCCAACACCAGCACGCTGGCTTCGCTGGGCGCAACCAGCGTGATTTGCTCGAGCACTTTTCCGAGCGCCGCGCTTTGGCCGATGATGTCGCCAAACAGACGTTCCTGTTTGACCTCTTCGCGCAAATAATCGTTTTCGAGTTTGAGCTGTTCGCGCAGTCGCTCAATTTCGGCAAAGGCGCGGCTGTTGGCGAGCGCGACCGCCGCGTGATCGGCAAACATCCGCAACCAGTTGAATTCGTTGGCGTCAACCGTTTCGCGGCAGAAGACGGCCAGCACGCCCAGAATTTCTCCGCGAAAGATAAGTGGCTGACCGGCGAAAGATTGAATGCCTTCGCTTTCCGCCCATTTCGGACGCGCAATCCAGTTGCTTTCTTTTGCCAGATCGGTCAGCAACAACGGTTCGCCCGTGGCGCCGATTTTGCCGATCTTGCGAATACCCAACGGGAACCGGCGAAAATCGCCATCCAGTCGCGCCCAATCTTCCACCTTGGTTTTGGTCGGTTTGCCCGCGCTGGCCATTAAGTGCAAGCACGTAGTTTGGTCCGCGCACTCCAAGCGCATCGGACATTTCACGCAAATGTCGCCCGGCCCTTTCAGCCATAACCGCGCCAGGGCCACACCTGATTCCGCCACCAAACCTTCGACAATTTTTTGCAGGACGTTTTCGACCGAACGCTCTTCGGCAATTGCCAGCGAGACCGCTTGTAAGGATTCCAGTTTCATGATGCCGCCACCTTACACGAACTCTCGTGATTCGTGACGGCGAATTTCGTTGAACAACGGGATTTCGTGTTGGTTCGGCGAAGCTGAAAATTCAGGTAACCCATTTGATAACAGCAAGATGGATACATTTTTAGCGAATGGCACGGCAGGTGCCCTTAGCTATTTCGCAAGGCAACGAGGTTCAACAGCAAAGCGAAGCGCTGGAATGGCTGACGAATCAATTGCCCACACGAACGAACTGAGGGGAGAAAAGACACCATGCCAAGACTGAATGCGATTGACCCGAAAGAAGCGACCGGCAAAGCCAAAGAATTGCTGGACGGCGTGAAAGCCAAAATCGGGATGGTTCCGAATCTGATGCGCACGTTTGCCAATTCACCGGCGGCGCTCGACGGTTATTTGAATTTCAGCGGCGCGCTCAGCGGTGGATCGCTCAGTGCGAAATTGCGCGAGCAGATCGCCTTGACCGTGGCCGATGCCAATGCTTGCGAATACTGCCTGTCGGCGCACACCGCCATCGGCAAGATGGTCGGTCTGAATGAAACCGAACTCGTCGCCAGTCGCCACGCCGGCTCCAGCGACCCGAAAACAGATGCCGCATTGAAGTTCGCGCATCAACTCGTTGCCAAACGTGGCGAGGTGCTCGACAGCGAAATCGCAGCCGTGCGCGCCGCCGGATACAACGACGGCGAAATCACCGAGATCGTCGCCAACGTTGCGCTGAATATCCTGACCAATTACTTCAACCACGTTGCACAGACCGTGGTGGATTTCCCAAAGGTGAGCCTGTCGGTAGCGAAAGTCGCCTAATGCTGCGCTGACAAACAGAGACACTTGCACAACCAACCCCGCCGCCACAGCGGCGGGGCTAACCAGAAGGAATACTCGTGAACAACCAAATCAACGAAACCCTGAGCCAGATGCTGGCAATTCTGAAAGAAGGCCGTATGACCGAAGGCCAGGAAACCTACTTCGCCGCCGACGTCGTCACGCAGGAAGGCGGCAATCCGCCCCTGACCGGTAAGCAGGCTGCCATCGAACGGCTGAACAAGTTTCGGGAAAGCATCGGCGTGGCGGAGTTTGTTAGTTACGTTGTCGGTACGGTCGCCATCACGGGAAACACCAGCTTTTACGACGCGGTATTGCGCTTGAAGCTGAAGAACGGCGAAACCGTCAGCCTGGAACAAGTTGTCAAAACCGAATGGCGCGACGGCAAAATCATCAACGAACGCTACTACCACAGTTAAGCCAGACACCGGCGCTGAAGTGCGGGCGAAGGACAATGACACTTCGCCCGCGCTTCCACCAACAAAAGGAAATCATGAAGATCGAACAGCAATCCCATCTTTATTCGCAACGAACCTTACGGTTTGTGTTGTTCAGTCTGCTGATGCTGGCGACACCGCTTACGGCTTTTGCGCAAACGGCGGAGCAGGCGCGCGTCAGTTACAACACCGTCAAGGTTGATGGCCTGGACATTTTTTACCGCGAAGCCGGTGACAAGCAGTCGCCGACAGTGCTGTTGCTGCACGGCTTTCCAACGTCGTCGCACATGTTTCGCAATCTGATTCCGGCGCTGGCCGACAAGTATCACGTCGTCGCGCCTGATTATCCGGGGTTCGGGCAAAGCTCGATGCCTAAGGTGAACGAATTCGATTACAGCTTCGACCGGCTGGCCGATGTCGTTGATAAGTTTGCTCAACAATTAAATCTGAAAACGTACACGCTGTACCTGCAGGATTACGGCGCGCCGGTGGGCTATCGTCTGGCGACTAGGCATCCCGAACGAGTGCAGGCGTTGATCGTCCAGAACGGCAACGCTTACGACGAAGGGCTGCGCGATTTCTGGGTTCCGTTCAAAGCTTATTGGAATGAACGAACCGAACCGAACGCCGCCAAGCTGCGCGTGTTTCTGGAAATCGGCGCGACCAAATGGCAGTACACACACGGCACGCGCAAACCCAACAACCAAAATCCCGACAACTGGACGCACGACCAAGCGCTTCTTGACCGCGCGGGCAACAAGGAAATTCAGTTGCAGCTTTTTTATGACTACGGCTCGAACCCCAAGCTCTACCCAGTCTGGCAGGCGTACTTTCGCAAACATCAACCGCCAACGCTGATCGTCTGGGGCAAAAACGATTACATCTTCCCGGCGGAAGGCGCTGCGCCGTACAAGCGGGATTTGAAAAACGTCGAAACGCACTTGCTGGACACTGGCCATTTCGCACTTGAAGAAGAGGGTGATCAGATTGCCCGGCTGATTCACAGCTTCCTTGGGCGCACGCTGAGCCCAAAGCAGTGACCTCGCCAGCAACAATCACTGGCCGCCTAAAACAGGAGGAAACTTAATGTCCGACAAGATGTGGTTTATAGCGTTTTTTATCGTCTTTCTGGCTTTGAAGCGATGGGTGTTGCCGCGAATGGGCGTACAAACCTGAACGGCCAATTCCTGCGGAGCCGAGGATCGGCACGAAAACAAAAGCAACAGGCAATAAAGCAAAAGAGAGATGAAGTTACTGGAACAGTCCACGCCGGTCTTACCCGGTTTGCTGACCGATGAAAAATAGCAGGAGGTTCTATGGCCAAGAATTTCGCCGAAATCGCTTTCACCGAAAGCGTCAAAGCGCAGCAAACAAAATACGGTTCGCGCCGCTCGTATGCTCGAATGGAGCAAATGACGCGCGGCAACGAAATTACCGAGAACGAAGCCGAATTCATTGCTGAACGCGACAGTTTCTATCTGGCGACTGTCGGCGAAAGCGGATTTCCCTATGTGCAATTTCGCGGTGGGCCGAAAGGGTTTTTGAAGGTGTTGGACGCACAGACGCTGGCGTATGCTGACTTTCGCGGGAATATGCAATACGTCAGCGTCGGCAATCTGACGCGCAATGACAAAGCTGCGTTGATCCTGATGGATTACGCGCGACGTCAGCGGCTGAAGATTTACGCGCGCATCGAAGTCATTGAAGCGAAGGACAACCCGGAACTGATCGCGCAGTTGCAAGACGCGAGTTACGACGCGCAAGTCGAACGCGCGATGGTGTTGCACCTGGAAGCCTTTGACTGGAACTGTCCGCAACACATCACCGAGCGGTTCACCATTGAAGAAATCCAGGAACTGAACGCGCCGCTTTATGAACACGTCGCCAAACTCGAAGCCGAAATTGCACAGCTGAAAGCCAAATAGGGAGGAATTATGCCAGCACCAATCAAGCCGCCATTCAGTCTGGAAACTGCCCGCGCCAAAGTGCAGGCTGCCGAAGACGCCTGGAATTCACGCGATCCTGAACGAGTGGCATTGGCTTACAGCGAGAATTCCGAGTGGCGCAACCGCACGGAGTTTTTCACCGGACGCGAAGCCATCAAAGAATTTCTGCGCCGCAAATGGGCAAAGGAGTTGGAGTATCGTTTGAGGAAAGAGTTGTGGGCATTCACAGACAACCGCATCTCAGTGCGCTTTGAATACGAGTGGCGCGACGAAACCGGCCAATGGTTTCGCACGCACGGCAACGAGCATTGGGAATTTGACGAAGACGGATTGATGCGCCGCCGGGACATGAGTGCCAATGAGTATCAGATAGCAGAGTCCCAGCGGCGGTATCGGGTTTGAGCAGCGGGCGGGTTACTTTCCTGTCAGCGACTGCTTTTCAAATTGCGAGAACGCCAATTCCAGTTCCCACTGCAAGCGCGCGCGGGGGCTGGCATCCAGCAATGACTTGCACTTTGGCGCAAGCCGTTCGGGCGTTGTTACCGCAAGCGCATTCAAACAAACAGAAGCCGGCATGAATTTGCTGGCGTCTTTCCAATAACTCAGCCCGCCGATGAACGAATGTTCCAGGCTGTTGCGCGCCATCGCTTTTAGTTGCAGGTACGTGATGCCTTGTTCCTGAACGGCTTTGACATATTCCCGCGTCATCTCTGCGCGAGAAATGCCCAGATCGTCTGTGGCCAGCGCCACCGGCACGCCATATTTCAGATACAGCGGCAACGGATGTTCCTTGCCGCGCACGCCCAGAATCGCGTCGTTGCTGGTCAGACAGATTTCGACCAGCACATGCTTGGCAGCCATCTCTTTCAGCAATTCGTATGGTTTGTCTTCATACATCACATCCACGCCGTGACCGATACGCTGCGCGTGTCCTTTCTGCACCGAATCGCGAATGTGAAAGCGCAGTCCTTCGGGCGGAACCATCCCCGGCACCAGCTCTCCGGCGTGCAGCGTGATGTTTCCTTTTTCGTACTCTTTGAGCGAGCGCAGGTAAGCGAGCATTTTCATTTGCAGCGCGAAATTGTTCATGGCCGGGCGGGCGTCTTCGGGCTGCACCAGATTCAATGCGACAACACGCGGTTCGGCTTTCATGATTTCCAGTGCGCCGACCATTTGTGCAAAGGCTTCACGCGGCGCATTGGTTCGTCCGACTTGATACACGTAACGAATTGTCAGTCGGCACGCCGGATCAGCTTTGGCCGCGTCGGCGCAGGCCAGCAATTCTCGCTGGCGCGTTTCCAGTTCGTTCAATGTCGCCGTGGATTCCTGCACGGCGTTGTTCTCGCCGCTTGGCGCATTCAGGATTCCTCCCGCCAACAATTCTTCCCGCTTTTTGGCAAAGAAGGCATTCAGGTCTGTGGCAGACAACGCGGCCAATTGCTCATCGCTGGGCCATTCCAGTTTGCGTCCGGCGGCTCTGGATTTTCCGTTATCCGGCGTCAGCATCAGTTCCAGATAGTTGACGCGTTCGGCAGCGGCGCGTTTGGCGACCTCTGCCACCATGTCGCCGAAACGGTTGTCTCCGCCGGGGCCGAATTTGGCAAAGGCGTCAAAAAACTGATCGTGTCCGCTCAGGCCGGAAAGCTGCGCGTTGCGCATGGACCAGGCGTCTATCATCCGCCGATACAGCACACCGTCGGTCAACGCCTGACTGGCGGGCGTGGTCACTGTTGCGCTGCACGGCGCAAGCGCATAGCCATTGAGATTGACGCAAAGATTGGCTTTGGCCGCCCATTCGATATACGACTCGGCATACACCGAACCGCTCAGATGCAGATGCAAATCGCCGCCTTTGGGCATTTCGCGCAAAAAGGCGTATAGCTCCAACGGATTCGTTTTGATCGTTTCAAGCTGGCGGGCCACTCGTTGTTCGGCTGAGACGGCGGTTTGCGCCGCAATCGGCGGCGCTGCCGAAAGCAGCCACAAGCAAAGAAAATTGACCAGTAATATCCATTGACGGCGACGACGGATTGAGACGTGTCGCGTCCCGTGTCGAAGGCTTTGTGGGGGGAAGTACATTCGGGTGTTCTCCATTTGCTGAAATTGGCTATACAGGCTGCCGGGGGTCACTCGCGGTGCTAAATCAGAACACGCGACATTGGTACACGACAAAGTCAGGACGCCAAGATTCATCGGAATGTTTAAGCGTCGGGTGTTCTGCTGACGGCTGTTACGATTTAGATCACAGAGAGTGCCATCGCACAGCCGCGACAGGCTACGGCACATTTGATTCATCGGCAATCATAATCCGCGCGCCGCCGGGATTTTGTGCTACATCCACTTCGTCACCGCAGGGAAAGCCAAAGTCACTCAATTTTTTCCTTACCTTTCCTTTGGCAAATTTTCCTTGATGTCTTAACTCTGGCTAGATAGAGTTAAGGGCATGCAACGCAATCGGCTACCTTCTGAGCAAACGACGACCGTGCTGTTGGCGCTGGCTGAAGACGCCACAACCTGGCGGCACGGGTACGATTTATGCCAGCAAACGGAACTCAAGGCCGGCACGATGTATCCCATCCTGATTCGGCTTGCAGATCGCGGTTTGTTGGAAACCACCTGGGAAACAGAAATTCCCGTCGGGCGTCCGCCGCGCCATCTGTATCGGTTGACCGAAGCCGGACTCGAACTGGCAAAAGAGCTAAGCGAGAAAAAAATGCTGGCGGCCAAAGCAAAGCGCGCGCGGCTGCGACCACAAACGGAGGGCACGTGATGGCCGGTTACTTCACACAGCTTCCCGAACGGCTGTTGGCATGGGCGGTGCGCCAGATGACCGCCGAGCGGCGTGAGTGGGGCGCGGCGATGCTGGCGGAGCTGGGGCAATTGCAGCATCCGGCTGCGCGCTGGCAGTTCGCGCTAAGTTGCTTGCGTGTGGCTTTATTTCCACCACCTCAACCGGGAGGGCAGAACGTTATGCTCAAAGGCCTGCTTGTCACACTCACGGCAGCGGCGTTCATCGGCTTTGTGCTGCTGCGGCCCGAGACTGGCGGCGTCTGGCTCGCTTATGCGATTACGGCGTACAGCATCAGTCTGTTTCTCTCGACAGTGTTTTTCGGCCAATGGCTGTTACTGGCAGCGGTGACGTGGGGTGTCGTAAGTAACACGCGCGGACGGCAATCATTCGCCAAGGTGCCGCCGACGGTACGGCGCTGGGGACGGCTCGGCATCGAGGTAATCTTTGGCTTATTCAACCCCGTGCTGTACCTCACGATCCTCAGCGCCGCGCTGCCGTTGCGTCGTCCTGAAATGGAATGGTGGTTTGCGCCGCTGCACGCGCTGGCGTGTGTGCTGCTCATCGCGATTTGGGGTTGGCGAGTTGGCGGAGCGGGATTCAAGCCTGCCTCGAGCGCGGCACGCATCGGCTTGTGCGCGTTGTTGCTGGCTTCGCTCGCGTGCTTGTTGGCTTTTGCTGTCAAGGATTTGCAAGTGCTGGTGCGCGGCGGGGCGGTATTGGGAGATAGCAATCCGTGGACGCTCCTGCTCACCGCGTTGATTCTTTGCCCGCTTTATCTTATGCCCGCCGTATTGTTGTGCGATTACCTGCGCGCGACGACGGGACAGACGACTGACCAACCGAAAGGGTTTTTTCTGCTGTCTCATCGCGCCTCGCGTTTCGCCGTAGCAGGCGTGATCGGAATTTCGCTCGTAACCTTTGCGCTCGCGGCGCAGCGGCGCTCGGATGCCAACGTGCGCAAGCTGGTGAGTCAGCACGCGGCAGCGATTCAATCCGCCGCCGCGCGTTACGACGTAGACCCGCGCCTGATGGCCGCCATCGTTTACGTGACGCATCGTGAGCAGCTTTCGCCGTTTCGGGATAACATCGAACGGCTGCTCACCAGCGCTTGGGCGAGCCGCGTGGACAGCAGCAATGTGCTCAACCATGCGCTAGATATTTCCCTCGGCGTGACGCAAATCAAGCCGCGCACAGCGCTGACGGCCAGCGTGCTGGCGACGGGATACACGCCAGATACGCTGCCCGAACCTGCTTATGCTGATTACCGCCACGTCGAGCCGGTGGGCGCAGGCTGGCCGCCGCCGATCACGGCGCAGACCGTCCTGAACTCGCCATTGCCGGTTCCCTCCGATCAACGCACGGCGGCACAGATGCTGGTCAATGCCGAAGCGAACCTCGAAACCTGCGCGCTGATTCTGGCGCTCTATCAAAAACAATGGGAGGCCACGCGTCCCGATTGGAGCATTCGCGCGCGTCCCGATATTCTGGCGACGCTTTATCAAATTGGCTTCGCGCGGTCGAAGCCCCACGGCGCACCGCAAAGCAACGCCTTTGGCACGCGCGTCCGCGAAGTCTATGAACAGGCATGGTTGGGTGAACTATTCGCGGCGCAAAAATAGCAACACCATAGCAGGGCGACAGCAATCGCCTTTTTTCCAGCCAAAGGAACTTACGCTGAATACAAATCCGACCAAAGGGACATCATCCACCTCATTTCCGGCTGAAACCTTTGCGTAGACTGGCTGACGACGTTGCCGGAATTCGTTCTGCGCTGCCTGTTAAACCCAGGGAGCGAATCAAAACCCCAATCTCTCTTTCAAGGCGCGCACGCGGTCGCGCGCCACGGTTAGTTCGGTGCGCTGACTGTCGCGCAATCTGATGACGAGCCGCCCGCCAAACCACGCATGTGCTTCATCAACAAAATCGGTGTTGAGCAGAATGGCGCGATGAATGCGCAGGAATCGGTTGGGATCAAGTTCGGCTTCTAGCTCGGCAATCGTGCGATCAATGACGAAGCGGCCTTCCGCCGTTGCGGCGAACGTCAATTTATTTTCTGCCAAGAAATGCGTGACGCGCGCCAGTTCGATGAAACGCACGCGTTCTCCAAGCCGCGAGGCGATGCGGGTAGGGAAGCCTTTCACCGGCGCACGCGCGGCGGCGGCCAGCTGCTCAAGCAGATGGCGATAATCGCCCGACGGCTCTCTGTTAGCGCGGACCAGCCGGTCGAATTTGCCGAGCGCACGCGCCAGCAGCGCCGGTTCGATAGGTTTGAGCAGATAATCAAGGGCATTGACTTCGAACGCTCGCAAGGCATATTCGTCGTAAGCCGTGGTGAAGATCACTGGCGGTTGCCAACTCAGCCGCGCGAGCAATTCAAAGCCGTTCATCCCGGGCATCTGAATGTCGAGAAAGAGCGCGTCAAGCCTTGCACGAACGTCGGCCTCTTCCAGTTTGGCGAGCGCCATTTCTGGATCTGTTTCCTGCCCGATGATTGTCACACGCCCGCTCTCGCGCAACAGGCGCGCCAGCCGCTTGAGCGCCAGCACTTCATCGTCAATCAAAAAGACGCACAATGGTTCTCGCGCACTCATTATTGCTCCGCCTGTATCAGACCCGCGCGCGGCAGTGTGATGCTCACCACGGTGAACGGCCCCGCCCGCCTGACGGCGAGCGCCGTTTGATCGCCAAACAAGGTGTGCAACCGTGTTTGTAGATTGTCCAGCCCATGCCTGGCGATAATCACATCCGGAGTGAAACCCGGCCCGTCATCCCACACCTCCAACCTGACTACCTCGCCCTCGCCATGCGCCCGCACCTGCACCACGCCGCCCGCGCGGCGCGGCGCAATCCCATGTTTGAGGCTGTTTTCGACCAGTGTTTGCAATGCGAAAGGCGGAATCGGAACCTGCTCGAATTCGGTTGCGACGCTGATCTCACAACGCAGGCGTTCGCCGAACCGCACCCGCTCGATTTCCAGGTAATCACCGACGATCTTCAGTTCAGCGTGCAATGGCACAGTACGGCGCGGCGCGGCGTCGAGCGAATAACGCAACAACGCGGAAAGCAATTCCACCATGCGTTCGGCCCGCGCCGGGTCTTCGCGGGTCAGCGCGGAGATGGAGTTGAGTGTATTGAAAAGAAAATGCGGGCGCACACGGGATTCGAGCGCTTCCAGCCGCGCGGCGAGCGCCTGCTGGCGCATCCGCTCTTCCGCAAGCTGCCGCGTGCGCAATTCCAGTGTCGTCGTCGCCAGCCGCTCCTTCAAGGATTCATACAGGTAGATGCTGACTCCGATGATAAGTCCCACGGAAACCGTTCCGAACAGTGAGCCACGAATCACGGCAAAAAACTCCGCGAACGGGAACCAGCCAAGCCCTGCCAGCAACAATGTTCCCGATACCAGCCCCAGCACCATTGCTGCCGCAATACTGCACACAAGCATCAGCCAGCGGAAGATGCTGCGCGGCGCGGAGTAACGTTCGCAGAAAGCGAAAGCGATGCCGATGAAAAAACCGAAAAAGTTGTTGAGTACGAAAGCCTGAAAGAAAGAGCGCCCCACCTGACGCAAACTGAGGCCGGAGGTTTTGTCGGCAATGGTCAGATCTAGCAGGACAATGAATGTCGTGATTGCCAGTAGATAAGGCGTTGCGTTGCGCCAGCGCGCCAGCACCCACCAGAGGGTTGGTGATGTGTGATGAAGGTTTCTGTTCATGCGGTGCGGTGTGCTGAGTTGTGGCACGAGATGCGAGCTTGCGCCACAACTCAATAAGCGACAAGTTTATACGCTACTTGTACTTTGGCGTGTAATCCTTCAGGTACGGCGCTTTCAATCCCTCAGGCGCGAACCTGCCGCCAATGAATATCCCGCCCGTGACAGGCTTGTAAAGCTCAATAGAAATTTGCGAGAAAGGTAGTGTGGAACCAACGCCTGCCAGCGGCTTGTCAGCCAATGTAATCGAAGCGATAGCCATGATCGGGCCGACGTCATCAGGCACGCCCTGAAGCGGCGGGTCAAATTCCTTGTCGTGCGGGAAGGCCATCTGGATGGCCTGCTGATGTGTTTGGCTGTGGTACCACGTGAGCAGCGATTGCTTGTCGGCGAACCAGGCGAAGATCACCTGCTTTTTACTCGTCGTCATGGCGGTCTCTACGCCGAGGCAGCCTGGCGTATCTTTTAAACCGGCAAGCAAATCGGGGGAGCCGCTGGGCGGAGCTAGGTTCGCTCGCTTTTTTGTGCCTCGCGTTTGCGCCTGACTGTCACCGGGCGCAACCAGCAAGAGTCCAAGCAACGCTGCGAACTGCAGGGCCCGCCACACAAGCAAGCGAAAAATGGATCGTGTTTCAACTTTCACGTCGTTTCTCCTTTGGTAAATGATTTTTGTTGCGGTGGGAAGATAACCAGCGCGCGCACGCGACAGTGACGAATTACGATGAAGGGCGGGTTTTTTGGATGAAAGGCCGAAGTCAGGCGATGAAACGTCACCGCTCTTGATGATGAATAACTTGATGATGAATAAAGGGCTGCACGCCAAGCCGTGAAGCCCTCGCGGCTTGGCGTGATTTGGGGAAGGCTAACGCGGCTTATTGGCCAGTCCTGTCTGGTTGGCGATCCATTCAGTCATCAGCGTCAACGCCGCAGGCGCAATGGTCTCTTCAATTTTGGAGTATTCGGAAACGGCCCCGGTTTGCGCGGTTTGAAAGAGGTGGTTGAGTTTGGGCAGCGTGACGGTTTTGAAATTCTTGTTGCCGCCTGCGGTTAGCGCTTTGGCGATTTCTGGCAGGTTTTGCTGAGGCGGGACCTGCAAGTCGAGTTCACCGTTGAGTGCCAGCACAGGCACTTTGACCTGCTGCAAAACCGGGCGCGGATCGAATGTCAGAAAGAGCCGAAACCAGGGGGAATTGACCGCTTTGATCTGCGCATTCAGGGTCGCTTCGAGAGCTTTCTTTTGCGCGGCGGGGGCCGCTGCGGCTTCCGCCGTAATCATTTCCGCTAACTTTTTGTCGGCTGCCGCCGGGTCTTTCTCGGTTTTGAGAATCGCAAAAATCTTTTCCTGAATTTTGCGGTTTTGCGTGATTGCGTTTTCATTCGCGCCTGAAGCGCGCGCGAGTAACGCCGCCTGTTCGTATAGGATTTCTTCGCCGGTCACGCCCGGCCCGGCCATCATCACGATGAATGCGACATCCGGCGATTTTGCGGCACACATCGGCGCGATCAAACCGCCTTCGCTGTGGCCGATCACGCCGAGTTTTTTCGCATCAAGCTCTTTGCGCGTTTTGAGATACGCGATGCCGGCCAATACGTCGCTCGCAAAATCTTCGCTCGTTGCGGTGGCGAAACTGCCGGTGGATTTGCCGACGCCGCGATCATCCACGCGCAAGACGGCGATGCCTGCGCGCGTGAGATGATCGGCCAACACCCAGAACGGTTGATGGCCCATCAGCTCTTCGTTGCGATTTTGCGGACCTGACCCACTGACCAGAATCACTGCGGGCACGGGCGTCGTCGCAGGCGGCAAGGTCAACGTGCCTGCGAGTTTAATTTGCGCCGCCGGGTTGTCATACGTGACGTCCTCGGCCACATAAGGGAAAGGGGATTGTGGCGTTTGCGGACGTTTCGGCGGGGCCAAATCCGCCGCCGTTGCGCGTTTGAATACCAGCGGCAAGTTCGCGCCACCTTGTTTGAAAGTGCCCGCTAGTTCATCGCCTTTGAGTGCACCTTCAAACATAGCGCCCAATGTCGCCATCGTGAATTTGACTGCCGCGCCTTCGACTGTGAGCGAATCAACTTTCAGCCCGTTCGCACCTTGATCGGGACTGTCGAGTGTGGCGCGCCACTGGCCATCAGCGGCGGAAGTAACGTGCAACACCAATTTGAGTTTCACCGCGCCAGCGTCCAGTTCACCAAGCCAATTGCCTTGCACTGTAGCTCCGCTTTGCGCCCAGGCGCTCAACTCCAAAGCCGTGAAGAAAATCAGATGCCAGATGAAAATAGCTGATTGCCGTTTTATTCGCATTGTTGAGTTCCTCTGAATAACATTCGCGCGCCGTAGCGCAGGTCTTGCCATAGGGTTTGCATACGTTTCTCCTTGTCGAAATCGGTCCCGTCACACCCAAACCGCTCCCACGCAGCGCACAAGCGAGCGGGTCAGCAGCGTGATGGTCAATTCATTTTGGGGGCAAGCTCTGCCAGAGGACGTTGATGATTTTCCACTGGCCGTCGTATTTCGCCAGATGGAAATAATCCGTGCTCCATTGCGCGACGAGCTTTGCCGACGCTGTTTGATCCTGCACGTCGAAGATCGTGATTTCCTTCGGCGCGGTGGCGGGCAGCTTGCGGTCTTTGTTCCAGTTTTTGGCGACTCCGACCAATTCAGCGAAGCTCATTTTGCCCGTCGCGTAACCCGGTTTGTCTTTGGCTTTCCAAAACCCATGTTTGGTCAGGCCGGGATGGACGCTGCGCTCGATGCGCGCGGGGTCTACGCCATAAACGCCTGCGACGTAATCCAGCACGGCCTGGCGCACGGCTGCTTTGTCATTACCGGATGGCGTCGCCGCGAACGCCAGTGCGAACAACGAAAGCAAGGGGAGCGCGAGTAAAGTCAGTTTCATGTTTTCCTCCCAATCGGTTGTTAAGCAGTGGCTGCTCGCCGCCAGTGTTGTCCAAAAGAATTCCTGCGCGTTCACTCCGCCCGCAACGCAATCATCGGATCAACCTTCGTCGCTCGTCGCGCCTGAAGCCGGCAAGACTACGAATAGATGACTCACTTTGATTTCGCCCAACGAACTGTCTCGCCCTCATTTCGTATTAAGACGTGCGTCACCTTGCCCATCTCATCTTTGACGAAGGTCAGAAAGTACTCTCTGCCTTTCCAAAAGAACTGCGTCTCAGACTCCGGGACAATTTCAAAGACGCTCTGACCGGGAGGGATTTGCATCATCAGGCGTTCGCCTTCGCGCACAAGCGCAAAGGTTTCACTGCCTTGATATTTACCCACGTAACCATCGTAAATCGCCGGTTCCAGCTTTATCTCTTTATGCTTGCGAGGAAGTTCATAACCGCCACCGAAAGCCATCGCCGATAATTCATTCGCAATGGCACGAACCTGAGAACGATCAGCCGCGCTCCACACGTTGCTCAGAACAACGATGAACAGTTGTTCTTCTGGGTAGCGCGTTAGTTGGGAGACAAAACCGGAGACGTTGCCGCCGTGCCACTCTACCTTGCGATTGAATTTGGTTTGGCTCCACCAGCCATAGGCATATTCATTCTTAACGGGCGTGAAGAGTTTGGCTATTGCCGCGTCAGACAGGAGACGATGGGCATCAAGCGCACGATTCCAAACCAGCAGATCATCCAGCGTCGAGTAGATTGATCCCGCTCCCATCACGAAACGCATGTCCACGTAAGAGGCGTTGGTCAGGGTTTCGTTGACGCGCGTGTAACCGCTCGCCCGTTGCGACAGAATCGTGCCAGGGTCATCGCAGCCGGTGTTGGTCATTCCCAGAGGGTGAAAAAGCTCCTGTGAAACGAAGTCGCAATAAGTCTTTTCCGACACCTTCTCGATAATCATGCTCAACAGAATGTAGCTGACGTTCGAGTAGCTCCATTTTTCACCCGGCTTGGAATCCAGCGGCTGAAGTTCTTCGCCAGCCTTGAGCAAATCCCCCAGCTTGCGAAATAGTTTGGGCGATGACTGGCTCAGCGCGCTTACATCCAGCAGCGCCTGTGTGGTGAGGCGCGGCAGTCCCGCCGTGTGCGACAGCAAATGGTGAATCGTGACCTCGCTCCACGCTTTGGGCCATTCAGGCAGATACTTGTCTATGGTATCAGTGAGCTTGAGTTTTCCGCGTTGCTCCAACCAGAGGATGGCGGCGGAAGTAAATTGCTTGCCTGCCGAACCCACACGGAATTTCGTTGCTGGCGTATTCGGAATACTGAATTCGTGATTGGCCAGGCCATAGCTCTGCCGGAAAACCGGCTGCCCTCGGTGAGCCACTAAAATCGCTCCACTAAACCCGGTAACGCGCACGCGTTCTTGCATGTATTTCGCCGCTTGCGCCTTGAAGTTTGGCGGAAGCTGATAAACGCTCCCTGACTTGGCTGTTGGCCTGCGAAGATTGGTGGTTTGAGAAAAAGCACAAACGGTGATCAAACAACAGATCGCGAATGTAAAGCCAGGTTTCTTCATCAACATTCGCGCGCCGTAGCGCAGGTCTTGCCAAACTATTTGCATACGTTTCTCCTTGTTGTGAATCTCAAGCCATCATCGGCTTGACGGTGGTTGTCCCTTGAGCGCCTCGAAAAGCCCTTCCGACCAAACGGCCAACGGCGGACGGAATTGCCGCTGCAACTTCGTCACGGCCTGGGGGGACGTCGGCATCAGTTGGTGTTGATCGCAGACGCATTCGATCAGCTTCTTGCGTCCGAAGGCGCGTTTACCGGCAAGGTCTTCAACAATACGG
>JAEUQO010000249.1 GCA_016789605.1 Acidobacteriota bacterium
CCAGAACACACGGCCGTGGAAGTCTCCTTGCGCTGCTCGGGCAACGAAGCCGAGTTCATCATCCGAGATCATGGTCCTGGCGTCCCGGATGCCGCGTTGGACAATATCTTTCGGGCGTTTTATCGCGTGGCAGAAGCCCGCGAACGGAAAACTGGCGGGTTTGGTCTGGGGTTATCAATCGCGGAACGGGCCATCGGCTGGCACGGCGGAACCGTCAGCGCAGCCAACCTGCCTCAGCGTGAAGGAGGCGGGTTATGCGTGACCCTGCGACTCCCCGGCGTCATCACCGATTAGGCATCACCAAGCGGTCGAAGAAATGAACCAAACGCGCGGCTTGCCACCACGAATGCAGCCAACCGCGCGTTACGGTATTTTCGCTGGGAGTTGAAGGTTAGCCAGCGTGGATCAGAGTTTTTACTTCGCGACCAAATTTCACATCAATTTTGCCGGCGCGCACTTCGATCACCACACCAGTTCCGAACTTGGTATGGACAATGCTATCGCCAGCCGCAAACCGCTCTTGCATCGAATATGGACGCATTTCGCCCGTTGGTTCGACAGAAGCGCCCGCATCTTTCTTGGAACCGCGCGTCGAGGTACGAGTCGTCCCCGATTTGGTCGCCGTTTTGCGTTCCCGATAAATGTGATTGCTTTGGCAGGTACGGCACTGCACGCGCTCGATGACTCCGCTCGCGCTGAGCGCGGCAATCACGTGTTCGCGCTGTTCTTTGCATTTACCACAATAAGCGTCTACGTCGCCTCCCAATTGAGGCCGTTTCACAATTCCAAGCGTATTTGTCTGCATCAGTGTTATTCCAGTTTAGGTTTTGAACGAAAGAGTTTTGAAAATGGTTATTGGCGTTTGGGAGGTGCCGCGCCAGACGCTTTGGCAGACGTCGTGATCGCATTTCCCAAATTGATGCGTGCATAGTTTGATTCCCGCCCGGCGACTGTCACCACCATGTCCATCACCCCGCGCCCAGCCAGCATCGCCGGTACTTGAAAGACCAACTCATCCTGTCCGGCAAAGAGCGCTGAAGACCGCGCCGCTACCAAGGGACAAGCAATTCCATTCAAGCGCACTTGTACACCGCCCATCATTGTTCCTTGTCGCCAGCCGGAGCCTTGCAAAATCACCAGCGTGGGACGATTGGCGGGACCAACTTGAATGGGCGCGCTGGTCAACGGCAACAATTGTATGCCGTCTGTCGTCCACAAGCCGGAAGGAATAAATGCTTCGCTGTCTTCCCCCGTGCTTTGCACAAACAAGCCCGGCCAGGCAGTCGCGACCTGAAACGACGAGCGATGCACAACATTGGTTTTGGTGCGCAATTCCACGGCACGCAATCCGCTCCCCCCGGCATCCACGATAAAGACCACCAGCGTGCGAGAAACTGAGCGAATCCGTTGCGGCACGCCATTGACCGTGACAGTCACTCCCCCCAGTGTGGTCGGCGGGGAAAACGGTTCGACTAAATCTACGTCCGTAAAATTGTCGCCTTCGATAGCGGCCAGCGACTCCCGGACGATTGGAGCCGCTACATGCAAAAAATTGCGCACGGTAATTGTCTGTGCGCCGGCCTCAATTCCTTCTGCGCCTTGGCCGAAGGACGTTCCGGTGAGGAATACCAACACTCCCAACAACAATAGATGACGCATAATGCTCTCCCTCGTGACAGAGTTGGTCTAAGGGGGTCGCCGTAGTCATGGGACTTGTTTGGGTTCGTTTTGGGGCTTGGGGCACGCTAAAAACTTCGCACTTGGGGCACGCACAATCGCGCGCAAGTGATGATCAAGACTATTGCAACTTCACGCTTTGCCACTCGCCGCGAACGATCAGATCGCGAATTTCGGTGGCATTTTTTCCTTCCTGGTGCAGCTTATGAACAAGGAGACCCTCCTTGAGACAAAGCTGTCAGCCAGCGCTGTGATCTGTCGCGTAACAATCCAGCAGGCTGCGATGACCAAATCCATCGTCGCAGTAACAGTAGCAAGGTTGTTGCGCGAAAACCTCCGGCAAGTCCTTGGCAAAGCCGTACGCTTTGACAACGACCGGGTCGCTAAACTGCTTGGGGTCAAGCACAGCAGGCAAGGGTTTGGCTTGTTCCGCCTGCGCAAAGTATGCAGGGATGCGCGGCGTCGGAGCGGCAGCCGCAGATTGATTCGTTTGTTGTGTATGTGAACTGTGTGAAGAATGGGAATTACAACCGGTCAGGGACAAAAAACTAAACGCCAGGCTAAAAGCGAAAACCAACAGCAAACTCAACGAACGCTGGTGACTTCTGCCTTTGGGCGCAAAAGAAATATTCATGACAACTCCATGTTGAATCGGTTCTGTCCAGCAATTGCCGCCCAGAACAGAACCCGCACGAACGCACACGGGGCAGCATTCGTCTTTATAGTCCTGATAATTGAGAAGCAAGGATGCTATTTTAACTTTGGCTTGCCCGATGCGCCAGTAGAGATTTCGCTTCTGCCCAAAGAGTGGTGCCCCAACCGTTCCACATTGACAACAAAAAACGGGACAAATGGCTTATCTAGTGCTAAGATCACGCCGTTTTTTACCGGCAGTGCCCCTCACCAAATTTTTCCCCCACGACCGATTTTCAACCATCCGACAGCAATGAAGACTCTACCGAAAAATTTGCATGCACTGTTTGGTTGCTGGTTGGGAGCCAGCTTGCTCTGTGTTTCCCTGCTCGTTCACACAGCAACAGCACAAAGCCGCGGATACACCATCCAGATTGCTTCGACCACCAACGAGTCAGAAGCCCGCACTTTGATTACCGAACTGAAGACGAAAGGCCTGGGGGCGTATTGGGTAAAGGCCGAAGTGCCCGGTAAAGGCACGCGGTATCGCGTTCGCATTGGACGTTACAACACGCCGCAAGAAGCCAAGGCAGCAGGCGATCAATTTGTTGCGCGCGGCAATCTCACTGAATTTATTGTGATGGCGTATGACGCGCCAGCATCAATGGCAGAACGGAAGAAGCCTGCGCCAGAGCCACAAGCAGCAGAGCCAGCAATCAAGAAGCCGACAGCCGAACCGACCAAAGACCTGGCGCGCAAGGAACTCGCGGCAGCCACTGCCAGCGCCGCTGCCACGACAGAAGAGCATAAGCCCGCTGCCAAACCTGCTGCAGAAGTCGAAGTGCCAAAGGAAGCACCGCGACAGGAATCCCAAACAGAACCGACGGTAACGACGCCGAACACTTCCTCGACAGCAACAGAAAAGGCTCCAGAAAAACCCGTCGCCGTAGCTGAAACGCCTGTCGAAGCCAAACCGCAACCACAAGAAACTCCAAAAAGCGAAACAACCGCGTCACCCGAACCTGCAGCAGAAAAACAGGTCGTCCCCACCAATCACGCACCTGTGTTGGCCGATGCAGCCAACAGCACCACGATTGCAGCGCCGCCCGCAGCTGCGCCGACAACACCGCTGGAGCCGAAAATCGCCACCCCATTGATCGCTGATTCGCTGGCAGATGTGTCTTTCCAAAACAACAACTGGAAGGTCGTCCGCCGCAGCACGGAAACCGACAAAAATCTGCGCACCATCTATTTCGTAGACACAATGACCGGCTGGGCCGCTGGCGATGCCGGGGCTCTCTATCGCACGACAGATGGCGGACGCACCTGGAAACCTCAACTGAGCGGCGGCGCAGCCAATATCAACGCCATTCAATTTCTCGACTGGAACATCGGTTGGATGCTCGGCGAAGCTTCAGGCAAAGACACGTTCAACAGCGACGCGGACAGCGACACGGTCTTTTTCAGCACCACCAATGGCGGACGCACCTGGGCCAAACAACCGTTGCCCAATGTGTTGAGCGTCCATTTCACCAATGCCCAAAATGGCTGGGCCGTCGGCAAAAACGCGACCTTGCTGCATACCAACAATGGCGGCACAGAGTGGACCAAAGTTGAAGGGGTTGAAAAGCTGGTCGGCTTGCCGGTCGAATCATCCAACTACAATTATGGCTTCCGCGACGTTTACTTCCTCGATGCCGAGCACGGCTGGCTAATCGGCAATTTTTATGGACGCGCGCGCAATCACATTGGCGGATTGTTTTACACAGAAGACGGCGGCAAAAACTGGCGACGCATCCCGCTAACGCTGCAAACACAGTTTGAATCAGGACGCTTTACGCCGGGTTTATTGCACGAAGTCCGGTTTACCGATGCCAATCACGGCTCGGTGACCGGCGAAATGAACGACGGCGAAGGCCGCTTCTTTTTCGTGTTGCATACGCGCGATGGCGGCAAAACCTGGGAGCAATTCCGTACTCCCAGCCGCGCCACCCACAACACGCAGTTTCTGAATCCTGAAAACGGTTGGATGGCGGCGTTCGCCCCGCGTGAAGGTGGGGCAGAAGCCGTCGTGTACGACACCACGCTGATGCGTACCGACAACGGTGGCCAGTCCTGGCAGAGCGATTTTGTCGCACGAGGTCGCCGCATTCGGGGCGTGTTCTTTCTGTCTCCGGGTAAAGGCTGGGCCGTTGGTGATCGCGGCATGATTTTGCGCTACGAAGACAAAGCCAAGGCGAACTGAACGTCACGAGCAATTCTGCCAAAGCAAAAGGGAGCAATCTTGCAGGTTGCTCCCTTTTGCTTTGGGCTAAATGCTGCGCAACACCGAACGCACATCCGCCGTGAGCGCAGCCACTGACGAATAGCGCGTGTCTGGCGTCAGCGTCAGGATGCGCAACAATACGTTTCTGATGTCTTCATTTAGATTTTGGTCTTGCAGCTTTTGCGGCAACAAAGGCAGTTGTTCGCGCAAACTCTGTGCGGCTTCTGTGGGAAATCGGCTCTTGAACTGAAATGGCAATTCTCCGATCAGCAAGCGGTATAACAACACACCTAAACTGTAAACGTCGCTGGCAGCGCTCACCGAAGCTCCGCTTAATCGTTCCAAACTGGCGTATTCCGGCGTCAGCAACCAGGCAAAAGCTTGTGGCGCCAGTCCATCAGCAACAGAAGATTCCAGCCAGCGCGCCAAACCAAAATCCAGCAGCTTCGGCTTCCCTTCCGTCACAAGAATATTGCTCGGTTTGATGTCCCAATGCACGATGTCCATTTCGTGCGCAAATTGGATGGCATCGCACACTGCCAAAAACAATTCCAGCCGGGGCCGTACGCCGAGTCGCTGTTGCGTGCAATATTCGTCTATCGGCAACCCGCCGATGTATTCCATGACCAGATACGGAACGCCGTCTGACGTGATTCCGTGATCAAGCGCCTGCGCGATATTCGGGTGCGACAAACGCACCAGCGATTCATACTCCCGCTGCAGCAGCAGCCGCGTGAAATCACTCGCCACCGCTTGCTGCAATAGTTTCAATGCGACGGGCACTGCTTCCGGCTGACGGTCTTTGGTCGCCAGATAAACATTTCCCATACCGCCTTGCCCGATCTTTTTCAGAATCAGGTAATCGCCAATTTGCGCTGGCGGATCTGCGTCAGCAGCACTGACGCCCACACGGTTTGCCAGAGTTTGTAATAATGACTGCTCAAACAATTCATTCGACGTCTGCCCCAAAGCCAATAGCTGTTCCACCTCTCGTTGCAACAGATCATCCCCCGCGCAAAACCGCTGCAACATGGCTGTGCGCTCTTCCGCGGGGGCTTCACTCACCAGATAAAAGAGTTCTCGCGCTTTTCGCCATTGGGTGGGCGTCAGTGACTGGGGCTGTGACAGCTCACGGTCCTTGTTGTGCACGACTAATAGCTCCTATCGCGCAGGAACCTCACGCGCTGAGTCGCTGAATTGTTCGCGGGGCTGGCCAGGCTGAACTGTTAATTTGCTGAAAAAGACGGCCAACAACTGAGGCAGCCACCAAATGGGCTGGGTCGTCTTTCGCGCGGCATCATCTGCCGATGCGCACGGAAGCGCAAGCTGAATTTGCAAAACCGGGCGAGCAGGAACAGATTGCGGCCCCTGCTCGCCCGGCTTATCCATTCGCTAAGGGGCGTAATATCCCGTCACGTCAATCAGCAGATGAATCGTGCTGAAGACGTAAATCGTAAACCGTCCATCGTCGCTTAAACCGACGGTGAAGGCGTTCGGGATGACCTGCTCTGCGATGTAATTCAGGTTCGAGGCTTCAGGCCGATTGGCAGCCGTCGGATACAACGTGACATTGCCGCTGCCCGGCGACAGGAAATTGATGACCGTCGCGTTGCCGATAATCGCTTTGGCCGTCGCCGGAATCGTCGCCGCATCACAAACGCCCCGCGCCTGAATGATCGTTTCGCTGCCGCCGTTAAGCGGTGCGCGTGGCGTAATGCACCCCGGATAGAACGTTTCCGGGCGCGTTTCCAATTTACGCACCGGCACATCCAGCAAGGTCAGCAACAATCCCTGCCCGTTTGCGTCGTTGGCTTCGGCGCTGAAATACCCGGTCAGGTCAATCAGCATATCCGTCGTTTGCGACACAAAGAGTTTGAAGTTGCCGTCATTGCCCAGCCTGGTCACAAATGCGTTCGGAATTGCCTGGGTCGAAACATACGACAACGAATTGGCCAACGGTGTTGCCGTCAGGTCTCCGGCAAAGACCGTGGCAAAGCCGTTGGCATTGGCGTTGACAGCGGTCAGGTTGCCGACCAGCGCTTGGGCCGCCGCCGGAATCGTCACGCCATCACACGTGAAGCGACCCGACATCGTACGGACGCTGCCCGCTTGCAATTTAGCGCGCGGCGTTTCGCAACCGGGGTAGAACAATTCCGGGCGCGTTTCCAGCTTACGCACGGGTTTCGGCAACGGATGGAAGTACAACCCGCCCTCGCCCGGCGGCGCGTAATAGCCGACGACATCAATGACCAGATGCACATCGCTGTAGGCAAAAATGTCGAACGCGCCTGTGTCTCCCAAACCAACCGTAAACGAATTGCTGATCGTCTGGTTAGCGGCGTAATTCAGGTTCGACACTTCTGGTTTGGGTTTTCCGTTCGGGTAAAACGTGACGTTCCCCGTGCCAGTGTATGCGCCAGCGTCCGGCACATTGATGACTGTCGCAGTGCCGACAATCGCACGCGCATTCGCCGGAATCGTTACCCCATCAAACGTCACCCGCGCCTGTTGCACGCGCGGAGCGCCACCGCTGGTCACCACGCCTTTGATCTTCGCATTTGGCATGTCAAAGGCTGGCCCCGGACGCGCCGCTGATGGCCGCGTATCCAGCAAGTGCAACGGCTTCGACAGCGGATAGAACATCAACCCGCCGCTGCTGACCGTCACGGTGTATGTACGCGTTCCCTGACATCCGTTGGCATCGGTCGCCTCCACGGTGAAGGTATACGTGCCGACTTCGGTCGGTGTGCCGGAAATGATCCCCGCCGGTGAAAGCACCGTATTCCGCATTATCACACCAACACTTAAACGGAAGGTATACGGCGCAGCGCCTCCTGTCGCCGTCAATGACTGGCTGTACGGCGTTCCGACCACCGCATTCGACAACGTCGCAGGATTGATCGTCAGCGTCTGACAACCCACAATTTGCGCTAACGGATAGCTGCGTACGCCGGTGCAGCCATTGGCATCCACCACCGTCACATTGAGGGTGTACGTGCCCGCTTGCGATGGAGTGCCGGACAAAAGCCCGCTGGAAGAAAGCGTCAGCCCCGGCGGCAATCCGCTGGCAAAGAAGGTGTACGGCGCAGTGCCGCCGCTGGCCGTCAGTTGCGTGGCCGGATAGGCCACGTTTAATGACGGCGCAGGCAACGACGTCGGCGCAATTGCAATTGCCTGACAAAGTGCCGTCTGCACGTCTGTAATCGTGAATTCCGGTAACCCGACAGCCAACAACGTCACGCCAGTTTTTGGCTCAACCGCGCTGCCACCCACTGGCAACAGCCGCAATTGTGTTCCCGTATAGGTCGTGCCGCCAACGCGGAAAGAAGTATTGGCGGGGAATTCTGCCGTGTAACCATCACTGGCGCCACCGCTGCGCCCCACTGCCAACGGCCAGCCTGAGGCGGTCACTTCCGGATTTGCGCCGCCCGGCAATTCAGCCACGAACTGAGCGCCGTTGAGAATTTGAATGCGTTGCGAAGTGGCATTGAGCGCCGCGTAATTGGCCAGCACTCGATACCCATCACCGGCCTTGGTCAGCCGCAACGCCCCGGCAGCCGCTGCTGCTGTTCCGCCTGCCGTTTCGACTTGCAGATATGCGCCGTCAGCCGCGGTGCTGTCTGGATCAAGCGTATCGAGGGCGACGCGATAACTGTTCGCACGACCAAGTTCGATGGCGGTGCCGCGCGCTTCGGTCGGGGTTAGTTCCGCTACCGCCAGGCCTTCGCCAAACGGATCAAAGCTGGCGTCTCCGCGCACGCGATGCACCAGATTGCGCTGCACGATGCCCAAATCGCTGAGGGTAATTGAGCTGAAATTGATCCCCGTCACGCGGAATTGCGAAATAGACTCAAACCGTCGCGTGGGCCGATCTGGCAAGATGTCAATCTGCGTGCCTTGCCCGCTAAAGGCCGTGCCGACCGTGATCGGCGTCAGCCCGGCGCTGTCCAACCCGACAGACATTTGCGGCATGACGCTGCCGTCTGCCGCGCGCACAATTTCTCCGCGCACGATAAATTGCCGAAGCTGGCCGGTTTCGACATTAATGCCCGTTGACGACAAGCCAGCCTGATCGAAGACTTTTTGTGTGCCGCTGTATACCACCACACGTACTGTTTGCGTTCCCAGTGAGGTGAAATTCGGCGAAAGGCGGATTGCCGTCCCGCCCACGCTACGGAACAACCGGAAAAGCGGACCACTACGACCTGGCTCGCCGTCAAGCACACCAAACGGCGTGAAATCCAGATTCCCGTTTTCGGGGAACAAGGCCAAACTGAACGGCACTGACCAGCTCAGCCCTTGTGTATCGCCTACGTCTATAAACGCGCCGTGCGACCCCGTCGTCAGATTGGAAATGACCAGTTGTCCGCTGGCGTTTTGGCTAAGTTGCGCCTGGCCAAACGGGGTCACCGCCAATCCTTTGAACCAGAAGCGCGGCGGACACGTCCAAATACGCAGCTTCACATAATCCACTGTCGTATCGTCCGTCACGACAATATCCAGATACTGCCGCGCCGAAAGCAGATCAACCAAATTGACTGTCGGGTTGCTGCCGTTGGGCAAACTCGCCAAATCGAATTTGAATGTTTGCGCCGGACCGCCCGGAGCCCAACTGTTGCTGGTATTGGCGGGTACATCCGCCAGGCGCAAGCTCCAGGCCGGCGTGGCAGCTTGTTGACTGAACAGCAAATTGATCGTGTCGTCATCGCTGCCAGTACCGCCCGGCTTCAGGCGGATTTCCAGTTCAGCTTTGACCACATTCGTCGGCAATGTGGCGAACGTATGTCCCAGATTGCTATCAATCGTCGCATCATCAAATGGCTTCCAGGTTGCGCCGGCAAACGCCGCTTTCAGGGTTCCGCTGGGCACCGCCAGATCAAACCCGCCCGCAAAATTATCCATCAAGCCTTTGCGGTAGGTACGCGGTCGCGACAGCGTCGGACAAAAGACAACCGTATAACGCTGTTCTCTCATGCAGCCCAAACTGTCGGTGACCTTGATGGTAAAGCTGACTGTGCCGCCTTGCGTTGGTGTGCCTGAAATCACGCCATTCGCCGACAATGACAAACCTGGCGGCAAGCCCGGATTACTGCTGACCGAATAGGTGTAAGGCGGCGCGCCGCCCGTTGCGGTGATGGTCTGGTTGTATGGCAGCCCGACCACGCCATTGGGCAACGTCTGCGGATTGAAAACGATGTTGCACGGACAGCAACGCGCTTCGGCTTTGGTGAATTCCACCAGCAATGCATTGCCGGCGGCAGCATTGCCCGTAACCACAAAATCAATTGTGTTGAGTCCCGCTTTGAAGCCCGTCGTCAGCAAGAAATTGCTAAAGGCCAGATAACCGGGCGTTGCGGTTGGGTCTTCGAGCGGGCCGCCATTGACGCTGATGCTGGCAGCATTGAAGGCCGCATAACGACCTTCGATCCTGACGGTTGCCGGATCACACGTGCCCAAAACGAACGACATGCGATAGGTCATCGTCGGAGCAATCGGCACGCCCGGCGGCACGGTAATCCATTTGCCAAAAGTCGTCGGCGGTTGCCAGCCCGTGCCTGGAGGCCGCGTGATCGCAGGCGTCGAATTTGTCCCGATCACAATCGAATAATGCGGATCAGCCACACCATCTATCAGGTTCTGTCCGCTGTCGTTGACACCTGTGTTGAACAGTCCGGAGATCGTCTGCAACGTGCCTTGAATGATCAGGCGGTATTCGCGCAGCAACATGCAACCGCACTTGTCGGTCGCCTTTACCGCAAAATCATACGTGCCACAGGCTGTCGGCGTGCCCGTGATTGCGCCTGTGGGACTGAACGTCAGCCCCGGCGGCAACGAACCGCTGACCAGCGTGTAGGTGAAATTGCCGCAGCCGCCTTCGGCGACGATGTTTTGCTGATACGCCGTATTGATTGTGCCGACCGGTAATTGTGATCCGGTCATTGTGATGTTGTTGGCACAGGTGATGTTCAGCTTGTATTCGCGCACCCCCATGCAACCGTTGGCGTCTTTCACCGTCACCAAGACCGTGAAGCTGCCAAATGCCATCGGTGCCCCGGTGATGGCACCATCTGTTGCCATGGTCAATCCCATTGGCAGTCCGGTCGCGCTGAACATATACGCAGGCGTCCCGCCACTCGCCGTCAACGTCGGGCCGGTGTAGGCTTGCCCGGCAACGCCATTGGGCAATGTCGTCGGCGAAATATTGATTGTCACTTGCGAACAATCCCCGCCCTGCTCACGGCACTTTCCAGCGCTGCCAGCTTGATAAATAGAGCGAAGCTCTTCTTCTGTTAGGGCTTCATTCCAGAACTCCAATTCATCAATTGGGCCATTAAAGTAATTGCCGTTAGGCCCGGATTGACCGCTGCCGCCGCCGATTTGCAAGGGCCGCGTGTTGATTTGCGGAACGATGTTTTGCGTCTGGCAATTGCCCTTCACGCCGTTGATGTACACACACAGTTGGGTGCTGCTCCCGGTGACCTGGGCGGTCGTTGCCACATGTACAAAACTTCCAAGCGGCAACACTCCTGCTGAATACACCGTCATCGTGTTCGTGCCATTGGACACCAGCGAAATTAAACGGCCCGCTTGCGGATCAGTTGTCCCGGCCACGCCAAAGGCAAAGGGCGTGGAAATGTCCGCTCCTGGCGGCAGACCTTTGTACACAATGGGCATGTTGGCCGCCGTCAGTGAATCAACCCTGATCCAGGCATCCAACGAAAAACTGGAGACGCCAAAAGCAGGTTTATCAGGAACTTCGATCAGACTGCCGACACCGCCGCTTTTCCATCCATTGCCAACCTCTGCGGAGGGGAATGTGCCGCCAGTTCCTTGCACCGTGCCGTCAAAACCGTTTTTGATGTCTTTGCCGTTGCCGTCAAACGGCCACCAACCAATCATCTTGTCGTACCGAGGCGGCGGCACACATTTGCATTTGCCGCCGGAACCGGCGCTGTAAATCGCGTCGAGTTCCTCTTCACTCAGCGCGCGTTTGAAAAACTCCAGTTCATCCAGCACGCCGGTAAAAAAGTTTGGCCCGCCAAATTGCGTGTTCGGATCGCGTCGCCCAATCCACAGCTTGCCGTTATTGCCTAACGAGTCGAGCGCCGCGCCCCCCAGCGAAAAGGCGTATTCGAATTTGCCATCAATATAAATCTTGCCTCCGGCAGGTGGGCCGCAGCGACTGACCGACACGGCAATAAAATGCCAGTTGCCGTCGGCCACAATCGGCGTCGCCGTGCTCGTAAAATTGACCGCATTCATCTGGAAGCCGACGCGTCCGTTGAACAGGAACAGCGAATATCCGACGGCCAGATTGTTCACCACCGCGCGCTTATCCAGCACGGTGACGACCCCTGACGAAGCGGTGCTCTTCAGCCACAGATCAATGGTGAAAGATTCAGCCAGCGGCGGCAGCGTCGTACAACTGCCGGTAAAGTTGATTTCGCTGTCAGTGGGCGCACCGACTTCGACAAAATCTCCGCCGTCAAAAGACAACGCTCCCTTGACCACGCCCGGCGTCGGCACAGGCACGGCGCTGCCCGTACCATAGGTACCGCTGTTATTCACCGCCCCACGGATGTCATTGGCAACGGCGCCGCTGGTTTCGTCAAACGTCCACCAGTCAACCAACCCGCTGGGCGCGGGCACACACGGACAGTTTTGGCCTGTCACAATCAGATCATCCGTGCCGGTGGCGGTCACGGTTCGTTCACAAGTGGCATTGCCGGGCATGGTCGTGGCGGTTGCTGTTGCCGTATTTGAAACCGCACAACATTCGCCCGCTCTGACCGTCATCGTGAACATCAACGCGTTGCCCGTTCCCGGCTTGATGGTCGTCCCTGCGCCGACAATCGTGACCATACCGGCGTTTTGTTGCCCGTTGAAACCTGTTGGCAGCGCTCCCAACGAAACAAACGTCAAACAGGCATCCAACTTATCCGTCAACACAATGTCGAATGCGTCAGCGGTTCCCGTGTTGGTCAACGTCAGCTTGATCTGCACCAACTCACCCGGTTTGGCAGTCGCCGGGATGAACTCTTTTTTCACTTCCAGCTTTGGTTCAACCACGGTCAAAGTGACGGTCTCGGACATTCCGGTACAAAGACTGATCTGCAACGGCGGCGTGAAGATTTCCACCTTGGCTTGATTCATCAGCAAAGTCTGATTGGGCGGCAATCCGCTAATGCCCGTGCCGTCGCACAACCGGACTTTCAGCTGAATCGTGAAGCACGACGAACCAGTTGCCGCGGTGGCAGGAATCGTGATGTTTGTCAGCGAAAAGACCTGAGTTGCTCCTAAACCGGGCGTCACAGGAAGCGTCGCGGGCAAACCGCTGATGCCACCGGTCGAAGTCACCGTCGCTGAAATCGCTTCCATCCCCGGCGGCAATGGATCGGTAATCTTTATTGTCTGTGGCGGCGCAGTCCCTTGCGGCAGGCACACCACTAACTGGTATGTCACCTCTTCCCCGATGGCCACATTCGGATTCACAGTGTGCCCGGCGCTGGTCGCAGTGAGGGTTTTCGCGATCGTTGGCCTTGGCGTGGTGATCGTCACTGCCGTGCTTGCGCGATAGTCATTGGCGGCTCCGCCCGGATCGCTCAAGTTGTTCCAGGTACGTTCAAATGACAGTGGATCGTGCGGCGACAACTGGCCGGGTTTGCCTGGCAAGCTAGTCCACCAGAGAAACACCGAGTTCTGCGGATCAACGCAAGCTTTCAAACTGCTGCTCAGCGTCGCGGTATACGTGATGGTTGCCGTTTCATTCACGCCAAATACCGGCCACTGTGTGTTGCCTGGCGTGCAAGAACTGGTTGGCACTCCCGAACACGTCCAGTTACTGATGGTCGCCGTCCCGCCGCCAAAAGAATCGCCCAGTAAAACGTCATACGCTGGCGCGTCGCTGGGCGGCGCATCGTGCATTATGGTCAGAGTAAAAGTAACCGTATCGCCAGCATCAGCGATTTGCGGCGCGTAAGTTTTGGTAACTTTCAGCTTTGGTTCAACGATGGTGATGTCCGGGGCCGAAGCGCCAACAACACAGGTTCCCGCCGTCCATTGCACGGAATTATTCAATTTAACGCCGCGCTCGTTCGCCAACGTATTGAGGACAACGGCGGTGTATTCGACCGTAAGCCGCTCAGCAGTCGTGTTGTCCGTGTTGAGATTGATAACGTTGCCCAAATCAAACGTCAGGGTTCTGCCGCTGTTGGTGATTTTGCCTTCCAACGCTCCGGTTTTGGTGAACACCAAATCCGTGGCATTAGACGGCACAGCCTTGATAAATCCGATCGTTGGCGGATTCGGCTCGACGATGGCAAGCCCGCTATCGAGCGTATCCACCAAAAACGCATTCTTTGAAACGCCTTCCGGGATGGTGACAACCACCCGATACCGAGCTTTGCCGCCGATGGGCAACTTGGGCGCTTGGGCCGCAGGCAAACAATTGTTGTTGGCGTCCAGAATGCATTTCGTGATCGTGGCATTGGCCGCTGTGACGGTCGCGCTGTCTTTGTTTTGCAGTCCGTAACCCGAGCCGACGAAATTTGGCCCGCCTTCGATCCCGGCGTAATTCAACAGCGAAGCCGTATTGGTCAACGACTGGCATGCCATCAGTGCATCAGGCGGAGGCGGAGAAGTGACGCCGGGCCAGGACGCGCGTAAGTTGTAAGTGATGACGGCAATATTGGCCCCGAGCGTGCCTCCCAACGGTCCCAGCACGCCGTTGGTCGGATCGTTCAATTGAATTCCCGCCGAAGTAAAGAGATCCGTCGGCGCTCCGGTATAGCTGAGCAAGGTGCCAATGCCATTGGTCACGACCAGATTCAAATCGCCACCGCTGGGAATCACAAATCCTGCCGGAATGGTGTCAGTGATGCGCACATCATAGGCGGGGTGCGCGCCCTGGTTTTCGACCACGATCGCAAACGTGACCAAATCGTTGGCGTCAATACCATTCAAATTGCTATCGAGCCCAAGGCTGCTGACCGGCGAGATGATCGCAGAACTGAATCGTTTCACCCCGCTGGCCCCAGGCGGCGGAGTAAAGCTCGGCGTAATCGGTTTGGTGAATGTCCCAGGGCCATCTTTGGCAACTACGCCTTTGGTCAGATTTAGCGCTGGTTCACAAACCAGGAAACGTTTGATGGCGACTTGCGCAACCTGTTCGTCGAACGAATTGCTTTCGCTTGCCTGTAACTGATTTGTCAAAAACAACCCGTCCGCAAAAGGATCAGCGGTCACGGGCAAGGTAAACAATAGATCAACCAACACGGGCGTGCTGACCGGATTGTCAAAGGTGTTGAAATTAAACGTCACGCTGTTGGCCGCGGTATCGGTATTCACCGACACCGGCCCCAGGTTAAACGTATTGTTCGGGTGGAAACACCAGGAATTGGCGGAAGGCACGCTACAAATGCCACCACCACTCAAGCTGGTTGGCACCTTTAACACCGGCAGCGGCACAAAATCTGTCAGCTTGAATTTCTCGATATCGCCGTGCGGCAGAAAATAGCGCAGCCGGAAGGTGATCGTATCTTTGGGGGTGAAACAAACTCCGTCTACCACTTCGCCCGATTGATTCACGACGCCATTGCGAGCGTAGATGGTCTTGTTGAGCGCGCCGACCAACAAACGAAACTCTTGCGCGCCGTCATCGCTCTGATTGTTGGACGTCGTCAGAATGCGCCCCGTAACCGTGGCTTTGTTAAAGAGTTTGTCGTTCTGATCCAGACTCAGGTCTCCGGACGGAATGGTGGGTTGTGGGCAGTTATAGCTCTCCTGAATCCGCACGTTGAAGCTGATGGAAGCGCGCGCGGCAACCGAGGTCAGCGTACCGCCATAATGTCCGCCCGTCATGATTCCGCTGGGCGGCGCGTGGTTCAGCAACACCGCGGACAAATCAAATTGCAGTCGGGTTTGGCCATTGTCAAAACTGCTGCAAGCCAGCGGATAGGTCACGATCAGGTTGCTGCCAACGGTGAAGTTGCCCAAAAAAGAACGCGTACGATCTTGCCCGGAATATGTCGCAGACGGAGTTGCCTGAAACACCTGCCCGTCTGAAAGAATGTCTTCGATCTTTAACTGATCAAACGCGAAGTAATCAGAAACCTGTATGTCCAACGTCCAGGTTAACAAATCCCCCGGCGCATTGTCGGTAGGCGGCGGATTCGCGCTGACGACGGCTTTATTCTTGGTCTGATTGAACCCTATTTTTTGCAAGGCGATGGATTTGCAGATCAGCGTGTATTCCGGCCCGGACGGATCAAGCGTTTGCAAACCAGCGGTGTCGTCTTGATCAACAGGCAGCCAGTCACCTTCCACGATAACGTTATTTTCAGATTTCACCGGCGCACCGGTTTGCGGATCAAGGATCGTCTGTCCGTTGCCATCCAACTGCGGCACGAAAAAGCTAAAGCTGACCACGGCGTCAATCGGCGCAGCAGTGCCCGTCAAGGTGCCCGGAAATAACACCACCAGCTTACTGCCATTGGCGGCGGTCCCTGTCGGCGGCGCGGGCGTCTGTAATTGTCCGGTGTTGTTGATTCCGCCGGAGGAAGTAAACAAACCGCCGTTGTAGGCAAGATTGTTCGGCAACAGGTCTGTCACGGTCAGATCATTGATTGCCTGCCCTTTGGCGACGTTCACATTCATCGTATAACGGCGCGGGAAGTTTGGCCCTGTCGCGGTTTCACCGGTTTTGGGGCCGATTTCAGGTCCGTTATAAAGCTTGCTGACGACAAAGAGTTGCGGCGTGACTGTCGCGGCATCTTCCAGCCCGAGAATCGCCGGTTGCGTCCCCAAAGCATCACAGGCATAGCGAAACCCGCCATACGCTTTGATCGGCAGCCCCACACCAAGGTCTGCCGTATCTTTCACCAGCGCTTTGATCTCAATGTTCATGGTGGGCTGCGTCGGGCCGTAGCTGCCAAACGGCAACTGAATCACCACCAACTGATCTTTTTCTTTTCCATTGAAGGTTCCCGCCCAAGGATGCGTAAGCACACCAGTCGCGGAAAACGTGAGCACGTCAATTCTGGCTTTGGCAATTGCCGTCCCCAAATAAGAGGCGCTGCCCTGATAACCAACGCCTGAGTCTTCAAAATAAATACCGTCCGGGTTTGTCGGGCCATCCGCGCCACTGGCGGGCAAGACCAGCGCAATGAAAGGCCCGTATCCAATCTGCGTCCCCAGGTTTTTGAACTGCACTTCAAAGGTGAATTCTTCGCCAAGCAAGGCGTCGGCATTTTTGGTCGGCACGAAATCCGCAGGCGGCGGAACAAGATCAATGACGGCTTCGGCATCAGCACAAGCTGCAATCGTGGGCTTGCGCGCCTCCTTGTTCACGCTTGGCAAAGACTCGGTTGAGCGAACCGCTTGCACCCAGGCAGTAATGGCAAGCAAAACGACAACCGCGAGAAAGCCGACAAAGGCGCGACGCAGAACAGCCAAATTCGCCAAGAAATGCATGATTTCCCTCCGAACGGTTAGGTGTACGACTTGTTGCTGGATTGAGAGGCTGACGTGATTGCGTGTACTGCTGAGACTCCCTGGCGCCCTCTCTAGCCTATAATACGAGATTTGCGCGCATTCAGTATCACAGCTCAAAAAATTTTCTTCCGGCGTTGCAGACGCATTCAGACACTTCTCTCGTCAACGCATGTCAGCGTGAGGCAAAACATCACGGCGACAGGCTGAGATTTCGAGAAAATACT
>JAEUQO010000256.1 GCA_016789605.1 Acidobacteriota bacterium
ATAGAATTTGCCGATCGAATGTCTTGCAGCTCCAGCGGAGCGACATCCGGCACATCTCGCTCCGCTGGAGCTTGGGAAAATTCTGTCGTTGCTTGCTATAAACATTCCGCTCCTACCGGAGCGATGACTTGTTCATCCAACTGCCCAACCAGCGCCCGATCTTCGCCACCATTTTGCTAACCTGACAATATTGCCCGTTGTTGAACCAGCGCCATAATCGGCAGGCGAAGCCTTTGGAGTGCTGCGGCTCGACGCAGCTTTGGTAGTCCCTCCCAATGGCATTCTCACCGAGGACTACCAAAGCGGTGAGAACTCCCCGCACTCCAAAGGCTGTCGCCCTCTTCAATGGAAACAGGCGATCATCCGCTTTCATTTGCGGTGGGATGATTCTTGCGCCGGCAAAATCTCGTTCGCTGAATTTGACGCTTCCGTCAAAGGGTGGGTCAACCATGTTCGCTACGCTGACACCTGGGGATTGCGAACTCATGTGTTGGGACAAGGACTGGTTTTCCGAAAACCCGATTTTTGAAAAATAAATTCGAGCGCCTAACGGCGCGGGGAAGGGACTCGCGCTACGCGCGTGCGCTCGCGCGCACCGTCCCAGGACAGTGATCAGGAAGAAGGGGGACGACTACACAACACCCGAAAACCGAAAAAGTTGTAACGGAAGGCGGGACGATTGTAGTTACGAACGACGGCCCGCGCGTACAACTGAGAGTCGATCCACGAGCCGCCCCGCAGGACGCGATTGACCTGCTTCCGCAAGTTTTCTTTCCGGGCGTCAATTTGCGGTTTGCCGTAATCGCTCAGACACCATTCCCAGACGTTCCCGCTCATCTCTTCCGCATCGTAAGGCGATGCTCCATTTGGGAAGATACCAACGGCGCTGGTTTGGCCGATGCCGGTTTCACGTATGTTTCCTTTCGCCACGTCAAATTCATTCCCGTACGGATACAGTCGCCCATCCGTACCACGCGCCGCTTTTTCCCATTCAAACTCGGTCGGCAAGCGCACCGCCCATTCCGCCACTTTCTTCAAGTCGCAAGTTGTTCCCAGCCGCCACGACAGCCAGCGACAGAAGGCCATCGCCTGAAACCAACTGACCGTTTCGCGCGGATGATTGCTGAATTTGAAATACTGCTCTGCGGGCTGACGTTCGCTGTCATCGTCCGTCAATCCTTCAAACCAGCGCGCATCGGCAATGCCTTCGGGATCGTCCACAAAGGTTTGAAACTGGCTGTAAGTGACCGGAAACCGGCTGATGAAAAACTCTGGCAGAGAGAGTTTTTGCGGTTTGGCTGCGCCTTCGGCTTTCGCGTCGCCATACTGAAATTCGCCTGCGGGAATTTTGATCCAATCAAAATCTGGCAGCTTCACACCGTTGGTTTCAATGACGCCAACGCCTTTGCGATTGTCGCAATCCATCAATCCCAGGGCACGTCCGATCGCCGCGCGCGCTTGCGGTTCAGGCTCACGTTTCAGATCGGTCAAGCGCGAAAGCCATTGTTGGCGCAACTGTTCGCGCAGTACGTCGCGAGAGAGCGCGGGCAACTCCGCGCCGCTGCGGAGGACGCATTGCACGGCGGCTTCGGGATTCGCTTCGGCGACCCAGCGAACCACCGGCAGACAATCGTTGCTGTACAGCCCGGCCAGCAACACGGCGGCTTCTTCCCAGTTGGTGCGTTCCCACCATTTTTCCGGCTTCCAGATTTCCTCCGCCTTCAATCGGTCAGCGCGGATTTCGCCGTCCATAAACTTGGCGGCAAAGTATTCCTGCAACAGTTGATGCGTGAATCTGACTTGTTCGCCAATGCTGAGGATGCTGGCGCTGCCCGCCAGATAGAGTTGCCGTTCATCGAGCAAGGCTTGCGCCTGAGCTTTGGCGATGACGGTCAGGGTCGTGCTGCTTGTGGTTTCTTCCGGCTGATCGTTGGTTGCCGCCGGATTGGTTTGCATCGCAAACGCCAGTTTGGCCAGTGCGTCGGTCAGCGCGTCGCGTTCGTCGGCGGGGACTTTTTCGCGTTGTAACAGCGTGGCGACGAATGAGTGGAATAATGCGCCGCGATTTTCGGGCAACGCGCCAAATTCGCGAAAGGTATAAGCCAGCATCGAAAGCAGATACGGATTGCGCGCCAGTTCCATCAAGGAGTGTTTGCCGCGAACTTTTTCTTGCCAAAGCTGATCTTGTTGGCCGGTGGTTACGCCATACACGTTGGGCGATTCGCGCGGGATGTCCGGCGCGGTAAAAAACTGTTCGAAACTGGCTCCGGCTTTTTGCCAGACTTCCCATAACATTTGCACGTCTTCACCGCCCGCCAGACGCCAGAACAATTCTGCGCCGGATTTTGGGCCGAGATAGCGCAGGGCAAATTCGCGTATGCGTTGCACATCGAGCGGCAGGATGTTGATCAGGTCAACGCCCAGATCAAGGCGATTTTCGTAATCGAGTTTGCGGCAGGAAACGACCGCCAACAAATCCTGGTGTTGTTCGATAAACCGTTGCACTTGCGGGTATTTGTCGTCGCGTTGGTCGGGCGGCAATTCATTCAGCCCGTCAAGCAACAAGGCGGCGCGTTTGCCGGCCAACAGGGAAGGGAGGCAGGCTCCCAAATCGCCAAGTTGCGCGACGATAAAGTCCGGCAATGACTGTTCGGCTTTGGTCCAGGCGCCCAGGCGAATCAACAACGGAATGGCGTCTTGTGGGTTGGTTTCGGCTTTTGCGACCAAATCCGCCGCCAGCTTCCAGATGGTGGTTGTTTTGCCTGCGCCGGGTTCGCCCAACAACACGGCGCGGCGAATGCGGAGAATTTCCTTTACGGCATCTTCAAACGGTTCGCGTTTGGGCGGCGGCAACTGGTGTTTAGCAAAAGCGACCGGCACCAAATCAAAGACCGTGCGCATTTCAACGCGGTGCACGCGTTGTGAACCGCCGCTCAGCGGTGTGTAACGTTCGGTGTGCTTCAACTCTTCGCGTTTGAGCCATTCCAGATAGGCCAATTCCAGCTCGCGCGGCGCAAGCGACGGCAGGGCGATTTCGGTCAGGGTTGGCGAAGTGGGGCCGATTTCATTTAACCGCTGCGCCAGCGCATCAATGACAGTGTGTTTGTCCACGCCGACCTGAACGCGCGCCGTCAACAACAACCGCGCCAGCGCGTGTTCGCCGTCGGCCAGAAACCCGTGCGTGATCAACCGGTAAATGCAATTGGTGGCAAAGTCCTGGGCTGAACCTTTGAAGTCAATCTGAGTGAGGAGAGGTTCATTCCAAAACGCATCTATTAACAAGGCTTTGCGTTCGTCTTCGGTCGTCACCAGCGGCAACAGGATTTGCCGGGCGCGCGGCAGCAGGTCTGGCGGAATCTTCGGCATCGGACGTGGCTCTTTCGCTTCTGAATCGGGAATCTGTTTGGGACAGCCTCGGCACGCAGCCGGTGGTGGCCGCGACGGGAATCTACCGCGAGCAGCAAGCCGAAGCAAGGATTTGGCCGACTGCGGCCCGATTCAAATTTCCATCTTTTCTTCGGTTTGCCGCAATGGCTGATCAGAGTTCTCCTGAGCGAGACAGACCCGGTGCGCTTTGCGGATTGATTGCGCCTAGCGAGAGATTTTTTGGGAAGGGGGTTACAGGCAGGAAGGATGATCGCCTGTGATTTTGATCGCGAATGTGTCCGTGAAAGTGTACGTAAACAACAAACGGGCATCCGAAGATGCCCGTTTGTTGTTGCTATTAAAAGTCGGGGCGAAAGGATTTGAACCTTCGACCTCTCGGTCCCGAACCGAGCGCTCTACCAGGCTGAGCCACGCCCCGAGTTCCGCTTTGGTTGACGCTTTACTAGTAGTGTCTGCCAAAAACGAAGGCGCATCTTACTGGCCTGTCTGGGTCTTGTCAACCACGCGCCGGAATGCGCTTGGGAAAATTGCCCGCAGCGGTCGGGCGCGCTCAATATTCGTAATCCACAGCGATGACTTGTTCACAGATTTCTTTGGCGCGCGCGACGACGGGCAAGTGGTGTTCGTGTTTGGCGTAACGGTCCAGGGCTTCCAGATCGTCGTAGCTGGCAACCAACGCCAGATCAAACGAACGTGCGGCGCGCACGACGTCAAACCCTGCTTCAAAGCTTTTCACTTCTTCGATCTTGCCGGGCAGGGCGCGGAGCATCTCCAAAAAATGTTGGCGGTCGGCGTCAGAAACTTCAGCCTTAAAGCGAAAACAGACAATATGGCGGATCATACGTTCTCCTTGTTGATGGGATGAAAGTTATTCGAGGGCCGCATCAACAACTTTGAGCTGGCAGCTTTCGCGGCCATTCCATTTGTTGATTTCCAGGCGGCACAACAGACTGACGATCTTGGCTTGCGACAACTGCCCTTGCTGTTCGGCGGCGTTCCACCAAACGGCTTCGATTTCGGTGCGTTGCTGACCGATGAGCAGTTTCAGATGTTTTTCTTTCAACACTTGAGTGGAACGCAACGGCAAGTTGCGCAACAGAAACAACGGTGCAGGATTGCCAATTCCATGCGGTTCCAGCCGCGCCAATGATTTGATTAAGCCCAGATTGGTTTGAGACAGCGTTAGCTCTGCGTCGGCGGTGAGAACGCGCCCCAATTCTTCTTCGCGCATCTGTTCGGCGGCGTGACGGTTCAACCGCCAGCGGAATTCTTCCAGCTTATCGGGTTTGATCGTGAAGCCAGCGGCCAGCGGATGCCCGCCATATTTCACCAACAAATCTGAAGCCGTGTCCATCGCTTCGACCAGATGAAATCCATTGACGGAACGAGCGCTGCCGTGGGCTACGCCTTCTTCTTCGTTGATGGCGCAAATGAATGTCGGACGTCCGGTCTGTTCAACCAGTTTTGAGCAGGCGATTCCGATCACGCCCCGGTGAAAGCCTTCGGATTCGGTGCCTGACAACACCAGCACGCGTTCGAGTTCCGGTTGGGTTGCCAGAATTTCCTTGAGCCGTTCGACCAGAACTTGCTGCAAATGCTGACGATGGGCGTTCAAATCTTCCAGCTTCAGCGCCAGATTCATGGCTTCGTCGTCGGTTTTGGCTTCAAACAGGGCGAGCACGGAATTGGCGTGCGCGACGCGTCCGGCGGCGTTAATGCGCGGTCCAATTTTGAAGCCTACGTCATAGGCTGTCAGCGGCGAACCCACTTGGGACAGTTTCAGCAGGGCGCGCAGGCCCGGATTGTTGATTTGTTCGCTTAACCCCGACAACCCGTGTGCGACGATAGCGCGATTTTCGCTGACGCTCAGATCAACCATGTCGGCAATCGTCCCGATGGCGGTCAATTTCGCCAGCGAAGCCACAATGGCCTGGCGTTTGGGGTGGCCTTCTAACAAGGCGTCGGCCAGTTTCAGCGAGACGCCGCACGCGGCCAGATGTTTGTTCGGATAACCCGTGCCGGATGAGCCTTTAGGGCAGAGCACGGCAAAAGCATCGGCTGGCACGTCTTCACCATCGGGCAAGTGGTGGTCGCAAATGATCAAATCCAGACCGCGTTCGCGCGCCAATCTGGCTTCGGCGTGCGATTTGATGCCGATGTCAGCGGTGACAATGACCCGAATGCCTTCTGTGGCAGCGCGTTCAATGATTTGCCGGGATAGACCGTAGCCTTCAGTGAACCGATCGGGAATGTAGCACGAAATGAGA
Organism: Acidobacteriota bacterium; assembly: GCA_016789605.1. GTDB lineage: Bacteria > Acidobacteriota > Blastocatellia > RBC074 > RBC074 > RBC074. The sequence goes on from JAEUQO010000256.1 coordinate 5,655, forward strand.
TCACCGCCGCCCAAAATCTTCAGCGTTTGCGAAAGAATCACGCTGGAAGTCGTTCCATCCACGTCGAAATCGGTGACGATCATGATCCGTTCGCGGTCGCGGATGGCTTGTCGCAACCGTTCGACCGCTTGCGGCATGTCGCGCAACAGATCAGGCGCGTGTAATTGTGTGAAAAATTCCGGTGCGAGGAACTTCCGCACATCGGCAGCGTGTGAAATTCCGCGGTTGACCAGACAGCGCAAGAGCAGCTTGTCTTCGCCTGTTTCGGTTTGCAGCCGTTGTACTGTTGTTTCATCGCAACTGGCCAGCAACCAGCGCGCGCCCGTCAATCCACGCGTGATCTTGGTGGGTGATGGAATCATTCGCTTCCTTTATGTAGCGAGTGCGTATGATGATGGTTCAATTCGTTACGATAATGCGGGGCTCAGTATGCCGAGCGGCGGGCTAAATGACAAGTAATGCTGATAGTTGCGCTGATTTGACCAGAAACGTTGCGGGGCCCGTGACTGTCTCTCAAATTGTGTCAGTCGCGGTTGAAGAAAGGGAATCGGGAAAAGAAACTTTTTCAGAAAAATTCGGGAACAATGAGTTCCTAAGAGCGTTTGAGCGGCTGTGTGTAGTTTGTGTGAGGTGATCAGCCGCGCAAGAGCGAGGGAGGGTCACCTCGATTTTTTTGCCCAAATCGCAAGTAACCCTCGTGCCGCCTCACAGTGGTTTGCCAGCCTAACCGTTAATGCTATAGTCTGGCTTCGTTAGATGCCCCACTCCTCAGAATCTGTGCGAACGATCATTAGGTAGTCGTCATCCTAACAATCTGGCCATCGTGGCAAATGTCCTTTTATGAAACCTTTGATAAATCTCGCAAGCACCCCGTTTCGCAATCGTCGCCTGTTTTGGCTGGCGATTTTGCTCCTGTTTCTCGTCCCTTCCTACTTCGGATTGCAGGCGATTGAATCCGCTACAAAATTAGAAGGCGAAATCGGGTTGCATGACGCAACGGTCAAGGGCCTGGAAGCCCAGTTGAAAAAGGTTGAGAAACCGATCACCTCGAAAACAACCATTTCGTCAGACGAAAACAAGCAATTGGTGGCTGCCAGCGAGTTGATTGCTCGGCGCTCGTTTTCCTGGTCACAGTTGCTCAATGACATTGAACGCAATCTGCCGGCGGGCGTCCGTGTGTTGCGTGTGGCCGTGACACAGATTCAGCCGCAAGAACGCGAAGAAAACCTGAGCGGAAACGAAAGCGCTGCGACGTTGGGGTTGAATGTCATCGGCAAAGCTGGTCAGGACGTGACGACGATGATCAACAAGTTTCACGAAACGGGCCGGTTCAAAGTGGTACCGCTGACCAAAAAAGCCGTCGAAGGGACGGAAGAAGTCGAGTTTGAATTGCGGGTTGATTACTTCCCGCCGATGCAAGGCAAAAATGTCAGCCCGGGCAATCAGATTGCCAGCAAACAAGTTAACCAGAGCGCTCAAACAGGACAGATCGCACGTGCGGGCCAATCCGGGGAGAAGAAGTAATGAAACGATTGAATATGACGGATGGTCTGGGCAACTTGCGTGACGCAGTGCGCAATGCGCGGCTGAGCGTGCTCGAAACGGTTGCGTTGGTGGCGGCGCTGGCTTTTGTCGGCGTCATCGTGTTTTTTTATTTCAACAAAGTGCAGCCGCTCAATACCGAACTGGAAGCGTTGAAAGAGAAAGAAACGCAATTGCAGTTGCGCTTGGGCAAATTCAAAACCGACGAAGAAAAGCGCCAACAGCAGGCTGCCAACGCCGACAGCATTCTGGGCAGTTTGCGCACCTTTGAAGCCTACCTGAAACCTGACGAACGCGGCATGACGCAGATCATCAATGAGATTGATCAGCTCGGCAAAACGCACAATGTGCTGATTGGCGATGCCAGTTACCGCGTAGAAGAACCCGAGCCGCCCTTGGACGAAAATGGCCAGGTCAAACAGGCTGCCCAAAACGAAAAGAAACAGAAAATCTATCCGTCGTTGGGCATTGATACGGTTGTGATTGGCGAATATCTGGGCCTGCGCCGGTTTCTGGCCGATCTGGAGCGCAGCAAACAGTTTTTGGTGATCAACGCCGTGAACTTCCAAGGCGAATCAGATCAGGTGCGCCGCGCCGCCAACAAAACTGGTGGACGCAAATTGCAATTGAGCAGCAGCGAAGCGGTTCCGGTGACGCTGAAAATCGAATTGGATACCTATTTCCAACCGCCTGCCAGAGCGACAGAAACTGCGTCCCTGAAAACCACAGAGAAATCACAGACCGCCGTACCGCCCGCTGCGGCGAAAAAGTAAGACTCGCTTTCCGGTTGCGCCGAAGGTGATGTGAGAGTCAAGAATTGAGATTGATCATGAGTCAGCAAACTTCAAAAGCTACAAACCCGGAAACGCGGAAAAAGATTTTGCTTGGTGTCTTGTTTGGGATCTTGGCGATTGTGTTGTATTGGCAATTGTTTGCCGGTGGCGGAGACGACGCCCCTGCTGGTCCGGCGAATACGACAGCAAACAATGGGGCGACGCGGCCTTCACCGACGCCACGCCCCACGCCACGCGCTGGCGGCACACCGGAAATCATCGTGTCTCAACCGCTGACGCCGGTCTGGCTAGAGCGCAGCATTTCCAGCGATGGCACAGGCCGTAACATCTTTGTTTATCCGACGCCGACGCCAATTCCGCCACCGACACCAGGACCACCTGTTCCTACGCCGCCGCCGCCGCCGATCACCTTGTTTTCACTGAATCCGCAAGGCGTGATCGCGCGCACGGGCGAATTCAACATGACGTTGTTTGGCGAAAAGATTCCTGTTGATGCCCAAGTGTTTTTGGATGGCCGTCTCTATCCGGCCACGGTGGTGAATGAGCGCGAAATTCGCGTCAAAGTTCCTGCCGACGCGATTCGCGCGCCGGGCAATCCGGGCGTGATGGTGCGCAGTCAGGCTGATTCAAAGCTCTATTCCAATCAACTTTCGCTCAACATTGCTGCGCCACCGGAACCGCCCTATCGTTTTATTGGCATCATCGTCAAAAAAGATGGCGCCATCGCGGTGCTGAAATCACAGGCTGATGAAGAAGTGATCAGCGTGGTCAAAGGACAAAAAGTCGGTTCGTATTGGCGTGTACTGAATATCACGACGCAGAAGATCGAACTCGAAAACACGAACTTGCGCCTTTCGCATGTGATCAATTACTCCGGAGAAGGGAACTAGGCGTTCTCAAGTTCAACCTCGCCGGATCACATTGTTGACCGTATTGCTGAATTGCCCGCAGCAGGGAGCACACTCTGATGAAAGACCAAACAGAGAATACCGTTGAGCGTGACACGCCGCGCCGCCCACGTGCAGGGGAACGCGGATATGCGCTGATCGCTTTGATCGGCGTCATGATGTTTTCGCTGATCTTGACGACCGCTGCCGCACCGGAATTGAAGCGAGATACACAGCGTGAACGCGAGGAAGAAATGCTCTGGCGTGGACAGCAAGTCGCTTGGGCGATCTCGCGCTTCAAACAAGTGCGCGGTACCTATCCGACGGATTTGCGTGATTTGGTGCAGGGCTTTGAAATCAATTTGAAAAAGATTCGTTTGTTGCGGCCTTCAGCGTTGTGCGATCCGATGACACCATGCGAAGGCGGTGGGCCGAATTGGCGGTTGGTGCATCCTGGCGATCCCTTGCCAAAGGAGCTGCTCGACGCATATTTGGCGATGCAACAAAAAGGCACGATGGTTTTGCCGCCGCCGCCACCTGATCTGGTCATCCTGGCACAAATGGGAGCGCGGTCTTTGCCGGGGCAGCCATCAAGTGGGCAACTCGGCGGAAGTTTCGATTCGGGCTTAGGGCAAGCCGGTCAAATCGGACAGCCAGGACAAGGCGGTCAGATTGGCGCGCCCGGAGTTCCCGGACTGGGACAAACAATCGGGCTGGGAGATTCGGATTCATCCGATGACAAGTTGAAGAAGTTGCCGATTGTCGGTGTCGTCAGCAAAAAAGCTGATCGCATGTTTCGTTCCTATTACGGCATCGAAGAATACGATCACACGCTGTTCTTTCCTTCCGTGCCAGTGCTTGTCGGCGGATTCGTGAATCCGCTGGCGCTCGGTGCGGCTGTCGCTGGCGGTTCAGGACGCGATCCGAACTGTCCGAATGGCGGTGTGATGATTGATGGACGTTGCTGGGGAAATCTGATTCCCGGACAAATCAAACGTCCAGAGCCTCAGCAATAAGTTCTGTTGCGAGCGCTCGACAACACAAACTGATGAAAGCGCGGAAGAGAATCACGCAACTCTCTGCCGCGCTTTTTGTTTGTCGGCTGAACGCAAATCGCAGCGCTCCGTCGCATGAACAGAGAAAAATCAGCAAAAAAAGTGTGCTTGAGCAACATTTCTTGCTTGAGAAGCAGAAGATTGATCATCTGTGCTGGATAATCCGGCGCAGATGCGTCAATCTATAAGGAGTGCGTTTAATAAGACGCCACTCAATCATGAGAAATGAACATAGCTTTACAGGATGTTAACCAATAGGCAGTACTGAATTCACGGGCAAATAGAAAATGCCCAATTATTGACTACTACAAAGGAGATACTCGTATGGCTGCAAAGAAAGCGGCAAAGAAGGCTGTGAAGAAGGCGGCGCCTGCCAAGAAAGTCGCCAAGAAGGCTGTGAAAAAAGAAGCGACGAAAGTCGCAACGAAAGCCGTGAAGAAAGCGGCGCCTGCTAAGAAGGCCGCTAAAGCCGCGCCGAAAAAAGCGCCGGCCAAAAAAGCCAAATAAGGTGGCTGCAATACGCAGCGATCTTTCAGGGTCAAAGACCCGACACATTTGAGGCTTTTCGCAGAGAAGTCTCGTCAGAGCGCAGATGACAAGTCTGCGCTCTTTCTTTTTGTGCGCTGGCATTCACCGCCATTTCAGTAAGCTTTTTCGCCGCGCACATGACGCAAAGACATTTTTTTGTTGCGCGTGAGGGGATTGGTCTGCCAGTTCCGTTTATAGAAGCAGGAGGAGCTTATGATGACCACTGCACGGGCGAAACATTCGTTTGAAACCAATGTGCTATCTACTTCTTGTCCCCAGACGCGCGCGCAATCCGAAGGGGCAAAAGCCGCCGCTCACTGGTGCGAATCTTGTGGCGCAGCGGTTGGGATGATCGCCGCCGAAAAAGCTGCCATCTTGTGTCAATGCACACGTCGCCAGATTTACCGCTGGATCGAAGCGGGCGAAATTCATTTCACCGAATTGCTTGATGGGTCAGTGTGGGTGTGTGGCAAATCCCTGGCGCAGAAAATTGATGAGTTAGATGCCAACACCAACAAGCTGGAAAGCTGAGCACGTGCGTCACTCATTCTGATCTCGTCACACCTTTTCCAGCTGAAGTCGTTTTCCCGCTGGACGATTTCTGCCATACTGCCGCGCTCATCTACTCAATTTGTGTTCAGGTTCAAGGAGTCGTTTCAGTTATGAAGGTGTTGGTCACCGGCGGAGCCGGCTATATCGGCAGTGTGGTGGTTGAACAATTGCTCAAGCACGGTCACGCGGCAGTCGTCTTTGACAATTTGAGCAAAGGCCACGCGGCTGCCATCGCGCCAGAAGCCGTGTTTGTGCAAGGTGATTTGTGCGACCGCGAGTTGCTGACGCGCGTTTTGGCGGAACAGCAAATCGAAGCCGTCATTCATATGGCGGCGTCCAGTCTGGTGGGTGAATCTGTCAAACAGCCGCATCTCTATTTTGAAAACAACCTGGTCGCTGGCGTGACCTTGCTCGGCGCGATGCTGGAAACCGGCGTCAAGAAGCTGGTGTTCTCTTCGACAGCAGCGGTATACGGTGCGCCCGAAACCATGCCGATCACCGAAGACGCGCCGCTTGCGCCGACCAATCCTTATGGCGAATCAAAGCTGGCCTTTGAACGGTTGTTGCGCTGGTATGACGAAGCCTACAGTTTGCGCTATGTCAGTTTGCGCTATTTCAACGCAGCGGGCGCCAGCGAACGTTGCGGCGAAGATCACGCGCCCGAAACGCATCTGATCCCGAATGTATTGCGTGTGGCGGCGGGCAAAGACGAATACGTCAACGTCTTTGGCGAAAATTACCCGACGCCGGATGGCACGTGCATTCGCGATTACATTCACGTCATTGATCTGGCTGACGCGCACGTGCTGGCATTGCACGTGCTCGACAAACGCAGCGAGATTTACAACCTGGGATATGGCAGCGGATATTCGGTGGCCGAAGTCGTGGAGATGGCGCGGCAGGTGACAGGCAACTGGATTTCCACCGAAGCCGCGCCGCGTCGCGCAGGCGATCCGCCCGTGTTGATTGCCAGTCCGGACAAAATCATGCGCGACCTGGGATGGAATCCGCGCCACAGCGAATTGGATCAAATCATCGCTTCAGCCTGGCGCTGGCATCAGGCGCATCCAAACGGATACGAAAAATAAAAGCGCGCGAAAGCTTCGCGCGCCATGTATTTGGTCTGAAACGCAGATCAGCAACGGCCCTGCTTCATTCATCACTTGCCCGTCTGATTGACTGACGACGGATGAATGAAGCAGGGCTTTTGTGTGTGATCGCTATTTCAGCCTGGCTCCCTCGACCAGCACCGTGACAGACGAATGCAGTTCGCGTGAACGATAAACACGCTGCGTGGCTTTCTGAAAGTCTTCGGGCCGCGCCTTGGGAATATCCAGAAACTTTTGCGGATTGCGATCCACCAGCGGAAACCAGGAGCTTTGCACGTGCACCATCACGCGATGACCGCGCCGGAAGGTGTGAAACACGTCAGGCATTTCAAAGTTGATGGCTTCGGGTTTGCCCGGCGTGAAGGCTTCGGGTTTTTCCAGACTGCGACGGAACTTGCCGCGAAACGGTTCGCCGCGCACCAACTGTTGATAGCCGCCCATCCGCACAGTATTGGGCGGCATCGGTTGGCCAGCGACAGGCGCAGGTTGCGGATAATCGCCCGGATACACATCGAGCAGCTTCACCACAAAATCAGCATCCGTGCCCGTGGTCGAAACCTGCAAACTGACTTTGATCGGACCGGCGATGGTCAGGTCTTCTGTCAGCGGTTCGGTTTCATACACCAGCACGTCAGGACGTTGTGCGGCAAACCGTTGGTCTTCGGTCATGTAATCGCCGTTCATTCCGCGCGCCGTATAGCCGATGTATGGCACTGGCCGATTGGGATCGCTGACGTATTCGTCAAACACATTCTGACCGCTTTCGCCGGGCGCTGCGGTGCTCAGCTTGCCGCTTGCGCGAAAATACAATGTTTGTGGCGCAGCCTCTTTCGGCGGCCATTCACCCAGACGCCGCCATTCGTTCAGGCCGGTCAGGAACATAAACGCTTCGGGCAATTCGCTTGTCTTGTCTTTCAGATGCTGCAGGAAAAATGCGAATTGCAACTGTTCACGAAAGACTGCGCCGGTTTTGACGGCGAAATTGACGTTGCCCAATTTGTCTCCGTCGCCACGCGACCAGCCGCCGTGTGACCAGGGGCCCATCGCCAGCAGGTTTTGCGTCCCGGGATTGTTCTTTTCGACAGCGCGGTAAATGTGAAACGGCCCCATCGGGTCTTCGGCGTCAAACCACCCGCCGACATTGAGCACAGCGCATTTCACATTGTTCATGAACTTCCACAGCGAACGCTTTTGCCAGAATTCGTCGTAGTTCGGATGGTCAATGATTTCCTGCCAGTAGGTCGCTTCACCATCAAACAATTGCCGATTCCAATCCGTCATGGGCAAGCGTTGACTCAACTTCAAATAGAAATCGTAACCATCAGGCGTGCCCATCTCGAATGGTGTGCCCGCTTTGGGCGGTTGCGGCGCGCCTTTGCGCGGGCGAAAGCTGGAGTAGAATCCGAAGTTCGCCGCCAGCATGAATGCGCCGTTGTGATAAACGTCGTCATTGATGTAATAGTCGGCGGTTGGGGCTTGTGGTGAAGCGCATTTCAACGCCGGATGCGAATCAATGATGCTGGCCGCCACGTGAAAGCCCGGTTGCGAAATGCCGATCATGCCGACTTTGCCGTTGTGATTGGGCAGGTTCTTCAACAGCCATTCGATCGTGTCGTACGTGTCGGTGCTTTCGTCAATGTCTTGCGGCGTGCGTTTGTTGGGCACGTGTGGGCGAACTTGTTGAAACTCGCCTTCGGACATATAGCGTCCGCGCGCATCCTGATAGACAAAGATGAAGCCTTCTTTTTCGAAATGTTCCGACGGGCCGAGCGAAGTGCGGTAATTGTCCACGCCGTAGGGGCCGACACTGTATGGCGTGCGCGTCAGCAAAATCGGATAGCGCTGCGCTTTGTCTTTGGGGACATACACCGACGAAAACAACCGCACGCCGTCGCGCATGGGAATTTGGTATTCATACTTGGTGTAACGTTCACGCACACGGTCGGCGCTGGGCGTCGCCGGTTGAGCTTGCGCGCTCGACACCAGCAAAAACAAACAAACCAATGACAGAGAAAGAGAGAAGGAGGATTTGGCGGCAGTCATGGGGTTTTCCTCAGTTCAATGTTCAGCCACAGAGACGCACGGCTCAGAGAGGATGCAGAGCCCTCTGCGTCGCGGCGGCAAACTTCACACACCAGATGACAGGTGAACTAGATCGGGTTTCAGTTGAGTATACGGTACGGATGGAGCGCGGTCGTCACGACCGCAAAATAAAAAAGTCGCGCAGCCACTTTGCTGCTTGTCATCAAAGGATGAAGGCTGCTGCGGAAGCTACGCGCTTTTTTTCCATTGCGGACGGGACGTCCGCGCTCCATTGCGTGTCTTTCCCATAAATGCATTTGAAAAATGACCTAAGACGCTGCGTACCAGTGATAGAGCATCAGGTATACGAGCACGCCCGTTACTGACACATACAACCAGAGCGGCAACGTCCAGCGCGCAATCTGACGATGTTTGTCAAAACGATTGCTCAGCGCGCGCGAAAAGGTGATGAAAATCAGCGGCACAATGACAACTGCCAGCACTGTATGCGTCAGCAGAATGGTGAAATACACCAGTCGAATCGTGCCTTGTCCCTGAAACTTCACGGAGCCTGCGTGGTAGTGGTAAATCAGATACGAAATCAGGAACAGAGTCGAAGTGACAAACGCGCTCACCATCGCCCAACGGTGGGCGTGGCGCTTTTTCTGGCGAATGAGGGCATAACCGGTAATCAGCAAAATGGCGCTGATGCTGTTCAAAATTGCGTTAAGCGTCGGTAGATCGGAAATGGACATAGGGCGATGAATTGCTTGCTTGTGATTTGGGTTGGATGGATTGGGGATGAGAAGAATGACGATATTTGTAAACCAGACGCGCAAGGGCGCCAATCAACAACAGCGTGGGAAGCAGTAAGACCAGCACGGCTGCATTGACGGTTGACGACACTTCGCCCGCGTTTTGCGCATTGGCGATGCTCGTTTTGCACATGGCGCATTGCGCCCAGACAGCGGTTGTCGCCGACAAACTCATTGCCGCCAGCAACAGCACAGATTGTGACAGGCGTTTGAAGGTCATCACGATCAGCATTATCTGAACGCGCGCAAATTCAGGGCGCGCAATCCGTCCGGCAAAAAGCCCGCCAGCAACACCAGACAAATGACGAGCACCGGTACCAGCGTCAAAATCAAACTCAGGCGCTCAAATTTCAGGTGCATGAAATACGCCATGATCAAAACGGCTTTGACGATGGAAAGACCCAGTACGCTCAGCAACAGCAGCGTTTGTGGGACGTGCAAATAACCCAGCAAGACTTCGAGCGCGGTCAGGCCGAGCAGCCAGCCCCAGACGGAAAGTGTGGTTCGCGTGGTCGTTTCGTGCATAGCCGGTTCACTTGATGGAAAGTAGATAGATCAACGGAAAAACGAACATCCAGACGAGGTCAACGAAATGCCAGTACAAACCGCTGATTTCGACGTCTTCGTGAGTTGCGCGTTTGCGCACGGCGGTCACGCCCAGATAAATCACACCGCTCAATACGTGCAGCATGTGCAATCCCGTAATGGTGAAAAACGTAGCGCCAAAGAGCGGCGAGGCATTTGCGCCCCAGGTTGCGGGCACGCTGAATGGCGAGAGGCCTTCGCCCAGCAGGTGGTTCCATTCGATCAGGTGCAACACGACGAACAGCACGCCCAAGGCGATGGTGGCGAGCAACCAGCGCACCATGGGCTGACGTTGACCGCGTGCTGATGCTTGCACGGCGAAGACCATCGTCAGACTCGACGACAGCAGGCAGAACGTCATCACCGTGGCAAAGACGATGCTGGGAAAAAACGGAAATGGTTTCGGCCAGACATCCGCCGCCAGCCGCGCATAGGCATAGCCCATCAACAGCGCGCCAAAGGTCAGCGAATCCGACACGATAAACAGCCACATGCCAAGTTTTTTGTGTCCGATGGCAAAGGGCGACGCGCCGCCTTGCCAACTTGCCGTGCTCAGCTTTGTCCCGTCCATCGTGTTATCTCCAGAAAAACAACAGCACCAACAGGAAAATCCATAAACCGTCTACGAAATGCCAATACAACGCCGTGACATCCACCGCCACGCGCCGCCGCAACGCCGTCCATTTGTGTTGGGCGCGCAAGGTGACAAACGCCAGCGCGATCAATCCGCCCAGCAGGTGCAATCCGTGCAGCGCCGTGAACATATAGGTATAGCCGCTGCGGAAATTGCGATTGACGTAAAAACCGGCGGCGGTCAGTTCGCGCCAGCCGAGCAATTGCGCGACCAGAAAGCCCAAACCCAGCGCCAGGGTGACGCCGATCCAACGGCGAAAATGATCTTCCTGTCTGCGGCGCAAACTGCGGCGGGCCAGTTCCAGCGTCAGGCTGCTGACCAGGATGATGGCAGTGCTTGCCCACAACGCTTTGGGCATGGTGATCGGTTGCGTTTGCGCGCGGTTAAACACATACGCGCTGGTCAACGCCAGAAAGAGCATCGTGACGCTGATCAACGTCAGCCACAGCGCAATGCGGAATCCTTCCGGTGGTGGCAACCGTTCCGGTTCAGGCGGGCGATCATCGCCGCCAAATCCATCGGGCAGCCAGATGTCATTGTCTTTGCCGCCGTCACTAACGCGAATTTCGTTTTGTTCTAAAGTCGTTGGCACAGCAAACCTCTCAAAAACTAAGGCTCGGTCTGCATCGTGTAATCTTTGGCCGCGCCGGGCACGGCGTATTCATACGGCCCGTGTTGCACGATCGGTTCGTGCGCGCCGAAATTGTCGTGCGGCGGCGGCGTGGCGATGGTCCATTCCAGCGTCGTGGCTTCCCAGGGATTGTCCGACGCCTGTTTGCCTTTCCACAGGCTCCAGAAAAAGTTGAACAGGAACACGATCTGCGCCGCAGCTGTCGCAAACGCCGCGACCGTGATGAACACGTGCAGCGGATCGAGCGCGCGCAAAAATTCATAGCCGGTCGAATCGGCATAGCGGCGCGGATGTCCCGCAATGCCCAAAATATGGAACGGGACAAAGATGGCGTATACGCCGATGAACGTCAGCCAGAAATGCAATTTGCCCAGCGGTTCGTTCATCATTCGTCCGAACATCTTGGGGAACCAGTAATAGGTTGCGGCAAAGATGCCGAAGATGGCGGCGACGCCCATAATCAAATGGAAGTGTCCGGTGACGAAATGTGTGTCGTGGAAAACGACGTCCAGCGCCGTTTGGCCCAAGACCAATCCGGTGACACCGCCCGCGACAAACAGCGAGACAAATCCAATCGCAAACAGCATCGGCGACGTAAAGCGTATGCGTGCGCCCCACAACGTGCCCAGCCAGTTAAAAGTTTTGATCGCTGACGGCACGCCAATCACCAGCGTCAGCACCGAAAACGCAATGGCGACGCGCGGGTTCATGCCGCTGATGAACATGTGATGGCCCCAGACGAAAAAGCCCAGCAACCCGATGGCAAACATCGCCACCACCATCGCGCGATAACCGAAAACCGGTTTGCGCGCGAAATTCGACAAGATGTGCGAGGTGGCTCCCATGCCCGGCAAAATGGCGATGTAAACTTCCGGGTGGCCAAAAAACCAAAACAGGTGTTGCCACAACAACGGCGAACCGCCTCCGCCGGGAATCAACGTGCCTGATACGGACAAGCCGCCGGGATTGAAAAAGCTGGTGCCCAGGTTGCGATCCAGCAGCAGCAGAATGCCGCCCGCCAGCAACACCGGAAAGGCCAACAGCGCGATCATCGCCGTCGTAAACCAACCCCAACAGGTCAACGGCATGCGCATCAGCGACATGCCTTGTGCGCGCATGTTCAACGTCGTGGTCAGGAAGTTCAGCGCGCCCAGCAGCGACGCGATGCAAAACAAGGCGATGCTGATGATCCACAAATCCGCGCCCAGGCCTTGTCCCGGTCCGGTCGAAGGAATCGCGCTCAGCGTCGGGTAAAACGTCCAGCCGCCCAGCGAAGAGCCGCCCGCGACAAACAACGAGGCCGTCAGCACCAGAAAGCTCAGCAGCGTGATCCAGAACGACAACGCATTGAGCACCGGAAACGCCATATCGCGCGCGCCGATCTGAATCGGCAAAAAGTAATTGCCAAACCCGGATTGTGGCGCGGTCGTCAGCACCATAAACACCATCATCGTGCCGTGCATGGTGACCAGCGCCAGATAAAATTCCGGCTGCATCAATCCGCCCTTGAAGCCTTCGGGAAAGATTTGTTCAAGCAGCGGCCATTGTTCCGTCGGCCAGGCCAGCCGCAAACGGATCAGCAGCGACATCACCATGCCAGTCAAGGCCGCGACCAGCGCCAAAAAGAAGTATTGCAAGCCGATCACTTTGTGATCAGTGCTGAAAATGTATTTGCGTATGAAACTGGTCGGGGCGTGTGCAATGTGGACTTGTTCTGTCATCGCAAAACTCCTTCCCGCAAACCGACGGCATACGGGGCAAGGTTCGCTTTTCTGCGTTCGCGTTGTTTCGTCTCACTGCGCGAGAAGTTCATCATTGTTTGGGCGCGCGGTCTTGCAGCCACTTTTCGTAATCGGCGGGCGCTTTCACTTCCAGATAGGCGCGCATTTGATGATGCAATTGCCCGCACAATTCGGCGCAGGCAATTTCGTAGCGCCCTTCCTTGTTGGCCGTGAAATGCAGATTGATTTTCAGGCCGGGCACGGCGTCCTGTTTCAGCCGCAACGCGGGCACATAAAAATCGTGAGTGACGTCTTTGGCGCGCAAGGTCAGGTTAATCGGGCGGCCTGCGGGAATCACCAGCAACTGCGACACGACGTCGTCTTTGCCCGCCGGGTCTTTGGCGTCAATGCCCAGCGGACCGGGACGCGCTCCAGACGAAGTATCCGCCTCGTTATAAAGCTTCGGACTGGTGCTGCCGAATCGTCCGTCAGCGCCCGGATAGCGGAAGTACCACAAGAATTGTTGCGCGTTGACTTCGACCTGTACGGCTTCGGCAGGCGCTTGATTCAAATGCAAGCCGATCCACACGCGCTGACCCGTGATGGCCAGCCCGATGAACACGACAGCCGTGACGGCGGCGCAGATGATTTCGACCTTGGTGTTTCCTTCGGAATAGTGCGCGCGTTCGGCGCCGCGCGCGCGAAAGCGCCAGACGACATATCCCAATGCCAGTTGCGCCAACAGAAATGCTATGCCGACGATCGTCAGCGTCAATTTCATCTGGCCATCGAGCGCGCCGCTGTGCGTCGAAATCGCTTCAGGAAACCACCAGCCAGAACGCGTTTGCGACACGGCAAAAAAGGCCAACGTGCCCAACGCCACCAACCAGATTCCGAATGCGAGTAAACGTCCCATAAACCAGCCACAAGCGAGAGGAAGAATAAGCAGGGATGACGCGAAGCTGATGTCAGAACCGGTTTGCCCACGTTTGGTGAGCATCTCGTTTCAGACATCAGCTTTCGTTGGGTTCCGATTCCTAGGGCAGTACCAGCGCCGGTTGGACTTTGAGCGAACCTGGCACATACGCGCTCGCGCCGTCATAACTGAAATCGGCTTTGGCGTCGGCCTTGGCGTCCACTTTTACCTTCAAGGTTTTGGCGCCGTATTTTTCATGCCAGGCTTCCAGTTCGTATTCGCCCGGCGGCAGGCCTTTGATGGAAAACGCGCCGTCAGCCGCGCTCAACGCATAGAACGGATGCGACAACACGCCCACATAGGCCAGCATCCACGAATGCATATTGCATTTGACCGGAATCAGCGTTTCCTGTTTGGCGAATTTCTTGACGATGGGGCCCTGACCTTTCAACTGCGATTCGTTCCATTCGCGGTTGAGTTTTGGTGTCGGGTGAATGTTGTGGTTGGTGTCGTCAGAGTTGGTGATTTTCAGCGCTTGTCCTGTTTGCACGCCCAGGATGCGCGGAACGTATTTGCAACCTTTTTGATCCAGCGTGACTTCGGTGCTGGGCGTCTCAAAGTTTGCCTGGGGCAATCCGCTTTTGACGTAGACAAAAACGTTTTGCAGTTTGCCATCTTTGACCAACACATCGTCCAGGAACTGGTCACCCAATTTGGCACAGGCAGCGTCGTTTTCCATTTCCATCTTGCGCGGCGCAGGAGCCGTGCCGGTAAAGCTGATGACGCCGGTAATGTTGCCTTCGTCACCGGTAGGCTTCCAGACCGGGCCCGCATTGCTGGACGGAGTCGCTTCTTCTTTTTTGCCGCCGCAACTCAGGCTCAACGCGAGGGCGGCTGTCAGGAAAATCAATGCCAACATACGAACTGAAAACATGTTCGAGAATCCTCCTTCAAGTCTGGCGCAGTTTTTAGCCGTAAGGCCCATTCTGGCGCAGAAACTTGGCGAAAGTGTGTTGCTATGTTTGGGATAAAACCGCGGTGATTTAGAGCACGCATCATCGCACATTTGCGCCACCGGGCAAAACGCAGCGCGGGGGCGCTGGTGATTGGTTTTTCGGTCGCCAGGGAAATGGGCAATGCCATTTCCGGTCCGAAATCCCGGTCACCAACGCCCCCGCGCAATGAACAGCCGGAAGCGCTGTCTAGGGTTGGATTACCAGTTGAACCGCACGCCGAATTGCAGCTTGCGGGCATCTGCCGCCGACGTGAAGCCGAGCGGTTCGGTTGGTTTCTTGGCGCGATTGCCACGCGCGTCGAAATTATTCAGCACGGTCGCGCCGGTCGTGCACGCGATGATGCCGCCTGTGCTGTCAACGCACGCGCCGCCGATGATGTTGTTGATCCCGGCCAGGTTCGTACGGTTGAACAGGTTGAAGGCTTCGAAGGTGAGTTCGAAGAAACGGCTTTCTTTGACAAAGAAGCGCCGCGCCAAACGCATATCGAAGCTGTAGAAGTTTTCGCCCGTGCCGGTGTTGCGTCCGGCGGTGCCGGGCCGGTCGCTTTGTGAACGGCCATCGCCGTTGGCGTCAAAGCCCAGCAACAGGTTGAACGGACGTCCGCTGCCCGCGATGAAAATCGGCGAGAACAACCAGTCGCGCAAAATCGGATTCTTGAGCGAGCTGGAGACCGTGCCGCTGAACACCGCGCGATGGCGTTGGTCAAATGCCGACAACGCGCGATCCAGCCGCAGGTTCAACGGGTTTTGCGCCGAAAAGTCGCTGTTGAAGTCGGTGACTTCGTCAATCGCTTTGGCAAAGGTGTAATGCGCGTTCACGCTGAAATTGTTGGAAAAGCGTTTCTGCAATTGCACCGTCAGCGCGTGATAGAACGAACTGGCCGACGATTCATACACGTTGTCCTGGAAGCGCAGCGGATTGCGGAAATCGCTGGTCAAGCCTGCTGCCGCTTGCGCCGCCGAGGGGAAGCGAATGAAGGTCGGGCCGCCGTTCGGATTTTGCGGATTGACCGGGCCCGTAACTTTGAATTGGTTGATGTCGCGGTTGCGCGTCAGATACAGACCACGCGTATAGAGATAGCTGGTATCGAGCGAGAAACCGCCGCCCAGGTCTTGCTGAATGCCAAAGCTGGCCTGATAGGTGGTCGGGTTTTGATAGTTGGGTTCGGCGCGGAAGCGAACTTCGAGCGGCGCACCCGCACGCGGCGTCAGGTTGATTGGCGCACCCGCCAAATCACTGGCTTGAATCGGACGCGTGCCCAGAATGCCGCGTGCCAGCAAGGTTTGGTAAATCGCAAACGACGTCGGCAATCCCAACGCGTTGGAGGTTGCCGTCGCCAATACGATGTTGATGTTGTCGGGGCTGCCCATCCCGCTCAGTTCGGTGGTGATGTTGGCCACGGCGTTGTTGACAAAGCCAATGAAGACGCCCGCACCGCCACGGACAGCGGTTTTGCCATTGCCGAACACGTCCCAGGCAAAGCCTGCGCGCGGTTGCACGTTGTTTTTGCGCGTCGGCAGGAAAAACGGTTCGTCGTTCACCTGGTAGCGCACGCCGTAGCTGAAGGTGAATTTCGGACTGACTTTCCAGGTGTCTTGCGCATAACCGGCATAGCGGTTCGTCCACGAATGCGCAGCCGGATCGCCAAAGCCCGCTTGATACACTGCCGGCAAGTTGAAGTTATAGGCTTGCAGCGCATTCACCGGCACCGCCAGGCGCGAGAAGATGCTCGGCGAAGCCGCCGCCAACGCGCCCAACACCGTGGGGCCAAGCGCCGGGTTCAAGCCGATGACGTTTGACAGCGGAATGTTCGCGCCAAAGCTGAAGCGCCCACCAAAGAAGGTTTCGCTGTTGCTATAGACATCCCAGAAGAGCAGGGAGCCGCCGAATTTCAGCGTGTGGTTCCCGGCGATCTTCGAGAAGTTGTCATAGATTTCGTAGTGGTTTTCCTTCGTCTTTGAGGGAAGGAAGATGTCACGACCAAAGAACCCGAAGCCTTCGATGTTGATTTCCGGGCCATTGGGATCGTTCGGGATCACGCGGAAGGTCGTGTGATTGTATTGCAGCTTCAATTCGTTAAAGGCGGTGCTGCTGATTTGATAGTTGTGCGACGCCAGCACGCCATGGTTGAACGTGTCGAGCGTGCGCCCGCGCGAAACAGCGGTCAATGCGCCTGCGGCCTGGTTTTGGAAGTTGCTGTCGTTGACATACACGCGCAGGTAGCCGGTGCTGCGGTCACTGAAGTTGTGATCCGCGCGCGCGGAAAACGCCGTCTGTTCCGAATTGAAGGGGAACTGGCCGCTGGCATTGCTGAACAGGTTGACGGTGCGCGGGTACGCCGCTGCCGTTGTCGTCAACGCGCCCCGCAAAATGCCAGACAGTTGCGCCGCCGTGACCGGACCGAGTTGCGCGTTTCCGAGCGCGGTCAGGTCGGTAAAGATGCTGTTTTGCAGCGCGGTCGGTTGGAAGATGTTCGGATCGTTGAGCAGGTTAACGAAGGTGGATTCTTCCTGCGTGAAGCGTTCGATGGTGGCGAAAAAGAAGCTCTTGTCTTTTTTGATCGGGCCGCCAATCGAACCGCCGTATTGTTGCCGGTTAAACGGGGACTGGCCCTGCGGATTGAAGTCGAACGCGTTGCGCGCGTCAAACCGCTGATCACGGAACAGGCCAAAGGCGCTGCCGTGCCAGTTGTTCGTGCCGGATTTGGAAATGATGTTGACCACGCCGCCCGATGCGCCGCCAAATTCGGCGCTGAAACTGTTGCGGACAACCTGGAATTCCTGAACGGCTTCCTGGCTAAGCGTGTTGGATACGCCGCCTGAAGAACCGAGTGTCACACCGCCGTCAACCGACACGGAATTGCCGCGTCCGTTGTTGCCGCCAAATGACAGACCGGATTGCGGCGTTTGCGCAACGCGGAAGTCAGACGCGTCAGCGATGTTGTCAGAGTCTGTGACGCCGGGCGTCAACAGCGCGTAATCCAGATAGTTGCGGCGGCTGATCGGCAAATTGACGATCTGGCGCGCATCCACCACCGAAGATTGTTCGGCGCGGGTGGTTTCGACGACTTCGGAACCCGCCACGATATCCACTTTCACTTCGAGGCTGCCGGTTCCCAGTTGAAACGGGATATTGGCTTGCTGACCGACGGTCAGTTCCAACCGAGTGTTGCTGGACGTAAAGCCTTTGGCTTCGACTTTGACGTCATATGAACTGGGCAACAAGCCCAGAAAACTATAGTTGCCTTCGGCGTCGGTTGTGGCCGTACGCGCGGTGCCTTTATTGACGTCTGTCAGGGTAATTTTTGCACCGGGAATGATTGCGCCCGTGCTGTCTGTAACTTGTCCCCGCACTTCGGCGGTGGAACCTGAAGCCTGGGCCAGGGCCGTGATGGCTCCCAGACCGCATAAACAAATGGTGAGTGCCATCAGGCGAAACATGTGTCTCATGACAAACCCCTCCTTAGCTGGTTTAGATGGAATTGCTTATTTCTTTAGTAGGGTAGCTTGTTCATTTTGCGACAAAGTCTGTGGCGGTTACTTGGTTCGGAATGGACTTTGTCGGTGATAAGCCAGCGCGTTTATATGCCGAAAGTACAGGAAAGGCAACCGCCTAGCGCGACTCCCCTCATAGAAACAGAAAGGGCGAGATGATTAATCATCTCGCCCAAAATTTTACAGGAGGCTTAACCAAACTGGGTTCGAAGACTTCAATTTTGAAACGGGCAGATTTCCAACGGGCGAGACATTGACTCGACCGACTGGGTTTCAAAATCAATCTTGGGCATCACTACCTGCGGGCCAGTTTCTTCAACCAATTCTTCCGGCCCAACGGTTACGCTTTCAACCTGAACTTCCTGAATGGCGCTCTTGCAATCAGCATCTTTCCCCTTGTTTACGATTTGGGGGATCAGGTGCAAGCGCCGTTTCTGGTCAAACAAGGCAATCACGCGGATGGTCTGATTGCTGGCGACAGTGTCGCAATTGTTGAAATTTGGACTGAAAAACGCAGACGTCATCGCCGCTTCGTTGACCGTGTCGATGGCATAGGACGCCGAAATGGTCTGCGCGGCGATCTGCGTCGTTTCGTTGACGTTTTCGGCAGCAACAACTTCCGGCAAGTCAACTACCCGAACCCAATTTTCTGTTTGGTGGGTGCGGGACAAATCGCCCTTGCCGGCTTTTTCTTCCCGAACAACCCGCTTGGCGGGTGCCGAACGCTTCACCGATTTGGCTTTCTTATCGCCTCTGCCAGATTGAGCTGACGGTTCCAATTGCGCGTCATCGCCGAGGTAGGCCAATAATCCTTCGTCCGCCAACAACATACGGGGCGCAGCCAGTTGTTCTGCCGTGCCAATACCAACCGCCAACGCCAAATAATTGACGTGGTCAATACGAGCTACGGCAGCTTCGGGCAAGGCAAAGGAAAATGAACGCGCCGCGCCCAGCATATGCGTTGTCAAATTGCTGAGCGAAAAAGGCTTAATGGTGTGCGCCGTGATCATCAAAACGATGACAAACAGTGTACGTATCACAGCTTGGCCAGTCATAACGAACTCCGTCGGTACGCCAAACGGCCGTTGGCCGGTTGGGGGAAAATCCATCTTGAACTTGAGTTTTCAAAAGCTGCGGGAAGGATGAGTCCTTCCAGATTTTACTGCTTTAGTGTTTTCAACGGCGATTACGATACTGCGTAAGTGATGAGGTGCAGTTTATTAACATCTGCCGTGAAATGCACTCGAAAACTTGTGCGACGTTCGGTTAGTGATCGAACGACAGGAAAGGTTTCACATTGCAATCAAAGATTTTTGAAGACCTTCCTTTGCAAGGTTGCATTATTCCAAAATTACGGCAAGTAGTTGTTAACCTCTTGTAAAACAGTTGTAAAAAGACGTCCCGCTCAAACACAGGGTCGGCGAAGTCCGATTTGATCTGCCGAAAGAGCCAAAAGAGCCGAAAGGGGAAGCCCGTTTACCGTTTCTGCAATTCTGCGCGTAACACACGCATCGTTTCCCGCTGACGTTTATTGACGAATTGACGTGCGCGCGCTGCTTTGGCGCGAGCCGCTGCGGGGTTTTTGGCCAACGCGAGTACTGCGGGGACATAACGGGCGATCTCTGCTTCCTGGTCAAAATCAAAGAGCCAGTCGCCGAGTCCGATGTCGCGCCACATAAAGCCTTTGCTGGTTTGTTCCTGAAAGCGTCCCACAATCGCCGGGATGCCATTGCCAATGCACATAATCGGCGAATGCATTTCCAGGCCGAACAGCCCGGCAGAACGCAGATAGGTGCTCAAGGCTTCATCCGTCAGCCAGAAGTTTTCGCGCCAGACCACACGTGCGCGGACATCCGGCGGCAGCTTGTCCAGTACCCATTGTTTGCCGACTTCCATCTGGCTCATATCTTCGGGGCAAAGCAACACCTTGAGCTTGGTTTCGCGCACCACGGCTGTGATCGCGGCACGCAACGGCGCGTGATCGTGTTCGGCCATTTCGTCATTGCGGGCGGCGCGGCGGCGTTGTTCGTCGGTCATTTCCTGATTGCGAATTTTCCAGTACGGCGTGTAGCGCAGGCGCGGAATGCAACATAGAAACTGGCCTGTTTGCAGGTCGTGCGCGCGCAAGAAGGCTTCGGCCTGACCATCGTTGCGCAGATCACAACCGAACGCACCGTCCGGGCCGAATTCCATAATGGGCGACGTTATGCCCTGACTTTTGGCGGTTTGCAGCGACACCGAATCGCGGAAGAAGACGAATTTCGCCTGGCTGAGCAGCTCTTTGTCGTCGCCGGAAAAAAACGAACCGTGCGTGATGCCATACACGCCGTACGGTTTGCCGACGTGTTTAAGAAACGCCGCGACGTCTTTGGCAGCAACCAACGATGCGCCCGAACCGTGCAACAGGAAATCGCACCACGTAAGGGCTTCTTGTAACGCTGCCGTCGAGGCCTTGCCATCCGTGCCAAGCGAGCCTTTGACGATTTGTAATTTCGGAAAGCGTCTGTGTTCCATCGCGATGACTTCGGCGGAAAGGTCTGACGAGGCCCACAAGCGGACTTCTGCGTCAGGCAAATACTTTTCCAGCAGCGCCAGCACGCCGGGCGTATGTGCGATGTCGCCGATGTTCACCACTTGCCAGGAACTGCGCAGCAAAATGCGCGGCGCGCGTGTTTTGCTTTGCGCCAAAATCGCGGCTGGTAACGTGGCTGCGCCAGCGCTGCCCAGCAGAAAGTGTCGTCGTGTGATTGGCATGGCCGTGATTGAACCATACCGCTACAAAATCAGAAAGTCTTTGCCGGGAAAAGCCTTGGGCAGTCTTGTAATCACGTTTCGCTGAGAGTAGAACGCCTAGGGAAACAACACTATGAAACCTTCAGACATTCAATCTGCTGCTGCAATTTTATGGCAAAGCTGGGGCGATGCCGTTTGTATCAACGAACTTCCCGCAGTTTGCCGCCCGGCTGATCGCGCCGAAGGCTACGCTATTCAGGCCGAGCTTGCTCGCTTGTCTGGCCAGGCTGTTGCGGGATGGAAAATTGCTGCGACCAGTCTGGCTGGACAGGCGCACATTGGCGTGGATGGCCCGTTGGCTGGTCGCTTGTTGGCAAATAGGACTTTGCATGCGACCGAGACCAACGCGCCCATCGCGGTTTCGTTGCAAGGCAATCGCATGCGCGTCGCCGAAGCCGAATTTGCCTTTCGCTTTGGCCGGGCTTTGCCAAAACGCCCCGAAGAATACCGCTTAGACGAAGTGCTCTCTGCCGTTGCGACCTTACACCCGGCTATCGAAATCCCCGATTCGCGCTATGAAGACTTTGTGCGCGTTGGCGCGCCGCAACTCATTGCGGATAACGCTTGCGCATGTTGGTTTGTCTTGGGACACGCGACTACGGCGGATTGGCGGCACATAAATCTGGCGGAACACGCCGTGACGGCCTATTGCAATGGCAGCGAAGCCGCGACGGGCAGCGGCACGAATGTGCTGGGCGATCCGCGCTGGGCGCTGACCTGGATCGCCAACGAATTGAGTCGTTATGGAGATGGCTTGCGCGTGGGCGATATTGTGACAACGGGCACGTGCATCAAGCCCGTGGCAATTACCGAGGGCGACCAGCTTCGCGCTGATTTTGGCGTGGTGGGTGAAATCGCCGTCGCCTGTGTCTAAGCGCGCTGCTGCGGCCCGGCGCTGGCATCTGGCCGCCATCTGATATGATCGGCCCGTTCGATTTTGCAGACAAAGGTTGTTTTGCTCGTGGTTAATGAAATGAAGTTCGTCAACGTTATCGGAGGAGGCCTGGCCGGTTCGGAAGCCGCCTGGCAAATTGCGCGGCGTGGTGTCGCCGTGCGGCTATTTGAAATGCGCCCGGAACGTAGCACGGGCGCACATCGCACCGGACAATTGGCGGAATTGGTGTGCAGCAATTCGCTCAAATCCGACGAAGCCAATACCGCGCCGCGCTTGTTGAAAGATGAAATGCGCGCGGGCGGCAGTTTGCTCGTCACGCTGGCCAAAGAAGCGTCTGTCCCTGCGGGTGGGGCATTGGCTGTGGATCGCGAAAAGTTTTCGGCGTTGGTGACGGAACGGCTCGCCGCGCATCCGCTGATCGAATTGCAGCGCACCGAAGCCGCGACGATCAACCCTGACGAAATTACGGTGGTGGCGGCTGGACCGTTGGCGTCGCCTTCGCTGGTCGAAGCCATCGGCAAATTGACGGGCGAACGCGATTTGTATTTTTTCGACGCGATTTCGCCGATTGTGGACGGCGAAACGATCAATTACGACATCGCGTTCAAGGCGGCGCGCTATGGCAAAGGCGGCGACGATTACGTCAACTGCCCCATGGATAAAGAAGAGTATTTGCGGTTTTACGAGGCGCTCAGGACGGCGGAAACCGTCAAACCGCACGAAGGCATGGAAGACGAAGGGAAGTTTTTCGAAGGCTGTTTGCCCATCGAAGAGCTGGCGCGGCGCGGCGTTGACACTTTGCGTTACGGACCGATGAAACCGGTCGGCTTGATTGATCCGCGCATCGGTCGCGAACCGTATGCTTGTGTGCAATTGCGGCTCGAAAACCTGTTGGCGGATGCTTACAACATCGTCGGTTTTCAGTGCCATATCAAATACGGCGAGCAGAAGCGTGTGTTGCAGTTGATTCCCGGGTTGGAACAAGCCGAATTCATTCGCTTCGGGCAAATGCACCGCAACACGTATATCTGTTCGCCGAAATTACTGCGCGAGACGCTGCAAATGCGCGAGCATCCGCGCGTTCTGTTCGCGGGCCAGATTTCGGGTATCGAAGGTTACACCGAAGCGATGGCGACCGGCATGATCGCCGGTATGAATGCGGCCCGCCTGGCGCTCGGACAGGAACCCGGTATTCCGCCACGACTGTCGGCGATTGGCTCGCTGACCAATTATCTGGCCAATGCCGATGCGCGGAACTTCCAACCGGCGAATACGACGTTTGCTTTGTTGCCGCCGTTGGAACCGGAAATCAGAAAACGGGCCAAGCGCAAACAGGACCGTCACCGCATCCAGGTCGAACGCGGTTTACAGGCGTTTCAGGAATGGTTGCAGCAAATCGGCGAGGCCGCTCCTGCAAGTCAGGCGCAAACGGTTTGAACCTGGCTTGGCGTGACAAGAAGGGAAAAGACAGGGCAGGGATGAAAGACGTGAATAAGCCAAAGGAAACTGGGCACGAACAGCAGAATCGCCGTTGGGTGTGGTTGGCAGGAGGCGTATTGGTTGGCTTTTGCCTGTTGATCGGACAGCCATTGACGCAGGTCAACGGACAAAGCGGACGCGGCCAAAACGATCCGAAAAAGCAAAAAAACGAACGGCCGCCTTTGCCCAATCCAATCCCCAAAATCCGCCTGCCAGAAAACACACCGACCAAAGACGAAGGCGATACGCTGCGTATCAATAGCGATCTGATCACGATCGTCACGACGATTGCCAAAAAGTCTCCTGACGCGCCGCTTGATTTGGGCAAAGATGATTTTGAAATTCTCGAGGACGGCGTGCCGCAAGACATCGCCAATTTTGCGCGCGACGCCGAATTGCCAGTCCAGATCGTGATGCTGTTCGATACTTCGTTGAGCGTGGCGCAGCGGCTGAATTTCGAACGCAAAGCCGCTGCCAAGTTTTTTGAGCGCGTGTTGCGGGCGCAGGATCGCGCGGCGTTGTTTTCTGTCTCGACAGATGTTGTTGTGTTGCAGGATTTTACCAATCGCATCACGTTGCTGACGCAAGCGCTCAGGCAGCTCAAAGCGCAAGGCGCGACGTCACTATACGACGGCATTTTCCTCGCGTCAGAGTATTTGAAAGACACCAAAGGTCGCCGCGCCATCATCATCGTTTCGGACGGCGGCGACACGACCAGCAACAAAAACCTGCTTGAAGCGCTGACGCGCGTTCAACAAACTGACGCCGTGATTTTTGCTGTTTACACCGGCAATTTGGCCCCGTCGCAAAACCTGCGCGACCTGGCTGCCGAACGGGCGCTCGAAACCCTGACCAACGAATCTGGCGGCGAAGTCTTCCGCCCACGCATCACCCCCGGTACGCAAGGCGAAGAAGCCGATGAACTGTCGCTTAAAGAGCTCGACCGTACGTTTGTCAGCCTGGCCGATCAAATCCGCACTCAATTTGTCCTGGGCTTTTTTTCGACCAACGAAAAACGCGATGGCGCATTTCGCAAATTGACCGTACGCGTCAAAAAGCCCGGCTTCACCGCCCGCTCACGCACCGGGTATTACGCACCGAAAAGCTGACGACAGAGAGGATGAAAGAGGGA
>JAEUQO010000310.1 GCA_016789605.1 Acidobacteriota bacterium
GAGGAAACCGCGGAAGTATTAAACGTTGCGCCGATCACGGTCGCGCGCGACTGGAATTTGGCGCGCGCCTGGCTCGCACGTGAAATCAAGCATGGCACATAACAACTGGCACCGCATCGAAGAGTTGTTTCACGATGCCAAGGACCTCTCCGCAGATGAACAAGCGGCTTTTCTCGCGCGCGAGTGCGCGGGCGATGACGAATTGCGTGCGGACGTCGAATCGTTGCTCGCCGCAGATGACGATCCAGAATTTCTGGCCAACCCTGCCTTTGGCGAAGGGCTAAAGGTTATTTCCACCGACAATTCCGAAATCCTCTGTGGCCGAATCATCGGCGGCTACAAAATTGAAAAGCTGCTGGGCAAAGGCGGCATGGGTGAAGTGTACCTGGCAGAAAATCCCAAACTAGGCCGCCCTGTTGCGTTGAAATTCCTGGCGCGCCATTTGGCCAAAGATGCCAAAGCGCGCCGCCAGTTGACCAAGGAAGCACAAGCCGTCGCGCAACTGGATCACCCCAATATCTGTGTCGTGCATGATTTTGTCGAAGCTGATGGTTACAGCTTCATTGTCATGCAATATATCGAGGGCGAGTCGCTCTCTGATCTTATTCAAAGAGGAGCGCTCAAGCCGGAACAGACGTTGTCGCTGGCGTTGCAAATGGCCAGCGCGTTGACCGAAGCCCACGCACACGGTGTCATTCATCGCGACATCAAACCGCACAACATCATGTTGACTCCCAACGGCCAGCTAAAAATCCTGGATTTCGGTCTGGCCAAAGTCACACAGGGGAAAAATGCTGGCCTTGATGCGCTAAGCCAATATTCGCAAGCCGGCCTGATCGTCGGCACGATTGCGTACATGTCACCCGAACAGTTGCGCGGTGAGCGGCTCGATGAGCGCACGGATATTTTCAGCCTGGGCGCAGTCTTTTATGAACTCGTCAGCCGCAAACACCCATTTGCCAAAGACAACAACGCCGAAACGATCTCTGCGATTCTCAACACCCAGCCAGATGTCTTGCCCTATACCGCCAATGGCCTGTCGCACGGATTTGGGCGCATCGTCAAAAAATGCCTGGAGAAAGACAAGGAGCAGCGTTATCAATCTGCCAGCGCCTTGCTGGTAGACCTACAAAACCTGCAAAACGGCATCGAACCGGCCAAACCGCTTCGCGATCGGAAGCCACTGTTGGGCGCTGCCGCGCTGGCGCTTCTGGTCGTTGTTTCTATTTACTTCTATTACCGCTGGACAGCCGTACCAACACTGGCCGTGCTTCCGTTTCGCAACGAAAGCGCAGGTCAGTCCTACGAATACATTTTTTCAGGTTTGCCGGAAAGTCTGGCCAAACAGCTTTCCCGGCTGTCTCCGATAAAAATCAAAGCGCCCTCCACCCTTTCCAGTAAGCCAGAGCAAGATGCCGAGTTCGCACAAATCGGCAAGCAGTTAGGTGCGGACACATTGTTAGCGGGAAAGGCATTGACCAAAGATGGTATACCGTTTTTGGAAGTCTTCCTGCTGGAAACATCCAGCGCGACTCGGTTGTGGGCAAGCACCTATCAACTAGGCAATACCGATGCGCTGACGCTGCAAAAACAACTGGCGGCTGAAACCATGCGCGTCTTGTCGCTGCGCTTGAGCAAAGAAGACAAACGGCGCCTGGAGCTAGGCCAGCCGCGCGATCCAGAGGCATTTCAAGCGTACTTGCGCGGGCGTCATTTCTGGAATCAGCGAGATGTAAAGCTAATCAAAGACGCTCTCAAAGAATTCCAACGCGCCATTGATCTGGACCCAACCTATGCGCTCGCCCATACAGGCCTGGCGGATTCATATCAGATGCTGACAACGACGGCATACGGCGGAATCATGCCGCCTGAAGAAGCCGCCAACGCCGCCAATCGCGCGGCCCAAAAAGCTTTGGAAATTGACCCCACGTTGCCCGAGGCACACACCTCTCTGGGCCTGATCAGATTACGTTATGAATGGGATTGGGCAGGAGCCGAGCAGGAATTCAAACAAGCCATTCAGTACAACCCGGATTATGCTCAGGCCCATTATGGATACTCCAATTTGCTGCTCATCACCGGACGC
>JAEUQO010000313.1 GCA_016789605.1 Acidobacteriota bacterium
CGAAGCATCCGTCGTCACTGTCGCGAACAGCGCCGAATTGGCGATACCAAAACGAACCTCCTTGCCTTCCATGTTTCCGCCGGACTGCGCCGCTGTGGTCGCTTGGTCTACACCGGCAAGCATCGGATTGCCGCGCGCTTCTGCCCAATACGCCACGCTCACACCGACGAAAAACAGCAACGCCATCGCCGCGAATACCGCCCAGCCATGTTTGGGCGAACCGGTCATTCGTCCCAACGTGTAGGTCAATCCGGCGGAAATGGCGAAGATGGCGAACATTTGCAACAGGTTCGTCAGCGGCGTGGGATTCTCAAAAGGATGCGCGGAATTGGCGTTGAAAAATCCGCCGCCGTTTGTGCCCCACATTTTGATGGCTTCCTGCGAAGCGACAGGGCCTTGCGCGATGGTTTGGGGTTTCACTTCGCCTTGCGCATCGAGCAGCGTCACTGTGTCGTATGGTTTCAGGTTTTGCACCACGCCTTGCGACACCAGCAACAATGCTCCGACCAAACAAAACGGCAACAGCACCCACAACGTTGCTCGCGTCATATCCACCCAGAAATTGCCTAGCGTATCTTTCTCGCGTTGCGCGATGCCACGAATGAAAGCAATGGCCAGTGCAATGCCAACCGCCGCCGAAACAAAGTTTTGTACCGTCAGACCAGCCATCTGTGTCAGATAGCTCATCGTGGTTTCCGGCACATAACTTTGCCAGTTGGTGTTGGTCGTGAACGAAGCCGCAGTGTTGAACGCCGAACTCGGTTCGAGATTGGCCAGCCTTTGCGGATTGAACGGCAGCCACGCCTGCAAACGTTGCAGCAAATACAGCACGATCATTGAAACCAAGCTAAAGAGCAACATCGCCGTGCCGTATTCCGTCCAGCGCATTTCATGTGCTTCGTTCACGCCGGTCAGCCGGTAAATCAACCGTTCAACGGGACGCAAGACAGGATCAAGAAAGGTTCGTTCGCGGTTGAAGACGCGCGCCATAAACGCGCCCAGCGGTTTGGTGACGGCCAGCACCAGCGCGAAGAACAACAGAATTTGTAACCAGCCATTGAGTGTCATAAAGATTTTCCGGTCAGAATTTCTCCGGTCGCAACAGCGCGTAGGTCAGGTAAACCAGCAGCAGCGCCGAAGCAACGAGCGATAAAACAGATTCCCAGTTCATAAGTCTTTCCTCTATTGCAGCTTCTCGCAGCCGCGCAGGTACGCCAGCGAAAGCAGAAAGAACCCCACCGTGACGGAGATAAAAATCAGATCGAGCATGTTTCTCCTTCGTGTTTACCAATTGCCTTGTTTGCGTCCGAACCACCACACCAAACCGAGCGTCGCCGTATTCTGTTCTTGTTTCAGCAAGCCGGGTCGTTCGGTCAGGAAGAACGGTTGATTGGAAAAATCGCGCCGGTATTCGCCGCGCATCAGGAAGCCTTCGGCCAGTTTGTATTCCGCCGTCAGCGTGTGTTCTTTCAACGCCTGCGTCTTGCTGCTGAACAGCCCACCGCGATCCGACAGATATTCAAAGCGGCCAGCCAGCGCGAGTTTCGGCGTGAACTGATACCTCGCGTAAGCCGCACCGCCCGTCACGCGCGAAGGCGCGGAAGTTTCCTGCACGCGGTTGACGACGTAATCGCCTTCCAGCGTCAGCGTCAGTTTGTCCGTGACGTTGAACGTGGCGTAGGCATCCAGCACGTGAAAGCGGCCTTCCGGGACGGGCTGAATGACATCCGTCGAAAGTCCGGGTTGCGTCGGCAATGAAGCGAAGCCGGGATTGAGCGCCGGATGACGGTCGCGTTGCTCTTTGCCCGCGTAATAGTTCGTTTGCAACGTGACGCGATTGGTGGGTTTGATCGTCAGCAATACAGCCTGCGATTTGAAGCCGTTGAAGTCTTCGGACTGGTTTGCGCCGTTCACCAGCCAATGCGTGACGGTCAGTTTGTCGTTGACGTTGTAGCTGCTGCGAAAACCGAAGTGATAAAACGGCAGAAAGTTGAACCAGTACGCCCGTGAATAATTGAAGTTGTCTTTCGTAAAGTTGGTTTCATAACCGAGTGCGCCCGCGAACTTGCCGACATCCACCGTCAAGGCTTTGCCGATGGGCGCGACATAAGTTCCATAAGCCTGCCAAACATTGCGATATACCTGCGGACGCGGTTCGTTGGCGGGATTGCCCTGCACGGTTTCAGTCGCCTGGCCATATTGCAAATCCACACGCGCACCGAACCGGCGACCAGCTTCGACATCGGGAGCGCGTTCGATCACGAGCGTTGCCTGGTTCAAGCTGAAGCTGTTGCTGGCCACGTCGTAAGCGCGCAGCAAATTGACGCCGCCGACTGGACGATTGAAGTTGTAGCCGTAATAGCCATCCACCATCAGGTTGAATGTCGTGCCCCGCCAGAAATCCAACACATTGCGATCCTCTTTGGTCAGTGTTGCCGTGGAAGCAGACGCGGTCGGTGCAATTGCCTGCGCCATCTTCTTTTCAGCTTCAAGCGTGTTGATGCGCGCTTCCATCTGTTCAAGCTGTTGTCGCATCTGTCGCAACCCTTCTCGCAACAGTTCCAGCTCCGTTTGCGATTCTTGGCCCGCAGTTGTTGTTTGTGCCGTGGCCAGCGAACTGCTCGCCAGCAACAAAATCATCAGCAGTGCAATTCGTTGCATGGACATGGTGTTTGCTCCCGCGCCAATCGCCCGGGAACGCTCTGGCAATCGCGCGTTTCATTGTTTGTCGTTGTCATTGAGCGTGGAGTTTGTTTGG
>JAEUQO010000319.1 GCA_016789605.1 Acidobacteriota bacterium
GTCATCGTGGCAACTGCCATTCAGAATCTTGGCTCCTTCCGCGTGTTCCTGGTGGCCGTCACGCTGTCAGGCTTGTTCCAATTGGGACTGGGATTCTTGCGCGCCGGCGTGATCGGAAATTACGTGCCCAACGCGGTCATCAAAGGAATGCTGGCGGCAATTGGCGTTGTCATCATCCTGAAACAGATTCCGCACGCGCTGGGACGAGACCAGCATTTCGAAGGAGACTTTGATTTCTTCTTTGAAATGGACATCAAGAGCAACACGCTTTCTGACATCATTTCAGCCATTTATACCGCGCACCCGACAGCCATCACGATCACAGCGGTTTCAATGGCGGTATTGCTATTGTGGGAACAGCCGTTTCTACAACGCTACAAAGTGTTCAAGCTCGTGCCTGGCCCATTGATCGTTGTGGCGCTGGGCGTGGCGATCAACGAAATCTGCCGTCTCGCGTTCAATAATCCTCTGAAAATTGAAGACAACCACCTCGTGACCTTGCCGGTAGCGTCGGGGCTGAACGATTTCTTCCACCAATTCACGCTGCCCGACTGGAGCGCGTTAAGCAACAAACAGGTCTATGTCACAGGGCTGACGATTGCCATCATTGGCAGCATCGAAACGTTACTGTCCGTCGAAGCGGCAGACAAACTCGATCCGGTTCGCCGTATTTCGCCCACCAACCAGGAACTCAAAGCGCAAGGAATCGCCAATTTGGTTTCTGGCCTGATTGGCGGGCTGCCCATCACGGCAGTGATCGTGCGCAGTTCAGCCAACGTGTATGCCGGTGCGCGCACACGCACGTCAGCCTTCCTGCACGGCATTTTGCTGTTCTTCTGCGTGCTGTTGATTCCGACCTTGCTCAATCGCATCCCCTTGGCTTGTTTGGCGGCGATTCTGTTTATGGTCGGGTACAAACTGACCAAAGTTGAGCTATACCGAAAGATGTATCGCGCCGGGTTGGATCAGTTCCTGCCCTTTATCATCACCGTCTTGGCGATCGTCTTTACCGACTTGCTGGTTGGCATCGCCATCGGCATGGTCGTCGGACTGTTTTTCGTCATTCGCACCAATCACCACGCCGCAATGACATCAGTCAACCAGGACAATTACTATCTGATTCGCTTTAACAAGGATGTGTCTTTCGTCAACAAGACCGAGCTGAAAGATCATCTGTTGGCCATTCCGCCCAATTCCAGCCTGATCATTGACGGCACCAAAGCAACGTTTATTGACACGGATATTTACGACGTGGTCGCGGACTTTATGGAATCGGCGCGCTTCCGCAATATCAATGTGGAATTGAAACACTTCCAATCCAAATCGCAGAACTATCGCAAGGGGGGACTCGATGGAAAGCTACAAAAAATTATTGCTGGCTAACAAGGCCTGGGTAAAAGATAAATTGTCTGTGCGTGAAGATTATTTCCTGCGCATGGCGGAAGACCAGACGCCAGAGTTTTTGTGGATTGGCTGTTCTGACAGCCGCGTCCCCGCCGAAGACGTCACGGGCACCGAACCCGGCGAGCTGTTTGTGCACCGCAACATCGCCAATCAAATCATCCACACGGATTTCAACATGCTGAGCGTGTTGCAATATGCGGTGGAGGTGCTCAAGGTCAAACACATCATCGTGTGCGGCCATTATGGTTGCGGCGGCGTCAAAAACGCCCTTTCGCACAAACATTTGGGCTTGATCAACAAATGGTTGCGCAACATCAAAGACGTTTACCGCCTGCACCAACACGAACTCGACGGCATCGCTGATGGCGATCGCCGGTTTCGCCGTTTGGTCGAACTCAACGTCCAGGAACAGGTGTGGAAACTGGCGGAAACATCATTTGTGCAACACGCCTGGAAAGACGAGCAGCGCCCTTACATTCACGGCTGGGTGTATGACTTGCACACCGGTTATCTGAATGATCTGTTGCTGCTTTCACCAGACACCAATATCGAAGACATCTATAAATTCGATTTCGACTAACCAACGCACAGTAACGCTTGATAAAAAAGCCGTCTTCGCGCGACCAACGCACCGAAGACGGCTTTTCTTTTTCGTTTGCACAGCAAGCAACGACGCTGCGTCAAACAGGGATGTCCAACACATCGTGACGCGTCAACAAACCAACAATGCGTCCGTATTCTTCGACCAGAATTGCCGGTGATTCTTTCAAATACATCTTTGCTCGCCCGACTTCCACGTTTTCATCTACCACAGGAAACGAAACATCCATGACCTTGGTCACGGGGTCTTGCAACAAATCGCGATTGTCGAGCAAGAGCGACAACACGCGATTGTCGCGCACGCTCCCCACGGATTTTCCTTCGGCCAACACAGGCAATTGCGACAACCCGTGATTGTTCATCAGTTCCATCGCGTCACCGATGGTGGCATCAGGCGTCACAGAAATCAGCCGTTGTTTGCCCGCGTGCAGCTTCAATTCGTTGAGCAATCCGATCGTCATCCGTTCGGAACCGAGCAACTGCTTTTCCTTCATCCACTCATCAGAGAGGAATTTCGACAGATAACGTTCGCCGGTGTCACAGATGATAAAAACCAGCACGTCGTTTTCGGTTAGCGTCTCGGCGACTTTCAACGCTGCCCAGGCAATGGTGCCGCTGCTGCCACCACAGAAAATGCCTTCTTCGCGGCCCAACCGCCGCGCCGTGTTGAACGAATCGCGGTCGGTGACATTGATGATCTCGTCAATGTATTTCAGGTGCACGTTTTCCGGGATGATTTCCTGACCGATGCCTTCAACCAGATACGGCGAAGCCGCCATCAGCTTGCCGGTTTCCTTGAAGCCTTTGATCGCTGAACCATACGGATCAGCGCCGATGATTTTGATGTTCGGATTTTTCTCTTTCAGATAGCGGCTGGTGCCGCTGATCGTCCCGCCAGTGCCCATGCCGGCGACAAAGTGCGTGATTTTGCCGTCCGTCTGTTCCCAGATTTCCGGGCCGGTCGAACGATAATGCGCTTCGGGGTTGGCGGGATTGGCGTATTGGTTAGTCAAAATCGCGTTGGGTGTTTCTGCCGCGATGCGTTTGGCAGTGTTGACGTAATGATCCGGCGAATCCAGTTTCGCGGCAGAAGACACGACAATCACGTCAGCGCCGAGCGATTTCAGGTAACGTACCTTTTCCTGGCTGGCTTTGTCGGTCATCACAAAAATGCAGCGATAACCGCGCACAGCACAGGTCAACGCCAGTCCGATGCCGGTGTTGCCGCTGGTCGCTTCGACGACAGTGCCGCCGGGTTTCAAATCGCCCATTTGTTCGGCGCGGTCAATCATGGCGCGGCCAATGCGATCTTTGACGCTGCCGCCCGGATTCAACGATTCGATTTTGGCCAGCACCAATGGCTTCAGCCCGCGCGTCAGTTTGTTGAGTTTGACGAGCGGCGTACCGCCAATCAATTCCAGAACATTCTCTTTGTACTTCATAAAATTGCGAATAACTCCTTGAGTGCGGTTAGCAGTTGTGGACAACCGCCATTATAGAACCACTGCCAACCAGGCACAGCAATCTTTCTTGCGCCGACTTACTTCTGCGCTTTCAGAAATGCCAGCAAATCGGTCAGCTCTTTTTGCGTCAATTGCGTGGCAAATCCATCCGGCATCAAAGACACCGTCGAAGCCGTCAACGAAGCGATGTCATCGCGCGGAATGCGCACTTTGTCGTTTGGCCCCATCACCAGCACAACAGCCGTGCGATCAGATTCGAATTCGCTGACCACGCCGCTATAAACCTTGCCCGCTTTGGTTTCGACGCGCCGCGATTCGTGCCCGGGAACCATCGTCGCGCTGGGAAACACGATCGCTTCGAGAATGTCGTGGCCAGAACGAATCGCGCCAATCGAAGTCAAATCCGGGCCCACGTGCCCGCCTTCGCGACCGATGGTGTGACAACTGGCACAGGCCGCGCGTTTGCCAAAAAAGATGTTGCGCCCGCTGCCGGTATCGCCGCCAGCAGTCAAGAGCGGTTCCAATTGACGCAAGCGCGCCACGCGAGCGGCTTCTTCAGATTGAAACTGCGCCAGAATTCCCGTGGCAGCCTGACGCGTGCGCGCCGAGAAATGCTGAAACAACTGTTCGATGCGTTTGCCGCCGATGGCTTCCAAGTTCACTTTGGGATTGCGTAAAGCGACGATCAAAGCATCTCCGACGCGGTCGTCTTTGGTATTGCGAAAGGCTTCGAGCAACGGCGAAAGCGTCAGCGAATCTCCCTGGGCGACGGCCTGTTGCGCCAGCGGCAGCAATTGCGCATCGCTTAGCTCGGCCTGCCCCAAACTTTGCGCGGCAGCCATGCGCAAGCCCGGTTCTCGTTCGTTTTGCAACACGCCGAGCAAAAAGGTGAATGCGTCTTCCGGCAGTTTGGGATCGCGCGCGACCAGAGCCGAAATAGCAGCCACGCGAATTTCGGGCGCTTCGCCAGACTGACGCGCAAGCGCAGTCAGTTCCTGATCCAACGCTTCGAGACGGCGAGCGCGAATCAAACCAATCGTTCGCTGGCGCACGCGCAAATCTGCGTGGGTCAGCAAACCGGGAAGGCTGCTGACCCACGCGTCAGGCAGTTTTTTGAGCGCGCTGCGTTCGATGGTTTCGAGCAAAAACAACTGCCGTTCGGCGGGCAACGACGTGTCGCGCAGCGAATCCTGCACCAGCGTTTGCACCTGCGCGTCGGCGGCAAACGCCAACAGCGTTTCGCGCAGAGCTTCGCTTTCGGCGGCGTCAAATTTCGGCGTACGCAATCCGGCGCGCAAAAAATCGAGCACGGCGGCGGCCCAGTCTGCGTGATGCGAAATCACCCACAACGCCGCCCGGCGCAATTCATCATTGGCATCTGCCAACAACGGCGCAACCTGTTCGCGCCGCAACGGATTGCCGTCCATTTGATCGAGCGCGATCAATGCCGCTTTGCGCACTTTGGACGACGAAGCATTCAGCGCCGCCATCGCTTCGGCAGACGCCTTGAGTTCGATCAGCGAATAAATGATGGCGTGTTCGACAAAGCGATCATCCACATCAGCCGCTCCGGCAAGCAGCGCACGCGCCGCGCTGCCATCGCCGATTTGTCCTAGCGAAGTCGCCGCCTGTCGCCGTACAGGCAATTGGTCGAGTTGCACCATCTGGCTCAAACGATCCACAGCCGCACGATCTTTGCTGATTCCGGCGACGCGCGCCGCTGCGATGCGCACCTGAAAATCGGCGTCATCAAGCGCCGCACGCACAACCGCCAAAGCCGCAGCAGAACCGATGCGCCCCAATCCAAAGACCGCAGCGCATCGAACCTCGGCCTCGGCAGCATTTGGGGCAACTCCTTGGGCAATTCCGGTCAGCGCTTCTGTCGCGGCTTCGCCCTTGGTCAGCAACAATTCCAGGCTGTGTTCGCGAACGGCTGGGCGCTTGTCACTCAGGTGAGCAGCCAGTTCGGTTACCGACAACGAAGCCAGATTCAATTTGCCGCCGCGCGGATCATCCACAGGCGACGCACCGGCTTTGCGCACGCGGTAAATCGCGCCTTTGCGTTCGGCTTTGGCGATTTTCGACAGCGGACAGGCGTCTACGTACCAGCCGCCCGTATCCAGAAAAAGCAAACTGCCGTCGGCGTCTTCGATCACATCGGTCGGGTGAAAGTCCGGGTCATTCGACGTCACGAAATCTGTGTCTTCGGTGCGAAAGGTTGCGCCTTCGCGATAGAGCACGTGGCGTTGAATGCGGTGCGGATTGAATTGCGCGGTGAACAGATTGCCTTGGTATTCCTCACCGAAACTCGTGCCGCGATATTGCAACAACCCCGAGGGCGCGATGCGCGCAAACTTGCTCATCACCGGCATCAAATCCCCGGTGCGTTTGAATTCGCTGACCGCCGGATGCGGTTTGGGATACACGCCGCCTTCGACAAAGTGCATCAAGGCGTCGCGCTGACCGTTTTGCGGATCAACAAAATAGGTCATTGTGCCGATCATTTCGCCCGCCGGTGTAAATGCCAGTTCGACCGGATTGTCGAATCCGCCGCCGCAGACGCGTTCCAGCGCCGAACCGTCTTCGCGGCAACGCCAGATGCGCGAAGCCAGCCCTTCCAACTGTGTGCCTTCTTTGGTTTGAATCTTGTACCCGTGGCGACCGTGCGTCAGATACAGCAATCCGTCCGGCCCTAAAAACGGCCCGTGCAAACTGGCGGTGTTCAGAATGTTCCAGCCAGTCAAAAGCACTTCGCGATGTTCTGACACGCCGTCATTGTCGGCATCATCCAGGCGAAAGAAATCCGGCGGCGAAGCAACATACAAACTGCCGCGATGCCACAACGCGCCCATCGGCAGACTCAGTTTATCGGCAAACACCTGGCTGTGTTCATACACTCCATCGCCGTCTTCATCTGCTAAAACACTGATTCGGCATTCGGGATTTTTGGGCATATCGCGGCCTTTGACGTTTTTGCCCGACGATTCAGCGACAAACAATCGCCCGCGCTCATCCAGCACGGCCATCATCGGATATTGCACGTTTTCCGGTTCAGCGACGCGTTCGATGGTGAACCCCGCCGGAACCTGAATCGTGTAACCGTCGCCGACCGTGATCGAACTGCCTTTTGGCCCTAACGGCGAAAGAAATACTGTTGCCAGCAAACCGCCTGCAATGCCGGTGAAGGCCAAGGCAAGCCCCAACGCATGACGCGATTTCATCCGCGAATCCTCCGTGTTTTTATGTGAACGTGATGAAGGATGACGAAAAAGAATTCACCACAAAAAACGTAACCAGCATCGTCTTTGACGACGCCGGCCGATTACGCTTCTTGTGGTGAACGCTTTAGCTGTTGTGTTGGCGTAAGGCGTCTATGCCTCAGTCCAATCAGTCGTGTTGCCCAATCAGTCGTGTTGTTTAATTGCCAGATGCATGCCGTCGCCAACGCCAATCAAACTGGTAAACACACGGTCGTCGTTATGCAGCTTCGCATTGAGCGCGCGCAACGCCACGGTGTCGGCATCCTGTTCGTTGTCATCCGCGACTTTGCCGTACCAGAGCATGTTGTCGAAAACGAGCAACCCGCCGTTGCGGACGAGTTTCAAGGCACGTTCGTAATAGGCGTCGTAATTCGCTTTGTCGGCGTCAATAAACGCGAAATCGAACGTCCCCGCGTGTCCATCGGCCAACAAGGCATCGAGCGTTTCGACCGCCGGCGCAAGCTTCAGCGTGACTTTGTCTGCCACGCCTGCTTCTGCCCAATAGCGTTGCGCGACCGAAGTCCACTCTTCGCTAACGTCACAGGCATACACGCGACCGTGCGCCGGAATCGTCAGCGCCGTGCACAGCGAGCTATAGCCGGTGAAAACGCCGACTTCCAGCGTTTTCACCGCGCCAATCAACCGCAACAAAAGCATCATGAACTGGCCCTGCACCGGTGAAATGGCCATGATCGCCATCGGATTTGAGGCTTCGGTTTCTTCGCGCAGCCGTCGCAACACCTCTGGCTCGCGCAGGGAATTATTCAAGATGTAGGCGTAGAGAATCTCGGTCAGTGCGAGGAATTGATTTGACATGGTTCTTCCTCACTTACTTCGACGCGGTTGTCGCGCGATAGCCCATCTCCAGCCCTTTGGTGGTGGTGTAATACTTCGCCAGCATGTTCGGATTTTCCCAGACAGGCAGCGTTTTCGGATCGCGCAAATAGCCCAGGAAGCGGCGCATGACTTCGGCAAAGTGGGCTTCGTGGCCGTCACGGAATTTGTCGGGAATGGTCACTAACAATCTGTTGCCGCGCTCTTCAACGCCGACGCCCGCATACTTTGCTTGCAAGGCGGAGACTTTCTTTTTCAGCGCCGCCAGAATTTCGGCCTTGCTGCTGGCGCTGTTTGGCACAACGTACAGTTCCGGCTTCCAGTTTTCTTCCTTGCCCTGGCGGATTTCCAAACTGGATTTTGTGCCTTTGAAAATCGCCACGTGCGTATCACCGCCGCCTGTCGGCGCTTCGTAATTCCAAATCACATCCAGTTTGGTGTGAATGCCGCGCAAGGCATAGGTCATTGCCCCGTTGCAGTAATAATCCAGCTTGCCATTTTTGACGCTGGCAGACAGATAATCAGGAAACGCTTTTTCGTTCGTCACGCGCGAAAACTCAGGCAGCGTCATGACCGTCGGCCAGCGTTTGCCCGAAAGCACATTGACGTCTTTCTTGTAATCAATCACCTGTTCAGGGAAGAGCATCCATTGCACCAGATCAACCAGGTGCGTGCCGACATCGGCGACGCCTTCGCCCTGCTGTTTGACATCGAAAAACCAAGCCGGGCGAATGTTCGGCGCGCCCGCCACGACTTTCAGAATGTGGTGAATGCTTTCGATATAAACCGCCGGATCGCTTTCCGAACCTTTCTGCATTTCGCCAAAGACTTCAGGCGCGTGGATCAACTCTTTCTGCAAAATGGTCGTGATTTCCGACCGCTCGGTCATGATGTCGTAGGCGATCAACTTCTTGGTTTCGGCAGCTTTGAACGTCGCTTCCAGTTTCGGAAAATCCGACGCGTTGATGATCCAGGGTTTGTCCACCAGAACATTCAAGCCGCCTTCGACCGAAGCTTTGATGCGATCAATTTTGCCTTGATTGCGCCCGGCCATGGTCACGACGTTGCCCGGACGTTCAGCCAACATACGCGCCAGCGGATCGCCCCCCGCGTGAATTTCCATTTCCCATTTGGTCGGATTGTCTTTGCGATTGTTGAACCCGGCGATGCGTTTCAGGTGTTCGTACAAATCAAACCCGAGCGGCGCATACACGTCCACACGCGTCGACACACCGGGATACATTTCTTTTTGCACCAGCCCGGCGTGAAAGTGACCGGGATCAAGGGTCATGATTTTGACTTCCATAGCCTTGCCTTTTTGTTGTGCAATCGAAACCGCAGGCGGAACAATTGCCAACAAGAAAATCATCATTGCGAAAAAAGTCAGTCGTTGTTTCATCAGTTCTCCTAAACACGTTTGTAGCCAGCAGGGAGCCAAAGCTTGACATTCAGATAATAGACAATGAAGATGCCTGTGAACATCAACACTGGTTGGGTCGCAAGGCTCGCCAGTCCCCTCCGGGTTGCGACCCGGAGGTTTTCTTTTTTCTAGCCATGAATCGAACAGCCTTTTTGATAGACGGATTCAATCTTTATCACTCGGTCAAAAGCGCCAGCCAAGATCTTGGTCTACAAGGCGCGGGAACCAAGTGGTTGGACATTCATTCTCTTTGCCGGTCTTATTTGCACGCCATTGGAAATAACGCTCAGGTCACCGGCGTTTTTTACTTTTCTGCTCTCGCCAGACACATCGAAGCTTTCAAGCCGGACGTTGTCAAACGCCATCTGCGTTACACCGAAAGTTTGCAGGCCACTGGCGTTTCAGTGGTGTTATCCCGGTTCAAAAAGAAGCAAATACTTTGCGATCATTGCGGACAAAAGATCAAACGCTACGAAGAGAAAGAAACCGACGTCGCCTTGGCGGTCAAATTGATGGAAATTCTGATAACCGACCAATGCGACACAGCAATGTTGATGACCGGTGACACGGACATCGTTCCCGCTGTGCGAACCGCGCAAAGCCTTTTTCCACAAAAGACCATCGGGTTTCTGTTGCCATACAAACGGCATAACCAGGAATTAGCCAAGCTCGCCTCCCTGCACATCGAAATCAAAAAGGAAGCCTACACACGCCACCAATTTCCTGATCCATTCATCACGCCAACCGGGAAAAGCCTGAACAAGCCAGCCACTTGGTAAATTCTTCGCCGATCACTTTCGATCTGAAATCTCTCTTAGCATCACGGGCACGCCGCCACGAGCCTTGCTCAAATCGGCGGCTTCCATAAAAGCCATCATTTCCAACGTCTCTTCGGGTTGAATGGGCGCAACTCCGGTTTGGAAGAATTTGATGATTTCGACCAGCAGGTTGCGGTAATCCACTTTCATCGGCGGCGTCGTGGCAGCAGTAGCTTTCGCGCCGAAAACGACTGCGCCGTAATCCTGTTTGCCTTCGCGGATGCCGCGAAACGTGCCGAGCCGTCCGTCTTTCCATTTGCCGGTGACGACATCGGCTCCGGCAGAATTCGTTCGTGACACAAATTCACAGCCCGGCCCCATCAACGTGTAGAGCGTTTCGACGCCGTGAATGCCGTACCAGAACAAATCCGGGTGATGCGGTTCGGTCGGCGAAGGGCTAAAGGTGAGCGCGCCCAGAATCCCGCCGAGTTCCGGTTTGGATTTCAGCGCAACGACATCGTTGGCATAACGCAAGCTGGACGAGCTGAAAAACGGCGTGTTGCTTTCGCGCGACAGGCGAACGATTTCGCGTGCGTCGGCGTAACTGGCGGCAAACGGTTTATCAATGAAGACTCGTTTTTTGGCTTTGAAGACCGGACGCACCTGTGCCAGGTGCGGGCGGCCATCCACACTTTCGAGCAGGACGGCGTCAACCTTGCTCAGCAGTTCTTCGATGGAGGCGACGATCTCGACACCATATTTATCGTGGAGTTCCGTGGCGAAACGTTCGACGCGCGTGTGGCTGGATTCGACATCCGGGCTGCCGCCTTTGAAGGCCGCCACGACGCGCGCGCCGGGAATGTGGCCCGGCTCTTTCGGATCGTTGAGCAGTTTGGTAAAGGCCGGAACGTGTGACGTATCAGTGCCGATGATGCCGACTTTGATGATTTGTTCCTGAGCGGAATTCTTGCCGGACGGCGTCAGCAACAACGCAATGCTCAGCACAAATGCAGCGGCGAAAAACGAGCGGGCGATGATTTTCATGGCGTCTCAGTTGGTGATGGTTTCTGCCTTGAGCAGCGCAGCGCTTGCTTGATCAAGATACACAACCGTGTTGTCGTGTGTGCGCAAAATCGAAGCCGGATAGAGCGGCGAAATTTCCCGTTCAAAACAATTGCGCACGGCTTCGGCTTTGCGCGTGTCGGGCACGATGCAGATGATTTCTTGCGCCTTCAGAATCTGTTTGACGCTCATCGAAATCGCCTGTTGCGGCACGTCGTCCATTCCGGCAAACCACCCCTCGCCGACTTGCTGACGGCGGCATGCTTCGTCCAGGTTGACGACGATGTAGGGCGCGTCGGTTTCAAAATCTGCGGGCGGATCATTAAACGCCAAATGGCCGTTTTCGCCGATGCCGACAAACGCCACGTCAATCGGCGCCGCCGCGATCAAGTCGCCGACGGTGCGGCAAACTTCTTGCGGATCACGTTCGCCGTCGAGCAAGTGGTGATTCACGATGCCCGCCGGTTCGATAAAGCGTTCGAGCAAATATTTGCGAAAGCTGGCCGGATGCGTCAGCGACAATCCCACGTATTCATCCAGGTGGAACATTTCGACCTTGGTCCAGTCAATGCCTGGCGTGGCAATCAAGGCCTGCAAAAATTCGAATTGCGACATGCCGGTGGCGGCGATGATGCGCGCTTGGCCGCGCGCGGCGATGGCCTGTTTGATGGCGGTCGCGGCTTGCGCAGCCGCAGCTTGGCCCAATTGGATTTTGTCTGCGAAGACTTTTAGAATCACGACGAGTTTTCCCCAGATTGTGTTTGATGAGTTGCGATGCGGTATTACTAGCGCGCCGTAGCTTCCCACAGATTTCCGCAACAATGCAAGAAGTTGCGTTGACCAGCGTCATGGCAATCGCCGAGGTCAATGACAGGGAAGTTGTGTGCCGTCCCTCAACACTGATTTTCACTCCCGACAGAGGTTCACTCGATGACACAGCATTTGATTTCGCTCGTGGGATTTTTTGTTTTTGCCGGACTGGCCTGGGTGTTTTCTGCCGATCGCCGACGCGTGAATTGGAAGACCGTCGCCTGGGGCATGGGTTTGCAATTGCTGATCGGTCTGCTTGTGTTTCGCCTGCCCGGTTCGCGGCAACTGTTTTTATGGCTGAATGACGGCGTGATGGCGCTGCTCGAAGCCTCAAAAGCGGGCGCGGACTTTTTGCTCGGCCCGCTCTCAACCGGCAAAAGCGAAAGCGGACCGCTGGGCTTCATTTTGGCGTTTCAGGCATTGCCGATTGCCATTTTCTTTTCGGCTTTTGCGGCGGCGCTCTATCACTTCGGCATTTTGCAATTCATCGTGCGTCTGTTTGCCAAACTCTTTCATCGCACGATGGGCATCAGCGGCGCGGAATCGTTGTCGAGCGCAGCCAATATTTTTGTGGGTGTTGAATCGGCGCTGGTCGTGCGGCCTTACCTGGAACGCATGACACGTTCGGAATTGATGACCGTGCTTAGCACCGGCATGGCGACGGCGGCTTCGACCACGCTCGGATTGTATGTGATCCTGCTCAGCAAAAGCTTTCCGCAAATC
The DNA here is from genome assembly GCA_016789605.1 of Acidobacteriota bacterium. Lineage (GTDB taxonomy): Bacteria > Acidobacteriota > Blastocatellia > RBC074 > RBC074 > RBC074. The sequence goes on from JAEUQO010000319.1 coordinate 12,335, forward strand.
GCCGGTCATTTGATGTCGGCATCGGTGATCGCCATCCCAGCGGCAGTCGTGATGGGCAAATTGTTGTTGCCCGAAAGCGACACGCCCGAAACCATCAGCGCCATTCCCAAAGAAGAAGAAGTGCCGCACGCGCGCAATCTGATGAGCGCCATCATCGAAGGTTCAATGGATGGTTTGAAACTGGCCGCAGGCATTTCTGCCTTGCTCGTCGCCGGGCTCGGTTTGGTGGCCCTGCTGGATAAATTCATCGGTTTGCCGAGCCGCTGGCTGGGGCTGTCAGAACCGCTTTCGATTGTAAAGATTCTGGGCTGGGTCTTTTATCCCTTTGCCGCGTTGCTGGGCATTGCGCGGGCCGACATTGCCGAAGCAGGCAAATTGCTGGGCGAACGCGTGCTGCTGACCGAAGTCGTTTCGTATCAGGATTTGTCACAGATGATCGTCAGCGGGCAATTGAGCGATCCGCGCACGGTCGTGATTTTGACCTATGCGCTGTGCGGCTTTACGCACGTGGCTTCGATTGCGATTTTTGTCGGCGGCACGGCGGCGTTGGCTCCATCGCGACGTGATGATCTGGCGGCGCTGGGCTTTCGCGCGTTGTTGGCGGCAACGTTGGCGACGTTGATGACTGGTTGCGTCGCGGGAATTTTCAGCGATGGATCAGGCGTGATGCTGCTCGGTCATTGAAAGTCTTTGAGCAAGACCATATTCGCGGCCCAAAAACCGCGCACACACGCCAGCCGCGTTCCGTCGGGCGACCAGTCAAATCCGAAAATGCGGTCAGAGACAAATTCGGCCAACACTGTCGGCTGACCGCCTTCCACGGCTTGCAGCCACAATTTGGCTGGGCCGATGGGATTTTCGTCATACGTCAGAAAGCGGCTATCGGGCGTCCAGCGAATCAGCGGCACCCCTTGAATTGATTGCGGAAAGATTTTGAGCGGTTTGCCGCCTTCAATTGGATAAATCGCCAACCGCCAGGGCTGGGTGGGCCTGGAGTGCGCACAGGCAAACATCTTTCCGTCGGGCGAAACCGCCGGATAGGCCGTGAACTCATCGGTCAATTGGATCGGTGTTCCGCCGTCAATCGCAACACGCCAAATCGTCGGGCGTCCCGTGCCGCCGCGTTCGAGTTTCGTGTAAAACACCCAACGGCTGTCGGGCGAGCAATGTGGTGAATCTTCGCCCTCGCCGTTGGTAAGCTGGGCCAGATTGCCGCCATCGGAATTCATGCGCCAGATGTGTCTGCCGCCGCCAACATCAGAGGCAAACACGAGGTAACGTCCATCGGGCGAAGCGTGCACGTGGCCCGCATACGCTTTATTCACCTGTTCGCCCAGCAACTGTTTTTGCCCGCTGCCATCGGCGTTCATCACGGAAATGGTCGCGGCGTTACCCACTTCTGAGTCATAAACAATTTTGCCCTCGGGCGTCCACGCAAGCCGTCCGCGATATCCGCCTGCGCCAAACGTAATCTGTTCGGCGCGTTCCGGCGCAGTGCGCGGAATCATCCACATATTCGTGACCTGTTTGGTTTGCGTCGCCACCAGCGTTTTGCCGTCGGCAGAAAGACTCAGCCGGTTGTAATGATTGCTGTCGCTGGTGACGCGCCGCGCCTCGCCAGTGGCATAATCCAACCGCCAAACCTGATTGATTTCTGCCTGTGTGCGCCTGCCGATCAGCACAAGCCCGCCAGCATCGGGCAACCAGGCCAGTTGACCAACCCAGCGAAAACGTTGCGCCGTGATCGGCTTGATTGCGCCATCATCAACACGCACAGCCATGACGTACATACTGGTGTCGCCTTCGACGTGGCCCGCAGCACACGCAATCATCTTTCCATCCGGAGACCACGCCGGGTCACCGATCATTTCGGGATAATTGGTCGCCGCAATTTCACGTTCGCCGCTGCCATCCGCGTTGGCAATGAACAGCACTGCTTGTCGGCGCGTATCGCTCGCACGCCGAAAAGCCAATCGTTTGCCATCCGGCGAAAATGAAATCGCCGTTTGCACATCTTCGATCAGTTTTTTGGTTGGGCCTCCCAGCGCAGACACGCGATAGAGCCTGCGCGGCGCATCATTTTCCTTGGCGACGTAATAGATAAATTGCCCATCAGGAGTGAACGCCACGGCGTGGTACTGAATTTCGGCGGAAGGCAGGATTTGCTGAGTGGTCAGCGTTTCCAGTTGCATGACCCACAAACTGGCACGCTGAGCGGGTTCTGTCAGCCCGTATACGACATATTTGCCATCGGCAGAAACTGCCGCACACGCGACATTTCCCGTCGTAGTCAAATTGGTAAGCGTGATTTTCTGCTCGTCTTCAGCCGGTAACAACCGCCACCCAGAGGATTTCGCCAGCCAGGTCAAACTGCCCAAAAACCCCAGCAGCAATATTACGCCTCCGATCAGCACCCAATTTTTGTGCTGTCCAATCCAGGATGAAGGTTTGGCCGGAACGACCTCGCGGCGGTCTTTGGGAAATGGCAACACAACCGAAGCGCGCGTCACAGGTTCGCCGTTTGCGGTTCCAACAACGGATTCAGGCACGACTGGCGCAAACTCTGTGCGAAATTCCACCTCCGGCCCTTGTTCGCGAAATTCGGTCACGGCAGGGGCAAACCGATAACCACGTTTTGGCACAGTCTTGATAAATTCCTGCCCGCCTATGGTCTGTCCCAGAATCTTGCGCAAGGTGTACACGTTCTGAGCCAGATTTCCCTCTTCGACAAAGGTGTCAGGCCAAACCTGTTGCATCAATTCTTCTTTTTCGACGATCTGCCCCGGACGCTCAACCAACACCAACAACACGTCAAACGCTTTTTGCGTCAGCGGAACGACTTCGCCGTCTTTCAAAAGCACGCGTTCGGCGACATCTATCCGAAAGCGGTCAAAATCGTAGAAGTGTTTGTCTGACAGAGACATAACTCGTTTGAAAAAGTTTTGATCCCGGCGTTTGAGAACGATTTGAGACGGCTTTGAAAGCTTTCTCAAGATTTCTTTCCGCGATCTGCCTAAATTTCGCCTCGCGACGAAAGAGCCGGCAAACGCGCTGGTTTGCTTTTAGTCGCGCAAAGGTCATCACCAAACCACGTTTTTTGAAACGGGAGTCTATGACGAGAGCTGACAAAGGAAAAGCAGTTCGTCAGTTCTGTCAGGTATACGGGCAGGCGCACAGGAAAGTACAAGCGCCACAGGACTCCCGCTTTCAATGTGGTGCAACAGACAAAACGTGATGACCGAACATAAACAACCGAAGTAACAGGAGAAGAAGCATGACAACGAAAGGGAGATTGATTCAGATCGCAAAATTAATGTCTTTGGGTTTGGTCTTGACGCTGTCGGCGGCGCTGACGGCAGACGCCAAAGGGAACTCCGGGTCACGCAACGAGCAAGGCAAACGGTTGCTGTGCCGTGTGCAAGCCGGAGCTAGCAAAGTGGTGACCATTACCAACGAAACGGAGCAAACCATTTTTGCTGGAACCAGCGTTTCATTTTCCGTCGAAACCGGCGTGAACGGTACAACGCGGCTGCGTTCGGATTTGAAACCCGGCAGGACCGTCGTGGTTCACATTGGCAATTTTGACGGTTTCAGTTGCAACAGCGCGCTGGTGCAACGTTAACCGAAAAACCTGGCCAGACCAGATTGTCGGGCTTGTGTCATTGCGCGGTACGACACAAGCCCGACAGCCCGACAACAGCAAGACAAAGGAGAAGACAAATGTCACAAGCTGCGAAAGCGACTTTCAACGAAGCCAAAGCGGGAAAATTTGCCGAGCAAATGCTGGGAGTCATGAATTACGCGGCGCTGGCGCTGATGACCAGCATTGGCCATCGCACGCGATTGTTTGATGTGCTGGCGCAATTGCCGCCCGCGACCAGTGCGCAAATTGCCGCCGCCGCCACGCTCAATGAACGTTACGTGCGCGAATGGTTGGGCGCAATGACCACGGCGCGCGTGGTCGAATACAACGAAGCGACTGCCACGTATTGGCTCCCGGCGGAACATGCGGCGTTTTTGACGCGGGCGGCTTCGCCCAACAATTTGGCCGTCACCGCGCAGTTCATCCCTGTGCTGGCCGGCGTCGAAGACCAAATCATTGCCTGTTTCCAAAACGGCGGCGGCGTGCCTTATGAAGCGTATCCGCGCTTTCACGAAGTGATGGCCGAAGAAAGTGCGCAAACCGTCGTCTCGGCGCTGTTTGATCACATTCTGCCACTTGCGTCCGGCTTGCTGGATGATTTGCGAGACGGCATTGACGTGCTGGATGTCGGTTGTGGTCGCGGTCAGGCGTTGCTCGCGATGGCGGCCAAATTTCCACACAGCCGTTTCACCGGTTACGACTTTTCAACCGAAACCGTCAGCGCAGCCAACCAGGACGCGGCGGCACGCGGATTGAAAAACATCCGCTTTGAAGCAAGAGACGTGGCCACCATCGGCACCACCAGCGACGGGCGACCGCGCTTTCATCTGATCACGGCGTTTGACGCCATCCACGATCAAGCGCAACCCGCCAAAGTACTGGACGCCATCGCCCAATCGCTAACCGATGGCGGACTGTTCCTGATGCAGGACATTGCCGGTTCCAGCCACGTGCATAAGAACCTGGAAAATCCGATTGGAACATTCACCTATACGGTTTCCTGTTTGCATTGCATGACGGTTTCGCTGTCACAAGGCGGCGCAGGTTTGGGCGCAGCCTGGGGCGAAGAAAAAGCTGTGCAGATGCTGACAGAGGCTGGTTTCACGCACGTCGAAGTCAAACGTCTGGCGCACGACATCATCAACAATTACTACCTGGCAAAAAAATAACCGGCGCGCTGAACGCGAGTTCCCGGCGACGGTTGCACTGTCTGACATAAACGTTCTCTGCGTCTGCGGGGAACATAGAGAAAAGGAGAAGGAGTATGTTTCGTAAAATTCTGTTCGCACTCAATCTGGTGGTCTTGCTTTCGTTTGGCGCTACCGCGCAAACGCAACCCGGTTCGACAACCAACTCGGCCAATTGCTCCGGCCCGGTCATCAAAGTGAATCCGACGCGACTGTTCAATTCGCAAGCGCTGGGGAACGGCGTCGAGGTCACCTGGACCACAGAACGCTTGCTGCCGTGCACCAACGTCAAAACGCTTTCGGTCACGGTCTTTCTGGAAACCGCGCAGGGCGAAAAACTGACGTTGCGAAAAGAAGTCAGCAGCGCAATGACCAAAGCGCATCTGGTCATTCCGGCCAGCAAGGTTCACATCTTCACGGCGAGCGACGCCAAAACCAAAATTCGCGCAGTGGTCGCTGCTGTGCGCCGCCACTAACCATTCATAGCAACAAACAGTCTTTGCTCAAATCAGGCGCAGACAAACGTCTTCGAGTTTGTCTGCGCCGCTGTTTTCGCAACGATCAGGCAAAAGGAGAAATACGATGCTTCGCCAACTGCGCTTGCTCTTTCTAACCGCAAGTTTGCTTTCAATCTGTGCGCTGAGCGCAACAGCCAAACCAGTGGTCAAATCTGTCAAACTGCCCAACCGCGTGACGCTCGAATATGCCGAACAGGGAAATGCCCAAGGTCTGCCCGTGCTGTTTTTGCACGGCTACAGCGATTCCTGGCGTTCATTTGAACTTGTGCTGCCCCATCTCCCCAATTCCTGGCATGTGTTTTCGTTGTCGCAGCGCGGACACGGCCATTCGGAAAAACCCGCGACCGGATATCTGCCCCAGGATTTTGCCGCAGACGTGGCGGCATTTATGGAATCGCAGCAATTGCCACGCGCCGTGATCGTCGGACATTCGATGGGCAGCGCCGTCGCACAACGGTTCGCGCTGGATTACCCGGAAAAAACGCGCGCGCTGGTTTTGGTCGGCTCGTTTACGACCGTGCGCGGAAACGCCGGAGTGCAAGAGCTGTGGGACACAACCATCAACAAAATGACTGATCCGGTAGACATAGCCTTTGTGCGCGACTTCCAGAAAAGCACTTTGAACCAGGCGATCCCCCAACAATTCTTTGAAAACGCAGTGCACGCCAGCGCCGGGGTTCCGGCCCATGTCTGGCGCGCAGCGTTGGCAGGATTGATGGAGACGGATTTTTCCGCCGAATTGTCGCGCATCACGGCTCCCACACTGATCATCTGGGGAGACCGTGACGCGTTCTTTCTGCGCAATGAACAAGATGCCCTCAAAGCAGCCATCAAAGGAGCGGAATTTGTGATCTATCCGGGCATCGGTCACGCGCCAAACTGGGAAGCGCCTCAGCGTTTCGCCACAGACTTGCGGCGTTTTGTAAAAACGCTGACGCAGTGATTTCACCGAAAAGTCCGTAGCAACAAATCACGGCGCGGAATCCAAAACTTTTGCATACAACGCGTCCGTGGCGTTTGCCGTCTGTTTGCACGACAGGCTTAACGGTCTGTCGTGCTCGCAGAAAACAAACATAAACAGGCGCAGAAGCCCCCACCGATTGCGCCGCAGAAAGAAGGAGTCCCACGTGAAACGAATGTTTTTGTACGCCAGCGGCCTGGCTGCGCTGGCGTTTTTGCTGTCTGTAGCTCTGCCATCAGGCGCACGAATTTCGGCAGCAGATTTAACCGCATCGCCAACCAAAGCCAGCGCCGAAACGGCATACTTTGTGCTGGAAATTCCGCCGCGCAAAGATCAGTTCGTGATCCAACTGACTGACGCTGCCAAAATCCAAAAGGCGCGCGACATTCTGAGCGGCAAAGATAGGGCGACACCGCACGTCAGCGGCAAAATCGTTAAGCAGTCGGCGTGTTACAACCCGCCCTGGAGTTTTCACTTCGATCCGCAATCCATCGAATTTTTCGCCTCGGCCATTGAAGTGTGCGACGCCAGCATGGCTTACACAGAAAGCTATTTGTCAGAAGCAGGCGGCCACTTTCTGCCCGGCAATCATTGGTGTCCGTGGGGTTCGCGGCTGGTCAAAGAAATCCCGGCACCCGTTTGCAACAACGGCGTCACCAGCGTTTCGGCGGCGAATTACCGGCGTGTAGGCCTGGCTGACGAATCCATCGTGACGGCGTTTGGCAATGGGTTGGCCACCACAACCGAAATTGCGCAAACCGTGCCGTTGCCGACAACATTGGCAGGCACAACCGTTACCATCAAAGACAGCACCGGCAAAGAAACACTGGCGCCGCTGTTTTTTGTGTCTCCGACACAGGTCAATTACCAGATTCCCAAAAACACGCCGCCCGGATTTGCGTCGGTCACAATCAGAAACGTGCAGGGACAGACGGCAACCGAACACACGCAAATCCTGACCATTGCGCCAGGGGTTTTCTCTGCCAATGCTTCGGGAACGGGCGTGCCGGCGGCGGCGGCGTTGCGCATCAAAGCCAACGGTTCACAAACGTATGAACCGGTCGCAAGGTTTGAGGCCGGGCAAAATCGCTTTGTGCCTGTGCCGATTGACCTGAGCAACGCGAGTGATCGTGTGTTTCTGGTGTTATTTGCGACTGGTGTACGACATACCAACGTAGAAAACGTCGGCGCTGATATTGGCGAGTTGCGTGTAATGGCTGCGTATGCGGGTCCGCAACCGGATTTCACCGGCCTGGATCAAGTGAACCTGCCTTTGCCGCGACAACTGGCAGGGCGCGGCGAAATCACATTTAACCTGATGGTGGATGATCAAAAAGCCAACTCCATCACAATTCACATCAAATAGCCCGACACACGAATGCGCCAGCATCCCCAAAGACACTGGCGCATTCGTTTTGACTCACCGCTGATCAAATAGTTCGACTGGCGAGATCCGGCTCAAGCCAGATTCTCAATCGGTACTGGCTCAATCTCATCCGCCAGCGCAAATCCGAAAATCCGCGAATAGAAATACAGTTCGCCATCGAGCGCGCGTTTGATGTTTGCCGCCTGGCGAAACCCGTGTTGCTCGCCTTCGAATGTCACGTATGCCACTGGCAGGCCTTTGGCGCGCAGGGCATTGACCATCATCTCTGATTGATTGGGCGGCACGACTTTGTCTTCTAAGCCCTGGAAGAAAATCACAGGCGCATTCAGTTTGTCGGTGTGATGAATTGGCGAACGGGCGCGGTATAAATCGTGACTGGTGCCAACCAATCCAAACGTATAACGCGATTCGAATTTATGCGTGTCTTCATCGAGCGCAATCAAATCGCTGACGCCGTAATGACTGGCTCCCGCTTTGAACACAGCGCGGAACGCC
>JAEUQO010000360.1 GCA_016789605.1 Acidobacteriota bacterium
CCGACCATAAAGCCTGAAACGTCCTGCACGAACAGCAACGGCGTGCCGTGCCGGTTACAGGTTTCGATGAAGTAGGCCGTTTTTTCCGCGCTCTCGGTGTAAATGATGCCGCCGAATTTGGGCGGCTTGCCCGGATTGGGAATCAGTCCGCGATTGTTGGCGATCAGGCCGACACTGATGCCGCCGATGCGCGCGTGTCCGACGATCATCTCCTGGGCGAAATCCGCCTGAAATTCGTCAAAGCTGTCTTTGTCCAACAGACAGTTGAGCATCTGGCGTGCGTCGTAGGGCGCGCGATGATCCGACGGCAGCAGGTCATACAAATCCGTGCTTGGGTGAGCCGGTTCCTGCGCCTTGCCAATGGCGACGCGCGTTGACGGCGGGGCAGGCAGTTGCGCGACCAAGGCGCGAATTTGTTGCAGGCAGCTTTCGTCGTTTTTGGCGCGGTAATGCGCGACGCCCGAAACGGCGTTGTGCATTTTGGCTCCGCCCAGGGTTTCGCCATCTACTTTTTGGCCGGTTGCGCCTTTGACCAGATTGGGGCCGCCCAGTCCCATGAACGAAGTGCCTTCGACCATCAAAATGACATCTGACAAGGCGGGCAGATACGCGCCGCCTGCGACGCATTGCCCCATCACGGCGGCAATCTGCGGCACTTTCAAATAGCGGCGCATGATCGAGTTGTAATAGAAAATGCGCGCCGCGCCGTATTGGCCAGGGAAGACGCCGCCTTGATACGGCAAATTCACGCCCGCGGAATCCACCAAATAAATGATCGGCGTGCGGCAACGCATGGCGATTTCCTGGGCGCGCAGCATTTTCTTGATGGTTTCCGGCCACCACGAACCGGCTTTGACGGTGGCGTCGTTGGCGACAATGACGACTTCACGACCGGCGATTACGCCAAAGCCCGTGACCACACCGGCAGCAGGCGCTTGCCCGTCATATTCGTCATAGGCGATCAACAAACCGACTTCCTGAAAGTGCGTACCGGGATCAAGCAACCGCGCGATGCGTTCGCGGGCGGTCAGCTTTCCCTGACTGTGCTGGCGCGCGATTTTGTCGGGGCCGCCGCCTTGGCGCAGGCGTTCTTCCAGCGTGCGCAATTCGGCCACCAGAGTGGCCAGTTTCTGCGGTTGCGCCGTTTCCGCAGGCGTTTCCTGTTTCGACCGCTTCATAATCCGATTCAGTTTCCTATTTTTCCCAAAGACGCTCTTGCAATTTGCCGGCGGCGGTTTGTTTGTCGAGCGGCAAGCCTTCGATGATCAAAACCGCATTGCCGCGCAATTGCAGCGTCGTGATGCCTTCCGGCGTTTGCAGCGCGTGGGTGTCTTCGTTTTTGGTTGCGATTGGTTTGGCGTCGGGATAGCGCTTGGTTGTGCGTGCCGTATACGCGCGGAAAAACTCCGCCGCGTCCTGCGCGGTGTCCCAATTGGTCAAATGCGTCAGCAACAATTGTCCCGTCTTCGGATTTTCATAGAGCGCGAATTGATCGCCGCCCCACCCCGCCGCCGCTTTGCGCGCTTCGTTTTTGTTGATGTATTCGCTCAGGATCAGGTAATAGCCAAATTCGCCGTTGACGTCGGCATCCAGGCGTTTCCAGTCTGCCCCGAGTTGCGCTGCCACATCCGGCAGCTGAATTTTGCTAGGCAATTCCTTGGCCAGATATTTTTCGATGTGCAGGATTTGTTCGGTGGATTGCGGCAAATCGGTAAAGGCTTGCGAGACTGCCGCCCAGCCTTTTTTCTTGAGTAAGTCCTGGGCAAAGGCTGCGCCATACAGATAGGGGAAGATCAGCGATTCGCGCAGGGCGTTGGGCGCAGAAGCCAGCACCTTTTGCCCTTCGCCGCTGGTCAGCGACGCCATTTGGTCGGCCATGCTGCTCAAGGATGGCAAGCGCGTCACATCCGCGCCCATCGGTTTGAGCATGAAGTTATACATGATGCAGGTGGCGTCGCCTTCGATCAGGGCGTGGATGGCCATTTCGCGGTCGCTGTCGCCGTGGGGCCAGTCTTCAAACCGGCGCAAATTGAAATGCTGATCTTGCAGTGCGTGTTGCAGTTCGTGCGCCATCACCGGACGCTGTTGCGCCAGATCGTTCCAGTCGGCAATGAAGAGTTCCCTGGATTTGGGACGATAAAACCCGGCGACCTGTTCGGTCAGCAACTGGATCGTGAATTCGCGATAGCGGAAGTCTTTGGGCGCAAGTCCGAACGCAATCAGCGATTTTTGCGAGGCTTCGATTTCGGCGGGTTTGCTGGATTCCTCGAAGTTGCGGATGATCTCCTGTTCGATTTCGGCGCGTGATTTAGCTCCGCTTTTGACCGGACTGAGAATCGCCAGACCGCGCATTTTGCTGACTTCGGCCAGAATTTCTTCGGTGGCGGCCAGGACTTTGGCGGTTTTGGCCGGGTCGGCGACCGGGGCCGCGACATTGGGTTGGCGTGCGGGTTGTTGCGCGACCGGCGCAACCTGGAACAACAGCAGCAACAGCGCCGCTGAGAACATCCGTTTTGACATGCAGACTCCTTTCACGGTAAACAACGCCGCGCAATGTATCATTCAGGCAAAGCCTTGCAAACCGAAAACTCCGGAGCTTATGAGCGAAACAGAACAGCATGATTGGAGCGAGACACGCGTGCGCGTGCGCTATGCCGAAACGGATCAGGCGGGCATGGTCTATCACTCGAACTACTTGATCTGGTTTGAAGTCGGACGCGTCGAACTCTGCCGCGCTTACGGTTTCAATTATCGCGAGATGGAAACCGAAGCCGATGCTTACCTGCCCGTGACCGAATGTCGCGTCCGCTATCGCATTCCGGCCAAATACGATGAGGAACTGGTGATTCGCTCCAAAGTCATCGAACTGCGCAGCCGCGCCATCAAATTCGCGTATGAAGTTCGCCGGATGAGCGACGATATGTTGCTGGCCGAAGGCGAAACGCACCACATTGTCATGAATAGCCAGGGGCGTGCGCGTGCATTTCCGTCTGAATATGCCGAATTGATGAAAGGCGGAAACGCCTCTGCCAAGACTTCTTCCTAACCACGATCCGCAAGAAAAAGGCGCAGAACCACTGCTCCTTTTTCTTTCTTTGCTACCGTTCAGAAGCGCCAGCCAAAATTTTTAGCGCGGCTGACGGGATTCCACTGCTGGTGCCGTAAGCATTACCAAGAAGAAGGCAAACAAAAAGGCGAGTCGTACGACTCGCCTTTTTGTTTGCCCATAACTGGTTTAGCCCCACTTCTGAATTGTGAACCTTCCTACGAGACAAAAAAGCGCCAGGAAAACCAGCGTGCGATTGATTGCCAGATAACGAGGGTCATACAAGGCGGCTAATCTGTTCAAGTTCGTCGTCTGTACCGTTCCACCTTCATCTAGGTAAGTGCATCGTGACAGATGGGTATATGGCTTTTTCTGATTCCAAGGCAGTGCAGCGGCAGGTTGGAACGTCCCCTGCCGCCCTAATTTCGCGCACAACGGTTTGGCCCAAAACTCACTCGTCACTGCGTAAATGACTGTGGTGAGCGCGAGCGCAACAATTGCAGCAAACAGCAATGCGAACAAACTGCGGATCATAGCTCCTCCTTCCAAACAAAGAAGCTGTTTGCGCAGGCTTTATTTCAAACGCCCTGTCTGAGACGAGGGGATTCTACTGGCACGCGCGTTTCAATTTGTTCTCCGAACACTTCCTTAAAGGCTCCGATGCTGGAAAGCACGCTGCTGGTTTCGACCGGCATGAAAACCACCTTGGCGTTGTTTGAACGCGACATTTCGCGCAACGATTCGATGTATTTCATCATGATCAGATACTGCGCCGGATTGCCTTGTCCGCCGGTGATGCCGTCGGCGATGCGGCGAATGGATTCGGCTTCGGCGGTGGCGGCAGTCAGGCGGGCTTCGGCAGCGCCCTGCGCTTGCAGAATGGCGGCCTGTTTTTCGCCTTCGGCACGTGTGATGGCGGCTTGTTTTTCGCCTTCGGCGCGCATGATGGCGGCTTGTTTTTCGCCTTCAGCCTGCAACACGGTTGCGCGACGATTCCGTTCGGCAGTCATCTGCTTTTCCATCGTGATACGCACGTCTTCGGGCGGGTTGATATTTTTCAGTTCGACGCGTGTGACTTTGACGCCCCATTTGTGGGTGGCGTCGTCGAGGATGCCGCGCAATTTGCTGTTGATCGTATCGCGCGAACTCAGCGCGTGATCCAGATCGAGTTCGCCGATGACGTTGCGCATGGCGGTAATCGTCAATTGAATGATGCCGCCAACCAGATCGTTGACTTCATACACGGCTTTGAGCGGATCGGTGATCTGCCAATAGATGACCGAATCCACCATGATCGTCACGTTGTCACGCGTAATAACCGGTTGCGGCAACAGATCGGTGAATTGTTCGCGCAGGTCAATTTGCGTCAGGCCGGGACGCATGCCCGACCAATAAATGCTGCGCGGGCGGTCGAGAAACGGCGTGATAATGTTGAGTCCGCTGGCGGCCAGCCGGTCAAACTTGCCCAGCCGTTCGATGATCAGCACATTGGCCTGGGGGACGATGCGAATCGCCTTGGCGGCGATGATCAACACCAGAACAGCCAGAAATAACGCCGGGATGAGCAGCAGTTCCATATCTCTCTCCTGAAAGTTGCCGCGCCCAATTTGCAGGCGCGACAGGGTTAGCGGTAAGACCTCGTAAGAAGACTCTGACAACCTAGAAAGAGGCGGCGGGCAGTTATATTTCCTCGGAATTTTGGCTAAAAAGCGGCGCGGGGCGCAGCGAGCGGCGGACATATACCGTGTTGCCTTCGACGCGTTCGATGGCGACAGGCTCGCCTTCTTGCAAGGGGGCCTCGCCTTCGGTCGGCAGGGCAGTCCAGACAGAACCGTAAATTTTTACCGCACCTTGATGCAGCGGCCCGCGACTGGCTTCGACGACCGTGCCAAGCTGGCCAATCATCGTTTCCACACCAGTCTTGAATTCGTCGGCGTGGAGCGAACGCGGCAGGAATTTTTCGAGAATGGTGCGCGAGGCAATGACCAGCGCTACCGACACGACCACAAATGCGATGATCTGGATGACCAGGCTTTGCACGCCGATCAGCGCCAGCAGCGCAGCCACCAAGGCTCCCACTCCAAACCACAGCAACACGAAGCCGGGCGTGAAGACTTCGGCGACGGCGAAAACGGCGGCAATGATCAGCCAGACAAGCCAGATGTATGACATATGTTTTGGGCGGCGCGGGCAGACCCACTCGCATTCCTGTGCGCTGACAGGTGTTGTAGACAGGTAATGGTGAAATAAGATTACTTGTGCGAATTCAGCTGCATGCTATGCCAGTCGACGAAACCTAGGCAAGACGGCTGCCAAGTAAGTTGATGCCGTTCAAAAATTTTCCCGGTTTCAATCTGCCGTTCTTTGCTTTAGTATGCCGCCCGTTACCTTGAGGCAGGCCTATCAGTCCAACTCCCTTCGCCTGCCGTTGCGCGAATCGTTAGCATCCGTCAGCTTCTTTTCACATTGGGAGGTGTCGAACCGTGAGAACTTCGTGGTTGCGTCGTCTGTTCTTTGTGCTCGTCTTGAGCCTGAGCATCTGTTTGGTCAGCAGTGTTGCCGTGTTGCGTTTGCAAGCCGTCACGCAGCAAAAACTGGCCGAAGACAAACTTGCGCGTGATTACGTCCAGGCGATGGAACTGGTGCGCGAGAATTACGTCGAAACCGTCGAATACGAGGGGCTGACCAATTCTGCCGTGCAAGGCATGTTGCGCACGCTCGATCCACATTCCAATTACTACGACCGCAAAGCCTTTGAAGAAATGCGGCTGGAACAGCGCAGCCAGTATTATGGCATTGGCGCTTCGATCCAGGGTCGGATGCAAGGCGTTTACATCATCGAACCGTTCAAAGATACACCTGCCGCACGCGCCGGGTTACGGTACGGCGATCAAATCATTGCCGTGGACGACAAGAGCGCGGAAAAGTGGGATTCGGACAAAGTGCGCGATCATTTGCGCGGCGAGCTTGGCACGGAAGTCAAAGTTACCGTGCGCCGTGCCGGTGCCGAACAACCGATTACGGTGACGCTGGAACGCGCCGCCGTTGACCTGCCTTCGATCTCTGGCACCTATCTGGTTAAACCTGGCGTCGGGTATATCGCGCTTTCGCGAGGGTTTCATTCGACCACCAGTGATGAATTGACGACTGCGATTACCTGGCTGAAACAGCAAGGCATGAATTCGCTGGTGCTGGATTTGCGCGGCAACCCGGGCGGATTTTTGGATCAGGCGATTCGTGTGGCGGACAAATTTTTGCAGCGCGGGCAAACGATTGTTTCGGTGCACGGACGCGACGGACAAAGCAACGATAAGGATTGGCCGGCGGAATCCGGCGCGCCAGAAAACTTTCCGCTGGTTGTGCTGATTGACGACGGTTCGGCGTCAGCGTCAGAGATCGTGGCGGGCGCGATTCAGGACCACGACCGCGGTTTGATCATCGGCGAACCGAGTTTTGGTAAAGGCCTGGTGCAAACCATTTACCCTTTGCGCGAAGGCGCAGGGTTGACCCTTACCACGGCGCGCTATCTGACACCCAGCGGTCGGTTGATTCAACGTGATTATTCCAACGGATCGAGTTACGAATATCACTTCCGCCGCGACGTGAACGGCGACAAAAAAGAGCAGCCCAAACCCAAAAATGACATGCGTCGCACGGACCTGGGCCGTACGGTTTATGGCGGCGGCGGCATCGAACCCGACATCAAAGTCGAAGACACCTTGCTCAACAACGTGCAAGGGACAATCTGGACGACCGGCTTGTTTCTCTTTGTGCGTGAATTGATGGCCGGACGTGTGGTGGGCGCGTCGCAATTCAAACGCGATGTCACCGAATTTGATCATCAACCGCAAGCCAACGAGTTTCAGGTGACAGACGAGGTGCTCAAAGCCTATCGTGCTTTTATGAGCGATTTCGTGGCCAAAACGCCGGAAGTCGGTTTGACGATGAAACAGGTTGACGAACAGATGGAATTTGCCCGTAAGAAAATTCGCGAAGAAGCTTTGAGCGCGGCTTACGGCATAGATACGCAACGCCGTATGACCGCCGATTGGGATGCGCAATTGCAACGAGCGGTCGCCGAATTACCGCAATCGGCGCAGTTGGCTGAACGCGCGCGCCGTTCCTGGCGTACCTCGAAAAAGTAGCGCGGTGGTGAATCTGGCACTCGAAATCGGCGGCTGAAGAACTTTCAGCCGCCATTTTTGCGACATACGGTCAGCCATGAAATTGAACCAGGCTTATAGCCGGAAAATTTTTGTGTTCGTACCACTGCTGGCGGTTTTATTTGCCGCGCTTGGTGTTTGGGGCGCGGGGGCAATTTTGAGTTTGCCCGCTGCGCGCAAAATCGAAAATTTACCGGGCGGGTTTGCCGTCGAACCAGTCGCGTTTGCCAGTCAATCCGGGGCGACGCTGCGCGGGTGGTTTATCCCCGGACAGCCGGGCGCTGGCATCGTCATATTGATGCACGGGTATCGCGGTGACAGATCGCAGATGGCTGGCCGCGTGCCGTTTCTGGTGCAGGCCGAATACGGCGTGTTGCTCTTTGATTTTCAGGCGCACGGCGAAAGCGTCGGCAAACAAATTACGTTGGGATATTTGGAAAGCCTCGATGCGCAAGCTGCCGTTGCTTTTATCAAAGAACGCTATCCCGCGGAAAAAGTTGGTGTGGTGGGGCTTTCACTGGGCGGTGCGGCGGCGGTATTGGCGACGCCGCCATTGCCGATTGACGCATTGATTTTAGAAATGGTGTATCCGGACATACACCGGGCGACTGCCAATCGGTTGGCGCGGTATATGGGAAATTGGGCGCGTCCGTTTACGCCGTTGTTGACCTGGCAATTGAAACCGCGGTTAGGAATTGATGAAAATGCGTTGCGTCCCATTGCGCGCGTCAGCGTTCTTCCCGTGCCAAAGCTGTTCATTGCGGGAGAAAAAGACAGACACACGCCGCTCAGTGAATCAGCAGAATTGTTCGCTGCGGCGCAGGCGCCCAAAGAATTCTGGGTTGTTCCGGGAGCGCCGCACGGAGATGCGCATCAGATGATGGCGAGTGAATATGAACAGCGCGTGTTGGCGTTTTTGGCAAAGCATTTGAGACGATTGAGACGATAAACTTTACTTCTTATGGTTCGTTTTTCTCGTAAGCAACAGCTATGGGCTGTTTCTTTTTTGGTGCCGCTGACGGTCTTCGGCATTTGGTATTACACGCGTCGTCCAGAACCGGTCGCGCTGGCTTCATATGTTCCTGAAGCTGCGCTGGCCTATCTGGAAATCAACGACTGGCCGGACGTGCTCAAGCAACTGACGGCGACAAAAGCCTGGCAGGAACTGGCCCCGGCGTATGGCGTGGCGGACAAATTGCCTTTGCTCGGCAAAATCGGCTGGCTGGCGCAATTTACGGGCGGCGAGACGGCATTGTTGGCGCGCGCGCAATTTGCCTTGGTTGTGACCGGGTTGGAAGTGCGCGGCGAAGAAGTGAAACCGCGCCTCGCTTTATTGGCAGAAACGCACAGTCGAGCCGGAAGCTTGCGTCCGGTGATCGAAGCACGTTTGCCGGAATTTGCGCGTCAGGCGCTGGGGCAGGCAGTCAAAGAAACCAGCGAATACAACGGCGTCACCATCACGACGTACCGTGCGCCACAGTCAGAGCGCGCCTTGCTCTCAGCCCAAATCGAAGGCGAATGGATGCTGGCCAATCATCTAGACGCATTGCGCGCTTGCATTGACGCGCGCACGGGCCGGATTCCCACGATGGCCAATAATTTTTATCTGCAAAATGCGCGCGCTTCGGTTGAACGCAGCGGTGGCTTGTTCGGCTTTGTTACCGGCGAAGGCGTTGCGCGACTTTTGCGTTTTGGCGCGTATTTGCTGGCGAGCGGCGCACTGCGTGATACCAGTATCAGCGCTGCGTTGCAGGATGTGTTCGCTGATTTTGCCGTGCGTTCCACCAACGGCATCGCCTATGGCGCCAGCTTTGAAAACGGCATGGTCGTGGATCGTTACACGACGCTGTTCAAGCCGGATTTGGTGGACAGTCTCAAACCCTTGCTCAAAACCAATCAGGGCGAATCGCTCGGCTTGAAGCTGGTGCCCGCTTCGGCCAAAGACGTCACCGTCGTGAATCTTGCGCAACCGAACCAGACGCTGGCCGGTATCGAAACCGTCATTTCCGCGCGCGTCGGCGTCGGACAGAGTTTTTTGCTACATCAATTTTTGCTGGGCGTGCGCGAAATTCTTTTTGGCTTGAAACCTGACGAAGCTGCCAATGCCGCAATGGGCGACGAAATCGTCAGCTTCACCTTTTCGCCCGAAAGCGGAGATCGTGTCTGGTTGATTGCGGCGCGCGACCGCGCCTTGTTGTTACAGGCGGCGGCGCGGTATTTGGTTTCGTCCGGCGGGCAAATTCAACGCGAAACCGTGAACGGTGTGGAATTGTTGACGGTGTCGGATGCGCGGCGCGGCGCGGCAACTTTTCTGGGCGATTATCTGGCGCTCGGCGGACGCGAACAGTTGCTGCGTTTGGTGCAGGCGCAACGCGAAGGCAAGCAGTTGCCTGCGTCGCCAAATTTCACGGCGGCCAGCCAGCCCAAGTTGCGCGGTGCGGTTTTGGGTTTTGGCACAGTCAAGGATGAAACCAGCGCGATGATGACTACGCTGGCGCGTTCCTGGGCAGGTTTGCCGGATACCGAAGCCGGTATCGCTGCGTTGACGCAGTTGCCACTGGCGGCCAGTGTGATGACCCTGACCGATCAGGGACTGTATGTCGAATCTCATTCGCCGTTTGGGAATTTTCCGTTTTTGGTTTCGCTCGGCGCAGGATTGACGGGCGGCAGCGCGGCGGAGGCAGGCAATGGCCGGTGATATCCTCTTGCGCGTCAATGCCTTGACCAAAGTGTATGCGGGGCGTGCAGAAGAGATTGTGGTCTTTCGGAATTTGCATCTCGAAGCGCGTCGCGGAGAAATGATTGCGATTGTCGGCGAGTCCGGGGCAGGGAAATCCACCTTGTTGCATTTGCTGGGCGGATTGGACCAGCCAACCTCGGGCAGCGTGAAAATTGGCGAGTTTGACATCGCAAAAAACGCTGAGCTAGACTTGGCCCGCTTTCGTAACCGGCAAGTCGGGTTCGTCTTTCAGTTTCATCACTTACTGCCTGAGTTCTCCGCTACTGAGAACGTGATGATGCCGTTGTTGATTAACGGTACGAACCGCCGCGAGGCTCTTGCTCGTGCGCGCGATCTTTTGCAACGAACCGGGTTGTCAGCCCGCGCCGATCATCGCCCTGGAGAGCTTTCGGGCGGCGAACGTCAGCGCGTGGCCTTGGCCAGAGCATTAGCGTGCCGCCCGGTGTTACTGCTGGCAGATGAACCGACTGGCAATCTTGACGAACGTACAGGCAGCGAAGTGCATGCTTTGATACGAGAATTACAGCAAGCCGAGCAGATGGCCGCTCTGATCGTGACACACAACGAACGGCTGGCTGCCACTTGCGACCGTGTCCTGCGGTTAGAAAACGGCACACTCACCGAGTGCTAAGTCTCAAGCCCCGCGTTCCGCTTCGGCTCTTGACCGGACGGCACAAACGGCAGCGAGCTTAGAACTTAGAACCCAGAACTCAGAACTTTTGCAGTAGGTTTCGGATGTTCGAACGGTATACTGAGAAAGCACGCCGCGTCATTTTCTTCGCGCGTTATGAAGCCAGTCAATTTGGCGCATCCCAAATTGAAGCCGAACACGTTCTGCTCGGATTGATTCGCGAAGACAAGAATCTTACCCACCGTTTTTTTCATCGCTCGCACGCCAGCATTGAATCCATTCGCAAGGAAATCGAAAGCCGCACCGTGATGCGCGAACGCATTTCGGACAAGATTGATTTACCGCTTTCAGGCGAAGCCAAACGTGTCTTGGCTTATGCAGCGGAAGAGTCCGAACGGTTGGGCAATCGCCACATCGGCACCGAGCATCTGTTGTTGGGATTGTTGCGCGAAGAAAACTCTGTGGCGGCGGAAATTCTCTATGACCGGGGCTTGCGTTTGTCTGACATCCGGCAGGATTTGATGCGGCAAGCGAACATGGAGCGCAACGCGCACGCGCGCAAAGAGACGCCGCATCTGTTTGAGTTTAGCCGTGACCTGACCGAATCCGCGCTCGAAGGCAAGCTGGATCCGCTGGTCGGTCGTGATGATGAAATTGATCGCGTCGTGCAAATCCTTTGTCGCCGCACCAAGAACAATCCGGTGTTGATTGGCGAACCGGGCGTTGGCAAAACCGCCATCGTCGAAGGCTTGGCGCAGCGCATCGTCAACGGTGAAGTGCCGTCTTTTCTGGCGGACAAACGAATTCTCGCGCTTGACCTCAGTCTGGTTGTCGCCGGGACCAAATATCGTGGCCAGTTCGAAGAGCGCATGAAAACCATCATGCGCGAGCTGATGGAAAACCCGCAGTACATCGTTTTTATCGATGAACTGCATACGCTGATCGGCGCCGGTTCCGCCGAAGGGTCGCTGGATGCCGCGAACATTCTGAAACCTGCGCTCTCGCGCGGCGAAATTCAGTGTATCGGCGCGACCACTCCGGCAGAGTTTCGTAAATCCATCGAACGCGACCGCTCTCTCGAACGCCGTTTTCAGGCGGTCAAGGTTCCCGCGCCGAATGAAGAAGAAGCGGTGCGGGTCATCGAAGGCATCAAGGATCGTTACGAGTCGTATCACAATGTGCGTTACACCGCAGAAGCGATCGAAGCCGCCGTGTTTCAATCGAGTCGTTATTTGCCGGATCGCTTTTTGCCGGATAAAGCCATTGATGTGCTCGACGAAGCCGGCGCACGTGTGAAGCTGCGCGTGCAACGCGAAAGCGGCTATGTTCCGCCCGCACCACGTTGGCAACAACAGCGAGAGCGGGATTATGGTTTTTCGCGAGATTACCGCGATCGCGAACGGGTGTATTCCAGCACGCGCCGCCCGCCGCAATATTACGAGCCCACCGATTTTGAAACGACTGCCGCGTTGGTCGTCAAACACGATATTGACGAAGTCATTTCGCGTTGGACAGGCGTGCCCGTCACTGCCTTGCAGGAAGAAGAGGCGACCAAGCTGCTGCGCATCGAAGACGAACTGCACAAACGCATCGTCAGTCAGATGTCCGCGATTTCGGCGTTGGCGCGGGCGATTCGCCGTTCGCGCGCCGGGTTGAAAAGCCCGAATCGTCCAGTTGGCTCTTTCCTGTTTTTGGGGCCGACCGGTGTGGGCAAAACCGAAGTCGCGCGTTCGCTGGCAGAATTTCTCTTTGGGTCCGAGCGCTCAATGATCCGCTTTGATATGTCTGAGTTCATGGAAAAACACTCCGTGTCGAAGCTGATCGGTTCGCCTCCCGGCTATGTCGGTCACGAAGAAGGCGGGCAATTGACGGAACGAATTCGCCGCAACCCCTATTCGGTGTTGTTGCTGGACGAAATCGAAAAAGCGCACCCGGATGTCTTCAACATCTTGTTGCAGGTCTTCGAAGACGGGATTTTGACCGACGCCCTGGGCAACACGGTGGACTTCAAGAATGTCATCGTGATTATGACGTCGAACATCGGCGCGCGATTCATTAACAAGGGCGGTTATGTTGGATTTCAATCTTCGCGAACGGACGCCATCGCCAAAACTGAAGACCGGGTGATGGTGGCCGTGCGCGAAACGTTCAATCCGGAGTTTATCAATCGGTTGGACGAAATCATTGTTTTTGATCCGTTGGCGGATGACGATTTGCTGAGCATCGTCGGATTGCTGACGGAACAACTGAATCAAACGCTGCGTCACCGCAAGCTGGCAGTGATGTTGACTGACGAAGCCAAACGCTGGATCGTCGAACAGACCTGCACTGATCGCAGCTATGGCGCGCGTCCGTTGCGCCGCGCGTTGCAGCGGTATGTCGAAGACCCGCTGTCGGATGCGTTGATTCAGGGACAGTTGGGGACAGCGTCTTTCGTCGAAGTTTTCCTGGAGGGCGAGGCGTTAGGGATTCGCCCGGTTTTGGGCGAAGGATGGGAAGAGGCGGAAGAGGCGCTGACACATTGAATTTTTGGCCACGAGTGAGAACGAACCTGCGGAGCCGCCTGAATTAGGGGGTCGGTGTGCGTTCATTCGTGGCTTTTCGTCTTCTTGTGTCCACGACTATCCATGAGCGGACACTTTGCGTATAATACGCGGTCTTAAAAATAGCACTGCAATCTTGGCAATGTAGATCGTTCAGAGGGCGTGCCTTCACCGGGCATTTGCTGGGCAGCCGCGTCGTGTAGTGTGCGCGCGGCCACTTAGTGTCGTAACGCACGGTCGTCACCAACTCACGCCCAGAGATTGAATGATCAACATTCAGTGGGAGAAGCTTCAATGACCAAGCGCATTACCTTTTGGGCAAGCGCGTTCATCTTCGCATTAGTTACCCTTACTACCGTTGGAACTGTCCTGGCAAACGCCCAGGATGTGATCGTGGAAGACGTGGAAATTCGCGGCAACCGCCGCATCCCGCGCGAATCAATTCTGTATTATGTGCAGAGCAAGCCGAATGACCGCTTCGATCTGCCCCTTGCACAGCGCGATTTGCAAGCGATCATCCAAATGGGACTGTTTGACCCGCTCGGCACCAAGCTCTTTATCGAAGACGGGCCGCGCGGCGGAAAGATCATCATCTTTCAGGTCAAAGAGTATCCGATCATTCGCGACCTGCAGTATCGTGGGTTGAAATCTGCGACCGAAAGCGAAGTGCTCACACGATTCAAAGAGCGCCGCGTCCAGGTTAGTAAGGAATCGCAGTTTGACCCGGCCAAAGCCAATGGCGCGCGCGTTGTGTTGCGCGAACTGTTGGCCGAAAAAGGCCACCCGGATGCCAAAATCCAGGTCGAAGTCGAAGACATTTCCGCCACGACTGTCGCATTGATTTTTAATGTGGAAGAAGGTTCGCGGGTACGCGTCAAGGAAATCAGCTTCACCGGCGACCGTGATGGATTTTCGCAACGCAGATTGCGTGGCGCGATGAAGTTGGTTAAAGAGGCTGGCCTGATTTCCACCTTCACCTCAAAAGACATCTACTTTCGCGAAAAACTGCTGGATGATTTGGAGCGTGTGCGTTTCTTCCTCGGCTCCAAAGGTTATCTGCAGGCCAAAATCGGCGAACCGCAAGTTGAGCCGGCGGGCAACGTCAGCGGTGGATTGCCGTTGCCGTTATTGCGCAAAACCGGCCCGGGATTGAAAGTGGCAATCCCGATTGAAGTCGGACGCCGTTACAAAATCTCCAAGGTCGAAGAAAAAGGCGTAACAATCTTCCAGCCCGGCATCATCAGTGCGGTGTCCGGCTTGCGCGTCGGCGAATATGTTGACGCCAAGAAGATTCAGGAAAACGTCTTCAAAGGCATCAAAGACGTATACGGTACACAAGGCTACATTCAAGCCAGCGTGGATTTCATTCCCAAGTTCACCGACAAAACGGCGGAAGAAGGCGACGTTGAAATTACGCTGGAAGTGGACGAAGGCCGTCAATTCAGTTTGCGGCGTCTGGAATTCATCGGCAACACGAATACGCGCGATGTGGTGTTGCGCCGCGAAGTGTTGCTGAACGAAGGCGACCCCTACAACAAACGGTACTGGGATTTGTCGTTGGTCAAACTGAACCAGTTGGGGTTGTTTGACGAAGTCAAAGACAAGGACGCCATTACCCGCACCAACGACCGCGACCAGACGGTGGACATTGACTTGCAGGTCAAGGAAAAAGGCCGTCAACAGATTCAGTTGAACGGCGGCGTGTCAGGGTTTGCGGGCAGCTTCTTTGGTTTGGAATATTCGACCAACAACTTGCTCGGCTATGGCGAATCGTTGTCGCTGGCGGTTTCCGGCGGGAACCGTTCACAAAGCGTTTCGTTCGGCTTTACCGAACCATATTTGATGGGCAAGCCGATTCAGCTCGGCGTCCAGCTCTTTGCGTCGAAATATCAATACATCGGACAGGGCTTCAATTTCTCGAACGCCGCCGAAATTCTGCAAGCGAGCTTTTTCGGTTTGTCTTCGATTGACGCCGACACGCTGTTTACGCAGCGCACGGTCGGCGGCACGTTGAGCGTGTCCGCGCCGTTGTTCGTGCTGACCAACCGCTTCCGGCGGTTTTCGCAGTTCACACGCCTGGGGCTTTCCTACACGATTTCGGGCAACAGCATTCAAGACCCGAAGGTGAACCGCGACGGCGATCCGAAAAACGACATTCCGGTTACGTTCTCACAACCGCGCATTATCACCAGCCGCGTTGTGCCTTCGATCTATTACAACACCAAAAACGCTTATCTCGATCCGACGCGCGGACAAAGTTTGTTCCTGGGCTTTTCGTTGTCGGGCGGCGTTTTGGGCGGCGATGTGAATACATTCGCGCCTTCGCTGGATTACCAGCTCTTTATGCCGGTCTTCAAGCGTCGTTCGGAAAAACCACACGTGTTGGCGATGCGCTTCAAAGCGGATCACATCCGCACGTTCGGCAATCCGTTTAATACCGACTCGCTGGCATTTGTCGGCGGCATTCCGTTGTATGAACGCTATTACCTGGGGGGCGAATACGACATCCGCGGATATAACTTCCGTTCGATTTCGCCGGTCGTTCCGTCGGATTCGTACCTTTCGACCAAGAACGTCGTGGCGAAAGTCGTTGACCCGGCTGATTCAACCAAGTTGATTGATGCGCCGGTTGGCACCGTGCATCCGAGTGTGTTGCGCAATTACACCTTTGAAGCGCCTGAACCGGGCGGCCCATGCGCAGGCTTGACCAAGCCGGACGCCAGCAAAGGGTGCAACACTGTGCAAGGCCGTCGCTTCTTCGTGCCGATTGGCGGCGATACCCAGTTCATCTACAACCTGGAATATCGCGTGCCGGTGATCAGCATCCTTTCGATCGCCGCGTTTGCCGACGTCGGTTCGGCGTTCAATGCGCGTAAGTACCAGGATCAGATTACCAAGACCAACTTTATCAATCAGACGATTACTGTGGGCGGCGTGACGCTCAACCCGGCAGGCCGTGTGGCGACCGGGGAAGAAATCGCCAGCGCGCCTAAAGATTTGAATGGTGTGCCCATTGGCTATCGCACGATCTTCCTGCAAGGTGATTCGCGCAGCTTTGACTTTGTGCGCACCTCGCAACAAAACGTGAAATTCCTGTCTGACGTTCGCTCTTCGATGGGCTTGGAATTCCGTGTGCAGATGCCGGTGATCAACGTGCCGTTCCGTCTGATTTTTGCCTACAACCCGCAGGCGAAAACCGATATTACCGATCCGACCGTGCTCTTCCTCGAGCGCCGCACCGTGATGCGTTTCAGTGTCGGACGAACTTTCTAGCAGTCAGTGATCGGGTCAGTTGTCAGCGGCTCTGTTTGCGACTGACAACTGACAACTGGCAACTGACAACTGACTACACTGATTGGAGAACCAGTTAAAGATGAAAATCAAACTTCTGTTAGCCCTGGCGTTGTTGTTGCTCGGCGCAACCAGCGCGTTTGCCCAGGCCAGCGGTGCAGCAAATGGCTCAAAGACGAAAGTCGCCATTATTGACGTGTTGTCATTCCGCGACCAAGTGGGAGAACTCAAGGCGAAGTATGAAAAGCTGCAAAATGAATTCACGCCTAAGTATAAAGAGCTGGAAGCGATGCAGGCCAAAATCGCCAATCAGGAAAAAGTCCTGAGCGAAAACAAGAACCTGACGCCGCAGCAAGCCGCGAAATTGACGGAAGACATGGAAGCGCTGAAACGGGATTACAACCGCACCCTGGAAGATTCTCAGGGACAAGCGCAACGTCGTGAACGCGAGGAAACGGAAGCCATTTATGACAAGCTGAGCAAATTCATGGATCAGTATTGCGCCAAGAATGGCATCACGCATGTGTTCGATGCGCGCCGTTTGCAGGAAACAGGTATGGTGGTTTATGCCGCCGCCACGGCCAACATCACGGACGATTTCATCAAAGAATATAACAAGGCCAACCCCGTGCAGGCGGCTTCGACCAAGTAATCATCTTTTATTTTGCGGAGCGCGTCGGTTGTTCGCGCCCCTCTCGATATTGCAATTTTGACACCGATCATAAGGAGTGTAACGAACATGAAAAGACTGTTTTTGGCAATGACGATCATCTGCCTGTTGGCGCTGACCGCCACGGCCCAAACCCCGACTCCGCCTTCACGTCCGGCGGCCAGCACGGCGGCTCCGGCAACGGCGGCTCCGGCGGGTGGCACTGGCGCAGAAGGCAAAGTCGCGTTGCTCAATACCGCTGCGTTCCGCCAGGGCATCACGGAGCTGAAAGCCAAGTTGGATCAGCTCAATTCGGAATTTGAGCCACGCCGCAAAGAAGTCGAAGCGCTGGAAAATGAAGTCAACAATCTGAAGAACAAGATTCAAACCCAAGGCAGCACCGTCAGCGTGCAGGTGCGCAATCAGTGGGTTGAAGAAGGCACCGAAAAAGAAAAAAGATTGAAACGGTTGCAGGAAGATTACCAGGCGCTTGGCGACAAACGGTTGTCGGAAGTTTCCGGCCCGATTTATGAAAAAGTCGGCAAATTCCTGGAAGGCTACTGCCAGCAACGCGGCATCGTGATGGTGATCGAAGGCGGCGCTGCTTCCAACGCTGGCGTATTGCTGTTTGCTGCGCCGGTGACTGATGTCACCCAGGACTTTATGGCCGAATATAACAAAGCCAATCCGGGCGGTGCTGCTCCTGCGGCGGCCAAAAAGCCCTAGTCCGAATCGCAATTGGAAGTGTTGGTCGTGAAAAGTCAAAAGCGGGTTTGGCGCTCGCTTTTGACTTTTCACATTTAGGTCGTATTTCAAACGATGGCAGGCGTGTGTCGAACAGTAAAAGCCGGCCTCGCGAGCGAGAGTGGATTGTGTATGACGTTGGCGGAATTGGCGCAAGCCATTTGTGTTGAATTGAAAGGCGATCCAGACATTGAACTGACCGGCGTTAATTCGCTGGCAGAAGCTGTCGCTGGCGAAATTACCTTTGTGGCCGACGCTGCGCGTTTGGCGCAGATTAGTGGCTCGGCTGCCAGCGCGTTCATTGTGCCTGTGAAACTGGCGGCAGATGCCGCCTTGGCCGGACGAAACCTGTTGGTTGCCAAAGACGCCAAGCTGGCTTTTGCCCGTACCATTTACGCCTTTCATGCATCCGTGCCTGCTGCGCAAGGCGTGAGCGATGATCTGGTTCTGGGCGCAGGTTCCACGGTGGGCACTGGCTGTTCGATTCATCCGCGTGTGACCGTGGGCCGCAATTCCGTGATTGGTGATCGTGTGACGTTGCATCCAGGCACAGTCATTGGTGATGACTGCCGCATTGGCGCTGACACGGTCATCTTTGCCAACGTTTCAATTTATGACGGCACCGAAATCGGCGCGCGCTGTCGCATTCACAGCGGAACCGTGATCGGCGCGGATGGCTTTAGCTTCACGCCTGATGAACAAGGCCGCCAGTTCAAATTGCTACAACTGGGCCGCGTCGTGATCGAAGACGACGTCGAACTGGGCGCAAATTGCTGTGTGGATCGCGCCGGGTTTGGTGAGACGCGCATTCGCCGGGGCGCAAAGTTCGACAACCTGATCCAGATCGGACACAACGTCGAAATCGGCGAAGACACGGTCGTCGCCGCGCTCGCCGGTTTTTCCGGGGGCACAAAAGTCGGCAACCGCTGCATCCTGGCTGGTCAAATCGGCACCAATCAACACATCACTATCGGCGATGGCGCAATCATTACCGCGCGCACCGGCGTCACCAAAAGCGTTGAGGCAGGGAAGTTGATGGGTGGTATGATGGCCGCGATGGATTACCAACAATGGCGCAAGGCGCACGTGCTTTATACTCGCCTGCCAGAGCTTTTTGAGCGCCTGAAAAAGCTGGAAAAGAATGCCCAGGCGTGACGCTGTTTTGCTCCGCTGGCGCTGACGCATTTAGACCGCAACCCAAACGAGGTTTTCACCCAATCTTTACCAGCGAAGCCACGCTTCGCTGTCTGGCAAATTATGGATATCAACGAAATTCAAGCCATCATTCCCCACCGCTATCCGATGTTGTTGATTGATCGCGTGGTTGAGCTGGAACCGCTCAAAAAGATTGTCGCGATCAAAAACGTGACGATGAACGAACAGGTCTTTCAAGGCCATTTTCCCAATGCGCCGGTGTTCCCCGGCGTTTACATCATCGAAGCCATGGCGCAAACGGGCGCGGTTTTGCTTTTCCGCGAAGTGCCCAACCGCGAAAGCAAATTGTTGTTTTTCACGGGGATTGAAGAAGCCAGATTCCGCAAACCGGTTGTGCCGGGCGATCAATTGCGGCTGGAAGTCACCGTGATCAAGTACAAAATGGGATATGCCAAATTACGCGCCGAAGCGTTTGTGGATGGCCAATTGGTGGCTGAGGCCGTGATTTCGTCGGCTTTGGCTGATCGCGCGAAACATTCCTAACGGTGACCGTCTTATGATTCATCCCACTGCCATCGTCAGCGCACAGGCCGAATTGGGCGCGCGTGTTTCGGTCGGACCCTACACTTTGATCGGTGAACAAGTCGTTATTCACGATGAGGTTGAAATTGCCGGGCACGTCGTGTTGGCGGGCCCGTGCGAAATCGGCAGCGGCACTCAGATTTATCCTTTTGCTTCGTTGGGCCAGCCGCCGCAAGATTTGAAATACCGTGGCGAACCGACTCGTCTGATCGTGGGCCAACGGAACGTCATTCGCGAATACGTCACCATGAATCGCGGCACGGTCGGCGGTGGTGGCATCACGTCTGTGGGCGACGACAATCTATTCATGACGCAAACGCACGTCGCGCACGATTCGATTGTCGGTTCACATAATGTATTCGCCAATATGGCTTCGTTGGCGGGGCACGTAATCGTTGGCGATTACACGATCCTGGGCGCGTTTGTCGGCGTGCATCAGTTTTGCCGCATCGGCGATCACGCCTTCGTGGGCGGCATGACCAAACTCACCAAAGATGCGTTGCCTTACGCGCGCACTGACGGCACCGAAGCGCGTTGTTACGGAGCCAACACCGTCGGCTTGCGTCGCAAAGGATTCAGCAACGAAACCATCCGCCAGATTCAGCACGCATTTCATTTGTTGCTGTCTTCCAAGCTCAATACCTCGCAAGCGCTGGAACGCATTAAGGCTGAAATGGTCGGCATTCCTGAAATTGACTATCTGACGACTTTTATCGAAGGCTCACAACGAGGCGTAACGAAATAGGCTGCGCCTTGCCTGCCAGGGTATGACACTCCCTTCTCACGCAAAATATGGCTTGCTGGCGGGAAACGGGCGGTTCCCGTTTTTGGTGCTCGAAGGCGCCAAAGCCGCTGGTGTGGAACTCACCGTAGCTGCGATCAAGGAAGAAGCTGATCCGCAACTGGCTTCGTTGGCGCGTGTGGTGGAATGGATCAGCGTGGGCCATTTGGGCAAGCTGATCAAATTCTTCCGCCGCGAAGGCGTGACGCACGTGATGATGGCCGGTCAGGTTAAACACGTGCAGATTTTTAAGCTGAACGCCTTGCCGGATTTGCGCATGGCCAAAATGCTGGCGCGTCTGAAACGCCGCAACACCGATGCGTTGATCGGCGCTGTCGCTGACGAATTGGCCTCAGAAGGCATCACGCTGATTGATTCGACCACGTTTTTGCAGCCGTTGCTGGCGCGCACCGGGTCCTTGACCAAACGTGCGCCCAACAAGCATGAGCTGGCTGACATCGAATACGGTTTGCACGTGGCGCTGGAACTGGCGCGCCTGGACTTAGGGCAAACGATTGTCGTGAAAAATCAGGCGGTCGTCGCGTTGGAAGCGATGGAAGGAACAGATGCCACCATTCGCCGTGCGTCAGAATTGGTGCGCGGGCGTCCGTTGACGGTGATCAAAGTCGCCAAACCGAATCAGGATATGCGCTTTGATGTGCCGGTGATCGGTTTGAACACAATGGAAACCTTGCGCGCATGCAATGTGACGGCGATGTCGTTGACCGCGGATAAGACGTTGATCTTTGATCGGGAAGAAACCCTGGCAGCAGCGGATCGCCACCGCGTGGCGATTATCGCCCGCTAAATTGAGAAAGCCGCCAGCAAATCTGACGGCTCTCGGGTTAGTGCTGTTCTCGGCGATTGATCCCGCTCAAGGTTTGACCAACGGCGTGACGCGGTCAATGCTGGCTTTCAGGTCTGCATTGCTGCGACCGCTGGTTTCGTAGGCGCGTGTATATGCGGCCAGCGCGTCGGGATAGCGCCGCAGGTTTTCATACACGTAGCCGAGATAGTAGAGCGTGTTCATATCACCCGGATTCAGTTTGTCGGCATTGCCCAACATTTCTGCCGCGCGCGCCCAGGATTTGTTTTGCGCGTGGGCAAATCCGAGATTGAAATAGAGCGCTGCGTTCGGTTGTTTGGTCATTTCCAGCGCACGCGACAACGTCATTTCAGCGTTGGTGTAGCGCTTTTGTGCCAGATACGCCCGCCCCAACAATTCCCAGGACGCGCCATCTTCGCGCACGTTTTTCAGACTGGTCGCGACTTTCACCACTTCTTCGTAAAGCAGGTTGGCTTTGCGTTCGTCTGTTTCGCTTGCCGCGTGCCGCAACAACGCTTCAGCCAGCAACCCCAGCATTTCAGGATTCTTCGGGTCAGCGCCGACACCCAAGCGCAACGCCGCGATGGCATCGTTCATTTTGCCAGCGCGAAAATGCTGCACGCCCAGGTAATACCAGGATTCGCCATCTTTCGGATCGAGTTTGACGGCTTTTTGAAAGGCTTCCGCCGCTTCGTTGGCGCGGTTCAGGTTGGCATACGTCACGCCTAGCATGTAGAAATTGGCTGCCACGTTCATTTGCGCCCGCGTCAGCGTTTCAAAAAAGGGCAGGGCTTTTTCGTATTGATTGACCGCAACATAGGATTGGCCCAACGC
The DNA here is from genome assembly GCA_016789605.1 of Acidobacteriota bacterium. Classification (GTDB taxonomy): domain Bacteria; phylum Acidobacteriota; class Blastocatellia; order RBC074; family RBC074; genus RBC074. The sequence continues at coordinate 21,986 of JAEUQO010000360.1, forward strand.
ACGCAGCAAGTCGGGATCATTGCGGCCTTCTTTTCGTTTTAGCGTCAGGGATTTGTCCAGCGGCTCGATCGCAGCTTGATACTCTTTGAGTTGGTAATAAGACAGGCCGACGAACTTCCAACTGTCGGAATGTTCAGGGTACTCTGCCAGTACTTTTTGGAATTCGGCGATGGCTTCGCGGAACTGGCCTTGTTTGTACAAAGAAACCGCTCGTTCCCAGTCAAAACCCATTGCCCAGACAGCGCTGGTCAGCGCCAACAACATCATCACAGTGCACAGCTTCTTCATAATCGCTTCCTTCTCATTTCCGTGACCACGCCAGCCAATATGGGGCCAGCCTTAGAACGTCTGAGCAGGCTCAGAGTTGCACCACATGTCCAAGGGGGCAACGGAAAGTTATCAAGGGGGAAAGTATGGTAGCCAAATCAAGAGGGCTTTTCCACAGACGGTATACGCCCAACACAAAGGCCCGATCAGCAAATGCAAATCGGGCCTTTGTGAAGTCTGTGCGACTCTTTCGCGAAGTCGTCAGGTTATCTGTCTTGCTGTTTTTTGGCCGCCATTCGTTTGCGCGCCAACAACGCGCTCAAACCCGCACCAAAGAGCAGCAACGTGCCGGGTTCGGGAATTTCCGTTGGCGGAGGCGTCGCGGTTGGGGTTGCCGTCGGACCGACCGTAGCGGTCGGCGTCGGACTGGCAGGCGGAATGATGATCGTTGGTGTCGGTTGTGGATTGTTATCACGATCCGGGCGACACAACACCGCACACAAAATGCCGCCAGCGATGACAGGCGGCAGAATCCACCAGAGTCCGGGGCCCGGTCCACGGAACGCGGCAGGTGCAACCGGCTCAATGCAGTTTTCGTCGCAGATAATGCCGGGGCCATAACGTACGATACGACCATCAGGTAAACGTACGAACTCAGGATGGGTCGCACTTTCTTGTGCCGTGCCTGCTTGTTGGCTGTTTTGTGCCTTGTCTTGTCCCTGCGCTTGAGCATCTTGCGCGCGCATCACTTCAGGCACAGAGGCGCTCGTGGCAGCCCGGCCATTCTGATTTTGTCTGAGTTGCTGATAGGTGATTGAATCGGCGCGGACGCTTTCAACTGTGAGACAGATTACCAGCAGGCCGATGATTGAATTGCGCATTCCACACAGAATATGTCGCCAGATCGGTCGCAACCGATGGCGCTCTGCGTGAATGAAGAAATTGGCTGGCATAACGGCTCTTTCTGGTGCTGGTGATCAGGCCGTGTGTCCGAATCACAATCGGGGGGCGGATGCGGAATAATCTCGCGTCACTGCCCACCAGCGAAACCACAGGGCAAAGATTCTTACTCGAAATTCTTTATTTTTACGATTTGATCGTTTCTGGATGAGAGCTTCACTCTGACGACCCTACTCTCATTTATCTCCACTTGAGGTTTCGCATTATACGAGTATGTCTATTTGTTGACAATCAAAAAGATACAGGCTTGTGACAAATTGACTTTGCCGGTTATCGCTCTTCGTGAACGCCATCTGAGGCTTGGCAGACGTAACAGGCAGGTTGTTTTCCCATTTGTTTTTCAAATTCCTGGGTAATCGCATTCGTGAAATTTTCTACCTCTCCCACGGCGACAAGATTCACCGTGCAACCGCCAAACCCGCCGCCCGTCATTCGCGCCCCAAAAACTCCTGGTTGTTGAGATGCAATTTCGACCAGCAAATCCAATTCGCGACAACTGACTTCGTAATCGTGACGCAGGCTTTCGTGCGAGGCGAACATCATCTGGCCAAAGCGATTCAGATCATGTTGTTCCAAGGCTTCAACGGCGGCCAGGGTGCGTGCATTTTCTGTGATGACGTGGTTGCAACGTCGGCGAACGATGTCAGGCAATGCTTCTGCCCAGTGATCGAATGCTTCCAGCTCAACATCGCGCAGCGCCTGAATGTCGGGCAAATGCCCACGCAAGCGGCGCACGCCGTCTTCGCATTCGGCGCGGCGTTGGTTGTAGGCGCTGGTTGCCAGATCGTGTTTGACTTGCGAATTCACCACGACGACGCGCGCCTGGCGTAAATCCAGCGGCACGGCGCGATATTCCAGGTTGCGGCAATCAATCAGCAAGGCGTGCCCGGCAATGCCCAGACAGGCAATGTATTGATCCATCACGCCGCATTGCGTGCCGGTAAATTGTTGTTCGGCGCGCTGACAGGTGAGCGCCAAATCCACCAAATCCACTGGTTGATTGGCCAACGTGAGCAACGCGAATCCGAGCGCGACTTCCAAAGACGCAGACGAACTCAGGCCCGCACCCATCGGCACGTCACTAGCGATCAAAAGGTCTGCGCCTTGCAGCGTGAATTCATCTTGCAGCAGGCAGGCGGCAACTCCGCGAATGTGATTGGCCCAATCGTGGGCGGGAGCAAGATTCGGATTCAGCGCGAACAAGACTTCGTTCGGAAAAGCAGTGGAGAAACAGCGAATCTGACCGTCGGTGCGCGGCGCGGCAGCCACGTACGTACGCCGATCCAGCGCCATTGGTAACACAAATCCGTCGTTGTAGTCGGTGTGTTCTCCAATCAGGTTGACGCGCCCAGGCGCTGAAAAGACGCGCGGGGAGCGACCAAAGCGCTCCCCGAATGAGTTGAGCAAAAATTCCAAATTCATAACGTGCACTTCAATTGTCTATCAGCAGGATTCTGCCGCCGGTTACGAGTCCCACCGGAATATTGGCGAGCGCAAGACTGACGCCTGCTGTTCCTTCGCCGATGTTGCGCAGCACTGACAAAAATTTGGGATGAACCCTGATGGCGGCGACATTGTCATAGGCTACTTGCGCGCGCACGGTTCCTCCCAACGGCGAACAATCTTTTACTTCAAAATAGCTGTCTGTCACAGCAACGATTTCACCGCTAAAGGCTTTGGGATTGGGATATGCTCTCCAAAGTTCGAAAATCGTATACAAGTCTTTGCAACGCGTGGCAGTCCCGTCTTTCAGTTCAACGCGCACACGTCTGTGTTTTGTATTGGCGCGCTCAACGAATGCCTTGACCTCGGCTGGCGTCAACATCTTCTTGGTAGATTGTGCGGCACACGGAATCGCCAACAACAGGCTGACAAGCAAACTCAAACTCAACGTTTTCATGGGTCACCTCGCTTGGTTGTAAATCTGTTTAGAGCGTTTGCCGCACAAACAGCAACCGAAGTGCCAGGGGAAAACGTGTGCTTGGGCCGCGATTTTGGCGTTATCTGTATAGCATCTGCCAGCCTGAAGCGACAGTTGCACAATTGATCTGACACTGCGCCCAGATCGAATCACTGTCTGCCCTGACTTACGCGAAGTAAATCCACAGCGAAACGATGGTCACGATCAACACCAGCGACCCCACGGCGGGCAATTTTCGCTGCGTGGCAGTGGCGGGTTCAAATTCGACCGCCGAAAGAGTTGTCGCTGGTGTTTGGAAGGTCAGCCCGGCGACTTGCGCGCTTGACGGCGCTGGCGTCAGCAAACTGACGCCCAGCAACACGCCGACGCAGATGACAAACATCAGCACGGCGAAATGCAGGAAGTTTGTGCCGACATAGAACGCCAAAAATCCGTCAAGTGGTTGCCCGGCATAAACAACTTCCAGAATGAAGCGCGTTGCGCCCAACACGAATCCGGTCAACAGCGATGCCAACGCGCCTTGTGCGTTGATGCGTTTCCAGGCGATGCCCAGCAAAAAGACTGCGGCAATGGGCGGCGAAACATACGCTTGCACGCTTTGCAGGTAAATCCAAAGCTGCGAACTGATGCGGCTCATAAAGGGAATCCAGAGCAGGCTCAGCACGACCATCACCAGGGTTGCCAGCCGTCCGACATTGACCAGTTGTTTTTCTGACGCGTCGGGCCGCAGCTTTTTGTAAAAGTCCATCGTGAAAATCGTCGAGCTGGAATTGAACACCGCGCTCAAACTCGACATCAGCGCCGCCAACATCGCGGCAATCATGACTCCTTGCAAACCCGGCGGCATCAAGCGCGAAACCATAATCGGAAAGGCGGCGTTGGAATCCGTCGCCATTTCTTGCGGATAAAGCACGCGCGCGATCATGCCTGGCACAACCAACATCGCCACCGGCAAAATCTTGAGAAAACCGGCCAGCGTTGTTCCGCCACGAGCGTGTTCAATGTTCTTGGCTGAAAGCGTGCGCTGCACGATGACCTGATCCGTGCACCAATACCAAATGCCCAAAATCGGTGCGCCAAAGAAAATGCCCGTCCAGGGAAAATCCTTGTCTGATGCGGACTTCATCATGTGCAGGAAATCCGGCGGAACGCTGGCTTGCAATCCCGACCAACCGCCGACTTTGTCCAGGCCGATGACGGTCAGCGCCAATGCGCCTGCAACCAGAATGACGGTTTGAATGACTTCGGTATAGATGACCGCCGCCAGACCGCCTGCGACGGTGTAAATCCCCGTCGCAATGACCAGCGCCAGCGAGCTTTGCCACATGCCCCAACCGAGCACGGCTTTGAGCACGATTGCGCCGGCAAAAATTGCCACCGCAATTTTGGTGAAGATGTAGGCGATCAGCGAAATCGTCGCCAGATAGGTGCGACAAGCGCCGTTATAACGACGCTCTAAAAACTCTGGCATCGTGTACACATTCGAGCGCAGATAGAACGGGACAAAGACCCAGCCGAGCAACAGCACAATCAACGACGCCAACCACTCGAAGTGTCCGACTGCCATTCCGGACGAAGCGCCGCTGCCTGCCAGGCCTATGAAATGTTCGCTGCCGATGTTTGATGAAAACAGCGACGCGCCAATCGCCCACCAGGCAACATCACGGCTGGCCAAAAAGTAATCGGTGGTCGTGCGTTCTTTGCGCGAGAAATACCAGCCAATCGCGAAAATCACCGCGAAGTAGAGCACAAGCACGACGTAATCAATCGCGACCAGCCGGGCCACTTGCAAGGCGAGGGAAGGCAGATGCATCGGGGTTCCTCAGTCGGTGAGACTTCCACCTTGAAAAGTTTGTAGTCGAATGTGTTTCTGTGGATGCGCTTCGGACGAAAGCGCGCCACAGTCTACGCGGAACGCCGAAGATTCTCAATTGTCGGTCGGTTGTCCGGCAAACCTTCTTCCCCTCTCAACATTTCTCCCGCCTACAAAGACTCATTGACGGCTACCGTGTCCGTTAGCGCCTGTTCAAATTCGTTTTCGGGCAATAGCTCCATTGCCCACAGTCGGCGGATTGTGTCGGTGGCCGGCCGCAATTGCTCTTCGTCGTACTGCGCCAGTAGCGTCAACGATTGCAACGCAGCCTGAAGATTTCGCGTGACGATCTCTTGTCTTTCATCTGCTAAAGGAAAATAGCAAGCGGCTTTGGCTGCCAGGTAATAATTGAGCGCCGCGGAAAAGAGCGCAGGGGTGACCAGCAAATCTGGCACAAGGTCATTGCGTTGCCTGGCCAGTTCTTGTGCGGTAGAGGAAAACGAGAACACCGTCGCATTGACCAGGTCTTCGACGTGATCATTCCAGTGTTCGGGGTGAAGGCTGACCAACACATCAACTGTTGCCAAGGCTTGAATGCCCGCCAACCCGCGCACGCTGAGTTTGGCATGGAAATAAGGCACCGCCAGCGCCGGGCGATCCGCTAGCCGTGTAACTGCTTCAGTGAAAGTTTTGTGCGCACGCAAGCGCGAGGTGGCACGTTGCATCTGGGCTTGCCCCAATGCCATCAGGACGAACGGGCTTCGCTCAAGTTCCAATGCGTGCTGGTAATTCGCGATGGCCGCGTTGTAATCCCGGCTTTGCAGTGCAGCAGAAGCGATTTTTAGCTGGCTTTTCAGCTTGGCATTTTTGATCAGAGAGCCAGTTAGCTCCCACACATTGGCGATGAAAGAGGCAGCGGAAAACATGCCCAGAAGCTTGGAGAAATTGATAGACACAAGTCCAACGGCTTTTTGCGGAGAAATCTGCAAGACCTCTTGCAGATACGTTTTGACTTCCCACGATCGTGGCAGGATTGGGATGCCGTCAACCGTCAAGGCATCCTGCAGCAGGTGTAGAAAATAGCCAGGCACGGCTTCTATACCGAATTTCTCGACGATTTGCGGCAAATGATCAATGGAATGGCCAAACTTGAGCCGGTGCCCTTTACCTCGTTCCTGATCCATAAAAGCGCTCACTTGCTGCCAGTATTTCGCGTGCCCGGGTTTGTAATGGAATTCTCTGCCCAGAAGTCGGGAGAGCGGTTTTTGCGCACCAAGAGCGCCACTTGCTGCCGCTCCCCAAAGCAGCGTTGTTGTCCAGGGAACATTGAATATTGTGGACAACAATTTTTTGTTTTCGATCAGCAGTTCTGAGCGCGACAACGTATCGAGGACAAGCGGATTTTTATTGAGGATGGCGTAATAATCTTCGCCCAGTTTTCGCTGTATCGTGCCAAGTTTGGCCTGGCTTGTTTGCCGCGCTGTTTTGACAAGTCGGCTGCTTGCGTCAGCTCCTTGTTGCGAGTATGCGCTGGCGGTTTCGTTCACCTTGGCGATTGTCTGGTGTAAGCTCGCCCAAAGTTTTTGGCGCAACGCTTGCGATTTTTTGGCGGAGTTTTCATTCATGACTGGCTCGTTTCAGGGCACGGCGTTACTCTTTGGCCGGGGTCAGGAAATGTGTTGGGGCGGGGCTTGGGCCAGGGCTGAAACAGTATCCACAGCCTAATCAGGATCAGCAAGGTTGTGTGAGAATTTTCCCTGAGCTGTCGAATTTGAGGCCTGTTTACGCCGTGCACGCAACGACCCGCCATTGATTGACCAGTGCTTGACCGTGATTGACCAGTGATTGAAGTTGATTGACCAGTGATTGACCAGTGATTGAAAGGAAGAGGCAAATGTCAGGTTGGGCGGCTATTATCGAAGAAAAAATTCGTGCGGCGATGGAGGCGGGCGAATTTGATAACCTGGCTGGGCAGGGAAAGCCGATTGATCTGGAAGCGTATTTCGCCACGCCTGCGGATTTGCGGCTCAGCTATTCGTTGCTCAAGAGCGCGCATTGCGTGCCCGAAGAAGTGGCTTTGCGAAAAGAGATTGAGACGTTGCAACACGAGTTGGCCGGATGTGGCAATGAGCGTCGGCAAACGGCCTTGCGCGAGCAAATCGAAAGCAAAACGCTCAAGCTGAATTTGCTGTCAGACAGCAATCGGCGGCAACAGAGCAGAAAAGCGTAAGCCGAGTCTTGACAGGCTGCGTCACGATGAAGACAATGTCCGCTCTTATGGAGGCATGGCCGAGTGGCTGAAGGCGGCGGTTTGCTAAACCGTTATAGGGGCTAAAACTTCTATCGAAGGTTCGAATCCTTCTGCCTCCGTTTTCTTTTAACGTTTGATGATGTTTCCACAATCAGCGCGTGGCGATTTCCGGCGAATTGCTCCACGTAAAAAACAGCTAAAGAGCCAAACCGGAAATCCGGTTTACAATTTGGGAATTGCCAAAGACCCCGCGTTGTTTGCCAGCGCGGGGTCTTTTGTTTAACACGATGGGAGCGGTTGTGCCTTGCGCCAGGTCGTGTACCTTTACCCGCCCGCCCGCCCCACAATCACAACTCTATGAGTCAATTTCGAGAATTTATTCAAGAAGATCGCGTTCGCGTTTTTGATGGCGCAATGGGCACGATGATTTACAGCAAAGGCGTGTATATCAATCGTTGCTATGACGAATTGAATTTGTCTTCGCCCGATCTGATCACCGAAATCCACCGCGAATATATCAAGGCGGGAGCCGAAATCATCGAAACCAACACCTATGGCGCGTCGCGGTTGCGGTTGGCGGCGCAAGGATTGGACGACAAGCTGCTCGACATCAACGTCAACGCCGTGCGGCTGGCGCGCAAAGCGACCGAATCTGCCAAACACGATGTGTTTATCGCAGGAGCCATTTCGCCGCTCGGGGTGCGCATCGAACCATACGGGCCGACTTCGATAGACGAAGCGCGCGAACTGTTCAAAGAGCAGGTTGCTGCCTTGCTCGAAGGCGGTCCCGGCAAAGGCGTGGATTGTTTTGTGCTGGAAACCTTTCACGATCTGGCCGAGATGCAACAGGCGATCCGCGCCGTGCGCGAATTGTGCGATCACGTCATCTTTGCGCAAATGACCATCAACGAGCAGGGCGAAACCGCGTTTGGCACTTCGCCGGAAATTTTCACGCAGCGGTTGGACGCCTGGCTCAGCCCGGATGGCGCAGACGTGATCGGGCTGAATTGTTCGGTCGGCCCGCAAATTATTCTCGAAGCGACCGAAAAGATGCGCGCGCATACGACGCGCCGTCTTTCGGCGCAACCAAACGCAGGCAATCCGCGCGAAGTCAGTGGCCGCAAAATGTATCTGGCGTCGCCGGAATACGTCGCCAAATACGCCAAGCGCTTGATCAATTCGGGCGTCAAATTCATCGGCGGCTGTTGCGGCACCACGCCGGAACACATCAAGCTGGTGGTGGATGCCGTGCGCGCGCTCAGTCCGGGGCGTCGCACAATCAGTTCTGTGCACGTCGAAGAGCAAGCCACCAAAGTTGATCCGGTGCCATTTGCCGAACGGTCGCGCTTTGCCAACAAGATCGCCAACGGCGAGTTTGTGACCAGCGTCGAAATCGTGCCGCCCAAAGGTTGTGACGCGTCTGCCATGATCAAAGGCGTGCGCACCTTGAAAGAGGCAGGCGTTGACGCCGTCAACGTGCCTGATGGTCCGCGTGCTCAATCGCGTATGGGCGCGTTGGCCGTTTCGCTGATCATCGAACAGCAAGTCGGCATGGAAGCCGTCACGCATTACGCCTGCCGCGACCGAAATTTGCTGGGCATGTTTTCTGATTTGCTGGGCGCGGCGGCTTTGGGCTTGCGCAACTTTTTGCTGGTGACGGGCGACCCGCCCAAGATGGGGCCGTATCCTGACGCCACAGCCGTTTTCGATATTGATTCCATCGGGTTGTGCAATCTGGTCAATCGCTTGAACCACGGCATTGATCCGGGCGGAAACCCCATCGGCAAACCGACGCAATTTGTGATCGGTGTGGGTGTCAATCCCGGCGCGCTGGACCTGGATTACGAGCTGCGGCGTTTTGAGTGGAAAGTCGAAGCGGGCGCGGAATACGCCATCACGCAACCGGTGTTTGATACCGCGCAGTTGAAAACTTTCCTGAAGCGCATCGAACATTGCCGCATTCCGATCATTCCCGGCATCTGGCCGTTGACCAGCTTTCGCAATGCGGAATTTTTGAACAACGAAGTGCCGGGCGTTTCAGTGCCTGACGCCGTGCTCGAACGCATGCGCAAAGCCGAAGACGGCGCTGCCGCACTAAAAGAAGGCGTGACGATCGCGCAAGAGATGTTGGCCGAAGTTCGCCCCTATGTGCAGGGCGTACAAGTGTCAGCGCCTTTCGGCAAAATCCCGCACGCGTTGGAAGTCTTTGAAGTCCTGAAGTGAATTTCAAGAGAGGCGTATGGCTGTGTTTGGTCGCTGAAGAGGTGTATGACGAGAACGATCAGGTTCGTTTCAGATGTCTATGTCAGCTTTCCTGATGGTTCGTTGAAACGGCCCGACATCGCCATTTTCTGTCGCGAACCAGATGAGGAAGACGAAGCGATCAAGCTCGTTCCCGAAGCGGTGATTGAAATTGTTGGCAAAGGATACGAAGCGAAAGACCTGGAACTGGCGCCGCGGTTTTATCTTTTCTAAGGTGTGCCTAAGGTTTGAAAGACGTGGTCGTGTTTGATCCGTATACGCTGTTGGTGTTGCACGTGCGGCGTGACGGCGCAACGCGGCAAGTCTCTCCGGTCGAAATTATGCGGGAATGTGGTTGTAAGTGTGTGGCGTAGTGCGAGCTACTGACACTTACGTTGGCAACAAGTCCATTGAGAATCTGAAGTGAGCAACCATCAAAACACTTTTTTCACACTGCAAACTCTGCTCCAAAAACGCATTGTCATCATTGATGGCGCGATGGGGACGACGTTGCAACGCTATCAGCTTGACGAAGCCGCCTATCGCGGCGAGCAGTTCACGGATTGTCCGAAAGACCTGAAGGGCAATCACGACATGCTCAACCTCACGCGGCCTGACATCGTGGCCGAAGTCCATCGCCATTATCTCGAAGCTGGCGCTGACATTATCGAAACCAACACCTTCAGCGCGCAGGCAATTTCGCTGGCCGATTACGAGTTGGAGCATCTGGCCTATGACTTGAACGTGGCGGCGGCGCGCATTGCGCGGCGTGTGGCGGACGAGTTTATGGCCGAACACCCTGACCGCACGTGTTTTGTGGCGGGCGCCATCGGACCGACCAATCGCGCGTTGACGCTTTCGCCGGATGTGAACAACCCGGCTTTTCGCGCCGTGACCTACAACCAGGTCATGCAGGCTTACTACGATCAGGTGCGCGGTCTGGTGGATGGCGGCGCTGACATCCTGATTGTCGAAACCGTGTTTGATTCGCTCAATTCCAAAGCTGCGCTGTTTGCCATCCAGAAATACTTTGCCGATACGGGTAACAAGTTGCCGGTGATGTGTTCGTTTACCATCACCGACGCCAGCGGACGCACGCTCAGCGGACAGACCGTCGAAGCTTACTGGAATGCCGTTTCGCACATGGATTTGCTGTCCATCGGCATCAACTGTGCGCTCGGGCCAAAAGAAATGCGCCCGTTTATCGAAGAACTCTCTTCTCTCGCGCCGATTTTCGTCAGCGCTTATCCCAACGCCGGTTTGCCCGATCCGCTTTCGCCGACGGGCTTTCCCGAAACGCCCGCCACGATGGCGCCGCAATTGCGCGACTGGGCGCAAGCAGGCTTTTTGAATTTTGTCGGCGGCTGTTGCGGCACCACGCCCGATCACATTCGCGCGATTGCCGCCGCCGTCAAGGATTGTCCGCCGCGCGTGGTTCCCACGGTCGAACCGTATTTGCGGTTGAGCGGGTTAGAAGCGTTGACGCTGCGGCCTGATACCAATTTCGTCAATATCGGCGAACGCACCAACGTGACCGGCTCGCCCAAATTCGCCAAGTTGATTTTGAACGGCCAATACGAAGAGGCGCTCAGCGTTGCACGCCAACAGGTCGAAAACGGCGCGCAGATGATTGACGTCAACATGGACGAAGGCATGCTCGATTCAGAAGCCGCGATGGTTCACTTCTTGAACCTGATCGCCGCTGAACCGGACATCGCGCGCGTGCCCATCGTGGTGGATTCGTCCAAGTGGTCCGTGATTGAAGCCGGGTTGCAGTGCATTCAGGGCAAAGCCGTCGTCAATTCGATTTCGCTCAAAGGCGGCGAAGAAGAGTTCAAGCAGCAAGCGCGCCTGGTGCGGCGCTATGGCGCGGCGGTGATCGTGATGGCGTTTGACGAACGCGGTCAGGCCGACAGTTTTGCCCGCAAGATCGAAATCTGTCAGCGCGCCTATCGCATGTTGGTGGACGACGTCGGTTTTCCGCCGCAGGACATCATCTTTGATCCGAACATTCTGACCGTCGCCACCGGCATCGAAGAGCACAACAATTATGCCGTGGATTTCATCAACACGGTGCGCTGGATCAAAGAAAACCTGCCGCTGGCCAAGGTGAGCGGCGGCGTCAGCAACATTTCGTTTTCGTTTCGCGGCAATAATCTCGTGCGCGAAGCGATGCATTCCTCCTTTTTGTATCACACGATCAAAGCCGGTCTGGATATGGGCATCGTCAATGCCGGGCAGTTGGCCGTGTATGACGACATTCCGAAAGACTTGCTGGCGCTGGTCGAAGACGTGTTGCTCAATCGGCGGCCCGATGCCACCGAACGCCTGGTTAGTTTTGCCGAAACCGTCAAAAAGCAGGACAAAGCCGAAGCCAAGGTGGACGAATGGCGTAACGGCTCGGTCGAAGAGCGTCTGTCGCACGCCTTGGTCAAAGGCATCACCGATTTTATCGAACAGGACGCCGAAGAGGCGCGCCAGAAACTCGGTCGTCCGCTGTCTGTCATCGAAGGGCCGTTGATGGACGGCATGAATGTCGTCGGTGATCTGTTTGGCTCTGGCAAGATGTTTTTGCCGCAAGTGGTCAAATCCGCCCGCGTGATGAAAAAAGCTGTCGCGTATCTGGAACCGTTTATGGCAGCCGAAAAAGCCGCCAAGCCGGACAGCGATACCAAAGCGCAAGGCAAGGTTTTGCTGGCGACGGTCAAAGGCGACGTGCACGACATCGGCAAAAACATCGTGGGCGTCGTGCTGGCGTGTAACAACTATGAAGTGATTGACCTGGGCGTGATGGTGTCGTGCGAACGCATTCTCAACGCTGCGCGCGAACACAACGTAGATGTCATTGGCCTGAGCGGATTGATCACGCCTTCACTGGATGAAATGCAGCACGTCGCGCGCGAAATGCAACGCGAAGGTTTTACTGTGCCGTTGTTGATCGGTGGCGCGACGACTTCGCGTGTGCATACGGCGGTCAAGATCGCGCCGAATTACGAACCGCCGGTCGTGCACGTGCTCGACGCTTCGCGCGCCGTGCCGGTGGTCAGTGCGCTGGCCAATCCTGACACGCGCGCTGCGTTCGCCCTGAAAAACCAGCAAGACCAGTTGCGCGACCGCGAACGGTTTGAAGCCAGCCGCGAACAAAAGACGATGTTGACGCTGGCGCAAGCGCGCGCCAATCGCACGCCGATTGACTGGGCCAGAACCGAAATCGCCAAACCGGCATTTACCGGCACGCAGGTGCTGAACGATTTTCCGCTGGCTGAAATCGCGCGCTTTATTGATTGGTCGCCGTTCTTTCACGCCTGGGAACTGGCGGGCGTCTTTCCGCGCATTCTGGACGATGAAGTCGTCGGTGCGCAGGCGCGCAAACTTTACGAAGATGCCCAGGCGCTGCTTGCCAGAATCGTCGAACACAAATTGCTCAGTGCGCGTGGCGTGTATGGCTTCTGGCCAGCCAACGCGGTCGGCGACGACATCGAAATTTACGCCGATGAACAGCGGTCGCGTTTGTTGACGACGTTTCACACCTTGCGACAACAAGCCGAAAAGCGCGCCGGACAGCACAATCAGGCGCTGGCGGATTTCATCGCGCCGCTCGACAGCGGACGCATTGATTATCTGGGCGGATTTGCCGTGACGGCGGGCATCGGATTGGACGAACTGTGCGCGCAATTTGAGCGCGAGCACGACGATTACAATTCGATCATGGCCAAAGCCCTGGCCGACCGTCTGGCCGAAGCCTTTGCCGAATTGCTGCACCAACGCGCGCGCGCTGATTGGGGGTATGGCGCGCAGGAAGTGTTCAGTCTGGAAGATTTGATCAAGGAACGTTATCGCGGCATTCGTCCCGCGCCCGGTTATCCGGCGCAACCCGATCACACCGAAAAAGGGTTGTTGTTCGATTTGTTGAACGCCGAGACGGCAACCGGCATTCGCCTGACTGAAAGCTTTGCGATGTTGCCCGCCAGTTCTGTCAGCGGGTTATACTTTGCGCACCCCGACGCCAGCTATTTTGTCGTGGGCAAACTCGAACGCGATCAGATGGAAGATTACGCCCGCCGCAAAGGGATGGATGTGCGCACCGCCGAACGCTGGCTGGCGCCGAATTTGAATTACGAGCCGTAGACCCGGAACGTTTCGCCAGCGTTCGTGTCATGGTTTCAGGGGAAGAATGAATCGGAGCGCCTGCACTTTCGCGGGCGTTTCACCATATAAACGGCCAGCCGAAACGTGTCAGCCATTTCTCCATTACTGGGATGGAGGTTTTTTGTGAACGAATCGTTGGATCAAATCCCGTTTCCCGATCCTGAATTTGTAGACAACCCGGAGCCGCGTTGCCCGTGTGTTTTGTTGTTGGATACGTCAGGCTCAATGAATGACAGCAAACAGGTCGCTCAGCCGCTCACACCTGTCGAACGACTCTTGCACGAATCTGCCGCACCGCGCAGCGTGCGTCCGATTGACGAATTGAACGCCGGATTAGCAGCCTTCCGTTCAGAATTGCTGGCGGATGAATTGGCGGTCAAACGCGTCGAAGTTGCGTTATTGACCTTTGGGCCGGTGCGGCGCGTGCTCGAATTTACCAGCCCGGACGCGTTTACTCCGCCCAAACTCAACGCCGGAGGCGATACGCCGATGGGACAGGCCATCGAAACCGCCATCGAACTCATACGCGAGCGCAAAGAAACCTATCGGCAAAACGGCATTTCATATTACCGCCCGTGGATTTTTCTGATCAGCGACGGCGAACCCACCGACAACTGGCAATATGCTGCACAAGCCATACACGCGGGCGAACGCGCCAAAGCCTTTGCCTTTTTTGCCGTCGGCGTCGAAGGCGCAAACTTCGACGTGTTGCGCCGCTTGTCCGTGCGGCAGCCGTTACGATTGCAAGGATTGCGGTTTCAAGAGATGTTCATGTGGCTGTCTTCTTCGCTCAGCGCCGTTTCCCGTTCCAGCCCGGGCGACGAAATTGCGCTGCGCAATCCGGTTACGCCTGATGGTTGGGCTTCGCTCTAAGCGGTGACGTATGTGGAAATACGGATTTACTTCGGTCGCCGGCAGCGCACACGAAAAAGCAGCCTTGCCGTGTCAGGATGCCAGCCGCGCTGACGTTTTTGCCGCTCCGTCCGGCGAAGAGATTTTGGTGGCAGTGGCGTCAGACGGCGCGGGCAGCGCTGCGCAGGCGCAACAAGGCGCGCAATGGGCCTGTGATTTATTCCTGGCCGATGTCCAGGCGCATTTTGCCAACGGTGGCGACTGGAACGGTTTGGCCAGCGGATTCATTGCGCCGTGGATCGAAAAATTCCAGGCGACGGTGGGCAATTGGAGTGGCGCTGACGGCGCGATTACGGATTTCGCCTGTACGTTGCTGGCGGTTGTGGCGGGACGCGAGCAGACCGTCTGGTTTCATTTGGGCGACGGCGCAATTGTGCTTTCGCCACGGCAGAGCGCCGCGCAATACCTGTGCGTTTCGTGGCCTCAGCAAGGCGAATACGCCAACACCACCCATTTTTTGACTGATGCCGATGCCACAGCCAACGTCGTTTGCGAGTCAAATTTTGGCGCGGCGGACGAAATCGCGCTTTTCACCGATGGTCTGCAGAATCTCGTCCTGGATTACCGGCAGCACACGGCGCACGCGCCATTTTTCGCGTCGTTGTTTGCGTGGTTGCGGCCACAGCCTGATGGATATTCGGCAGAACTTTCGGCTTCGTTGCGCACATATCTGAATTCGGAAAAGGTCAACGCGCGCACGGACGATGACAAAACGCTGGTGCTGGCCACACGGCGTCAATCTTAACGCGCACACCAAGCGAGCATTACCCATGCGACAGCCATTGTTACAGGAACAGCCACGAGTCATTGCTGCGGTCGAATTGCCTGCGGTGCAGGAAGGCGTGTTTTACGCTTCGGACGGAAAGCCGATCAGTCTGGGCGCGCGTATCGGCACCGGCGGCGAAGGTACCGTTTACGATGTGGCGGAAGATCGCGAACTGGTTGCCAAGATTTATCACCAGCCGCTGAGCGACGAAAAATCCGCCAAGCTGCTGACACTGGCCCAGCTTGGCAACGAGCGATTGTTCAAATTGACGGCCTGGCCGGTGGATGTGTTGCGCCCGCAACCGGGCGGCCCGGTCGTCGGCTTTTTGATGAACAAGGTCGCACAGGCCGAAGAAGTCCATGCGCTGCACAGTCCCAAAAGCCGGTTGCAGAAATTCCCCGAAGCTTCGTGGGCGTTTCTGGTGCATGTCGCCGCCAACATCGCGCGCGCCGTTGCCGTCGTCCACGAACACGGCTGGGTGATCGGCGACATCAATCCCAAAAACATCCTCGTCACCAAAAAAGCGACGGTCAGCCTGCTTGATTGCGACAGCTTTCAAATTACCGCGCAGGACAAGACCTACCTTTGCGAAGGCGGCTTTCCCGAATACACGCCGCCCGAATTGCAAGGTTTGCCGTTGCGTGAACTGGTGCGCACACCGGAACACGACCGCTTTGGGTTGGCAGTCGTGATCTTTCAATTGTTGTTCCTTGGGCGGCATCCGTTCTCGGGGCGCTTTTGGGGCGGCAGCGAAATGCCGCTCGAGCGCGCCATTAAAGAACGTCGCTGGGCCTATGGCGCAGACGCCGCCGCGCGCCAGATGCAAACACCGCCGGGGGCTTTGCCGCTGGAAGCCATTCCCACAGCGCTGGCAGAGTTGTTTCGCCGGGCGTTTATGACAGACGCGCCTGTTGAACGCCCCACGCCGCGCGAATGGATTGCTTCGCTCGAAGCGTTGGCCCAGTCGTTGCAACGCTGTTCGCTGCACAGCGGACATCAGTTTTACGACGAATTGTCAGACTGTCCGTGGTGCGAAATCGAAACCCGCGCTCGTGTGCGGCTGTTTAACTTTTTGCTGGGCGGCAATGTTGACAACAAGCCGTTTCAGTTGGACGAGCTCTGGCGCGAAATCGAGGCGATTGCGCTGCCGAGCACTGTCACTATCTCAAAACCGGAACATTGGGGGGCTCCGCTGGCGGTTTCGCGGTCGCCCGAAGTCGAAGTGTTGGTCAGAAAACGCCGCAAGCTGTTTGCCTTTTCGTTGTTGTTTGCCGGACTGGCGGGCTGGTTTGTTGGTTGGCAGGCATCAGGATTGGGGTTTGGCGTGCTGGTGCTGGTGCCGATGCTCGGCGCGATCCACGCAGCATTGCGCAATATTGATGTGGTCAATCCGGTGACAGCGCAATCGGTGTTGCAATTGCAACCGGTGAGCACGGTTTCGACTCATCCGGTAGCCAAACGGATCGAAGAGCAGAAAGCAAGCGCCGAGGCCGACCTGGCGCAACTGAAAACCCATTGGGCGAAAGAAGCCAGCGCCGAGCGCTTTTTGGACAAGGTCGTCGAGTTGCGCGACAAGAAATTTACCTATGAGCGGTTGGCACAAACGCGCGAACAAAAGTTGGGGCAAACAATCACTGCAGGCTGGTGGCAGCAATGTGGCCAATTCTTGTCGCAATTTGAAATTCGTGACGCCTATCTCCCCGATATTGAGACAAAGGTAAGAGAGCGCTTGTTTTCTGCGGGCGTGAGCACTGCGAACGACATCACCCAAGAACGGCTGCGCAAGATTCCTGGTGTCCCTCAGCCGCAAGCGACAACCTTGCTGCTCTGGCGCGAGCAGTTGCAGCAGCAATTTGCTTTCGATCCGAGGCCGGTTTTCACCTCGCCCGCATATCAGAACGTGGAAAAAGAGATGGACGCCCTGCACAGGCGACTGGAATACGAACTGAGCAGCGGGCCGCATTATTTGCGGCGCATCAAGGAGGAAATCGAAAATGCCCAGCGCACTTTGGAGCCGCAATTAGCGTCGGCGCGGCTTGCTTTGGCACAGGCTGACCACGATTGGAAAGCCATCAGCAAGCGAACTCGGCTCTGGCCTCTTATTATCGTGTTGATTTTGGCCTTCTTTTTTGGGGCGACGACAACACTCCTGAATTAGAGCTTTTGCTGGCACAAAGCCCAACCTTTGCCGCTGAACTCCAACGGTTAATCAACTACTACGAACGTGCTGGTCAGCCATAAGTCAGCCGCTTTCTCTTTGCCGGGAAAGATTTTCATGGCCAACGCAGAGGCCGCTTGCCGCGTCTGAGAAGTCGGTATCATTTCATTCCATTACCAACTTGAAATTAGAAGCCGGGCGCGACCGCGTACGAAAATTCGCCGCCGCCCTGGTTTGGAGGTCGTCATGAAACGAGCGTTGTGGAGCGCGCTGTGTGTCGCGCTGTTTTTGACCTTGTCAGGGGCAACGGTTCAGGCGCAAACGAACCCGCAATCCGGCTTGCTGGTGCTTGCCAAAGAGCTGAACGGTTCGATTTCGCGCAACAGTTTGAATCTGGGCTTGCGCACCAGCGCCGATTGCGATCAGACGCAGAATCTGATTCCCGACGGCAGTCAGCTTTTGTCGGACAATTTTTTGCTGGATGTGGACAGCAACGGCGTCGGGACTTTTCAGGGGCTGATGCAGATTGTGACGCCGGACAAGCGCATCGTTTTGCAAGGCTGGATGCGCGGCACCGCAGGCATCAACACGCGCTGTGACCAAAAAGGCGTTTGCCGTTCGCCCGGACGGTTGGAAGGGTTGTTTGAAGCAATGGTCAGCACCGCCGGACGCGGCATCTTTCGTTCTGACCTGGAAATCAAACGCCAGATCGTGATGCTGCACTTTTTGGCGGATTTGAATTCGCAAGCCGCCAGCCCGCTGCCGATTTATCAGGGCCGCCTGCAGGGATTTATGACGCCGCCGCCTTCCGTGGCGGAAAAGGTTCTGTTGCTGTCGGATAAAACCAGCTATTTCGCTGGCGAAACGATGACGGCGATCATTGCCAATAACGCCGACCAGACGATTGTCGCTTTCGATCAAAAATCCTATTGCTCAATTGTTCGCTTGCAGCTTCAAACCAACAACCAATGGACGGATGTCGCCAGTTGTTTGCTGGCTTCGGTGCCCAGACCGGTCAACATCTTTGCCGGACAGAAGATCGAAGTGCCGTTGCGGCCCGGTTCTGGCGCAAACGCTCCGTTGCCGGGCGTGTATCGCTTTGTGTTGAATTTCAAAGTCGGCGACCCGTCGTCAGACAGCGAATTGAGCGTGGTTTCGGCGACTTTCCAGATCAATGCGCAACCGCCCGCTCTGGCCAGCGTCGCCCCCGACAAAGACGTCTATGACGGACAAGAACCTGTCGCAGTGCGCGTATTCAACGGGCTCGAACAGCCTGTGGTCGCGCTGGATCACAAGACAAACTGTTCCATCGTCTATTTGCAAAAACAGGAAGTGAATGGTTGGAGCAACGTCGCGCCGTGTCAGTTGCGTTCGCCGACGGTGCCGGTGCTGATCGAACCGCGCAAAGGCATTGATTTCAAACTGGCGCCCGCCGACGCCGAAACCCGTTTTGTGCCGGGCGCGTATCGGCTGGAATTTACCTATTACCTGGCTGACGCAAACGGACGCCCAACGGGTAATCCGATCACGGTGTACAGCACGCCCATCACGATGAAATCCAAAGAGTAAATTCCTCAAGCTGGAACGCGGGGATCACATAGGCAGGGAAACAGTCAGCTGGCTGTTTCCCTGCCTATGTTTTTGAGCACCCTCCACGAACCTGACCTCGTTGTGATTTTGGGAACTCGCATTCCCAAAACCGAACGCAAAACCGCTGTCACGCATTCGCGCTCTGCTGACAACTCTAATCTGCTGAACAATTGGCGGTGTTAACAGATGGCACGCGATTGGCAGTTAACCTGCAAAGCGAATTTGCACCTTGGGGGAGACACTTTATGCAATCACTGTGGCAAGACCTGCGTTTTGGCGTGCGCTTGATGTGGAAACGGCCCGGATTCACGTTGCTGGCGGTGCTGATGCTCAGTTTGGGAATCGGCGCCAATACGGCGATTTTCAGCGTCGTGAATAGCGTGCTGTTGCGTCCGCTGCGCTATCCAGACGCAGACCGCATCCTGACCGTTTGGGAAGATCACACACGCCGTGATGGTCCTGCGCGCGAATGGACGTCGCCGCCCGGTTTTGAAGATTGGCGCGCGCAACGCAATGTGTTCAGTCAGGTCGCCGCCGTAAACGATTGGCCGCCCACCTTGACCGACAGCGGTGAACCAGAAGTGCTGACGGGCGCGCGCGTTTCGCACGAAGCGTTTGGCGCGCTCGGAATCAAACCCTTGCTGGGGCGCGATTTCACCCCTGACGAAGACAAAAACGGTGCGCCACCAGTTGCGATCATCAGCTATGGATTATGGCAACGCCGCTTCAACGGCGATCCGGCAATCATTAACCGCGCCATTCGGTTGAACGATACCAGCTTTACCGTGATTGGAGTGATGCCCGCAGGCTTTCAATTTCCGCTGATCCCCAATGTCGAAATCTGGCGCACACTGCAACCGACTCTCGATGCCGGGTGCCAGCGCGGTTGTTACACGCTGCGCGCATTTGGTCGTTTGCGGCCTGACATCACATTAGCGCGCGCACGGCTGGAAATGGCGACACAAGCCGAACGCCTGGAGCAACAATTTCCGGACGCCAATAAAAACGTAGGCGTTTCGTTGGTGCCGCTGCACGAATACGTCGTCGGGGATATCAAACCCGCCGTGCTGGCCTTGCTGTTGGCGGTCGGATTTGTGCTGTTGATTACTTGTGCCAACGTCGCCAATTTGTTGCTGGCCAAAGCGGCTGCGCGCACGCGTGAAATTGCCATCCGTGCCGCATTGGGCGCGAGCCGTTGGCAAATCGTCCGGCAATTGTTGGGCGAAAGCGTGCTGTTGGCCCTGTTGGGAGGCGTCGGCGGATTGTTATTGGCTTATTGGTTGGTGGATTTGTTGGTGCAGGTTGCGCCAGAGGGCACACCGCGTCTGGATGAAATCCGCCTTGAACCGCGGGTGCTGTTTTTCAGTTTGGGGCTATCGGCGCTGACCGGCGTGTTGTGCGGGCTGGCGCCAGCGCTGCAGGCGTCCAAAAGCGATTTGAACCAGGCGTTGCGCGATGCGGGCGCGGGAAACAAAACCAGCGCCGGTGGCGGGCGCACGCGTTCAGGTTTGGTTGTGGCGGAAATCGCCCTGGCCCTGACCTTGTTGATTGGCGCGGGATTGCTGATGCGCAGCTTTGTTGCCTTACAACATGTTGATCCGGGCTTTTCGCCTGCCAATGTGTTGACGGCGCGCATCGGATTGCCGCCGACAACCTATGCGACACGCGAACCCGTCGCGGCATTTTATCGCCAGTTGCGCGAACGTCTGGCCGCTTTACCGGGCGTGCAATCCGTGTCGTTTGGGTCTTCGGTTCCGCTGACCGGCATCAATACCGACACCGATTTCGTGGTCGAAGGCCGCCCGCTGCCGCCGCCAGATCAACGTCCGACAAGCTGGTTCAGCGTTGTTGAGCACGATTACTTCCGCACGCTGCAAATCCAGTTACGCGCCGGGCGCATGTTTGACGAACGAGAACGCGAGCAATCGGCTCCGACGGTAATCATCAGCGAAAGTCTGGCGCGCCGCTATTTCCCCGGCGAAACACCGCTCGGCAAACGCATCGGATTTGGCAATCAGCCAGTGCGTTGGGCTGAGATTGTGGGCGTTGTGGCTGACACACGGCATTTTGGGTTGAGCGCTGACGCGCGTCCCACGTTGTATTTTTCTGATCAGCAACGTCCGCGCAATTTCATGACGCTGGTATTGCGCACCAGCAACGATCCGCTCGGTTTTGTCGCCGCCGTGCGTCGCGAAGTGCAAGCGCTCGATCCCAAACTGGCTGTTGCAACGCCACAGCCGCTCACCGCGATCATTGCCGATTCGATTGCGGTGCCGCGTCTGGTGATGCTGCTCTTTGGCAGTTTTGCCGCAATCGCATTGTTGCTGGCGGCGTTGGGCATTTACGGTGTGATGGCGTATGCCGTGACACAGCGCACGCACGAAATCGGCATCCGGCTGGCGCTCGGCGCACAGCGGCGCGCTGTTTTGCGGTTGATCGTCGGGCAGGGAATGCGCCTGGCGCTGTTGGGTGTCGGGTTGGGATTGGCGGCTTCGTTTGCGGTGACGCGTCTGATGGCAGAGCTGCTCTTTGGCGTTTCGCCGACTGATCCGCTGACGTTTGTTGCGCTCGCGGCGGTGCTGGCGTTGGTGGCGCTGATTGCGTGTGTGATTCCGGCACGGCGCGCCACCAAAGTAGACCCCATCATCGCCTTGCGTTACGAATAGGGCCGGGCGGTCAGTTGCCTTGCCAAAACTGGATCAGAGAGCGGACGGAATTGACTGCGCCATAAATCGCCAGCGCAAACAACACGCCCATGATCAAATTTTCCCACCAGCGATTGCGATGCTGGGCGCCGATGTAACGCGCGCTGGCGGTGATCCACCACAATCCGCCAGCCAGCAATGGCAACAACGCAACCTGGGCGCTGTTGGCGATCAGTGTCAGCGTGACGAAATCCGGCATTCCCGGAATCGTCCAAATCAGCGGCGAAACCAAACACCAGATTGCCAGCCAGCGATACAGCGGATGTTGCCGGTAATCTGCCCGAATCGGTTGATCGCCCGCTTGCCAGCGTAACCAGGCGTGACTGCCCAGATACGCCAGCCCGGCGGCGTGTCCCAGCACTGACGTGTAAACCGCCGCAAAGATGCCCAGGTAAAACAAGACGCGTCCGCTGTTGCCCAGCACCGTGCTCAACAGTTGCGGCAAATCGTCCAGCGCTTTGATCTGTTTGTCGGGATACAGCAACTCTGCGCCCAGCGTCCAGACCGCCAGATTGAGCAGGATCATTGCCGCCACCGCCAGCAGCAAATCATAAAATTGCACGCGGCGGTATTGCGGGCCGCGCCAGCCTTTGGCTTCGAGAAAGTACGGATACGCCAGATTCATCAACGAACCGCCGACTGCGCCGACCATGGCAACCGCCACCAGCAAGGGATCAAAGCTGCCGCGCTGTTCAGGCAAACTCAGCCGGTAAAGCCCCTGCGCCAATCCCGCAACGTCACAACCAACCCAGAGCGCTGAGCCAACAAACGAAACGGCCAACACCCCCAACAGAATCTTGAACACCGCTTCCAGCCGTTCATACGCCGGACGAAAGATCAGCAAGAGCGCCGTCGCATTGCACAGCAACGCCCATTGCCAGGTTTCTCCCCGGCGAAACAGATTGCGGCAGACTTCGCCCGCGCCGACCGTCATATACGATTCGTAGACGTGCCCCATCACGATGGCGGCGACAAACAGAATCGGCGCATAACCGCGATGCAAACGCGCCAGTCCATCCAGCACGCTTTCGCCGTGTTGGTTGCACAACTGATAACGCGCAATCAGCGACACAAACAAAAAGCGCATCAGCACCGCCACGACCAGCACCCACATCAGCGAATAGCCGTAATTGGCGCCAGCGACGCCCATATCCACGACGTCGCCCGCGCCCAGCCAGGTCAACACGATGACGATGCCGGGACCAAACGAACGCAGATATTCGAAAAATGAATGCGGGACGGGCGGCAGCGGAGCTTGCGCAGGCATGGTTTCGCCGCCAGAGAGGTCGCTTGCTTTCTGCATGGATTTCCTCGCTGCAGCCTGCAAGACCGCCAGGCCAGAAAATCACGCCTTCCGTAAAATTTCGGTGATACCCAGGCGGTAAATCACCGAAAGATTTACCAGAAGAACTCATGAGTTGGATTGGGATTGGCGTCCGCCGTTGTGCGCCGGGCGCAACTTACGCGACGCTTTTTAGAAAACCGAGCAGCGCTTCGTTGACTTCCGCCGGACGTTCCATCGGCACCCAATGGCCAGCGCCTTCGATCAGCACTTTGCCGCGCAAATCCACCAGCCATTTGTCCATGCCTGCCAACGCGCGCCCGCCGTGGAATTGCAACACCGGGTCTTTGGTTCCGGCGATGAAAAACGCGGGCTGCTGGATGCGCCCGGTTTCCAGCGCATCGAGTTGCGGTGTCAGTGCGACGTTGCGGTCAATGTTGCGATACCAGTTGATCGGCCCGCGAAACCCGCTTTGCTGATATTGCGCGACGTAATACGCCAGATCGGCTTCGGTCAGCCAGGCGGGCAGGGCAGCCGGATCGCTCATGCCGTCGAGAAATTTTGCCGTGGCGGGTTTTCTGCCCGGACGCAATTCGTCGGGGATGTCGCCCGAAATCGAGTAATAAATTTTGCGCAGCGTGGTGGGCAAATCGGCTTCGAGTTCGGCTTCGGCGACGCCGGGTTGCTGGAAATAAACCATGTACCAGAAATTGTCGCCGTAAAATTCCTGCTGCGTCAGCAAACGGGCTTTCCAACGCGAATAGGGCACGCTCAACCCCGCGACGGCTTTGACGCGTTGCGGATGCAACAGCGCGGTATGCCACGCGACCGGCGCGCCCCAATCGTGTCCGACAACCAAAAAGCGTTCGTGCCCCAACGCCGAAGCGATGCCCGCCACGTCGTTGGTCAATTCGATGATGTTATAAGCTTCGACCGCCGCCGGTTTGTCGCTGCCGCCGTAACCGCGCTGATCCGGCACCGCCACTTGAAAGCCCGCCGCCACCAGCGGATCAATCTGATGCCGCCACAAATACCAGCATTGCGGCCAACCGTGCAGCAAAATGACCAGCGGCCCTTCGCCTTCGACCACCGTGCGCAACCGTATGCCGTTGGTTTCGATCATTTGGAAATTTCGGTTTTGCATAACCACTCGCTTTATTTTTTCTCTGGTGGAGTTTGCTGTTCGTTACCGCTTCTCAAGTCGAAAACCGCTCCGACAAAACCCAACGATAACGTCTTCCCATTGTCTCGGCGTGAAGTCGTGGAAAGGAAGAGATAGTTGTTGTACACGACGGGCAGCGTTCTGGCTACTTCTTTGGGGACTTCCAACTTCCTCGTCTCATCCAGAGGAACAATAGGGTCGGGAAGCTGAAGCTTGCTCCGATGGCGTTCAGGAGACGGATTCGTGAAACCAAGCAAGAGCATTACAACCCAGACCAGAAGGGGGACCATGATCTTTTTCATGCTCATCTTCATTTTCACGTTCATGCCCAACTCTCCTTTCGAAAATAGCTGTTTGTGTAGCCGCGCTAACTCCTGGCTCTGGGTACGCATCGCTTCCAGCGTGCGAACGTGACATCTGACGTGACATCTATTGCTTGGTGCCCCTCAGCCGATCTGCTCTTACACACGCACGCCGGAGGCGGTGCGCCCCCAGGTTTGGGAATTGCTCGACTGGGTACGCATCGCTTCCAGCGTGCGGACGTGACATCTGACGTGACATCTATTGCTTGGTGCCCCTCAGCCGGTCTGCCCTTACACGCACGCCGGAGGCGGTGCGTACCCAGGTTATATCTGGATTAGCCGAGTCGCCGCCGCGCACTACTCCAACGCCAGTCTTCCGGCTTCTCGCACAGTCCCGCCTTGACTGGATTGTTT
>JAEUQO010000370.1 GCA_016789605.1 Acidobacteriota bacterium
CAATCTCTATCACAGTTTGCTCAGCGGCCAACGCGCGTTGGTCTTGCTCGACAACGCGGCGAACCTGGCGCAGGTCAAACCGCTCATTCCGCCTGCGGGTTGTGTGTTGCTGGTCACGTCACGTCAGCCGATTGCCCTGCCCGGAATGGAGCGCATTCGGTTGGATGAACTCGCGCCGACAGAAGCGCGCGAGTTGTTGCTCAGCCTCGCCGCGCGCATCACGCCGGAATTGCCGGAACTGATGGATCAAATCTGTTATCTGTGCGGGTATCTGCCGTTGGCGATTCGGGCGGCGGGATCGTTGCTGGCCGTGACGGAAGATTTGGATGTCGCCGAATACACCGCACAGTTGAAAGAAGAACGCACGCGGCTTGCATCCATCGGCGAAGAAGGCGTGGAAATCGGCGTCGAGGCGTCGTTCAATCTGAGTTATGCGCGGCTCAATGAAGAAGCGGCGCGCGTCTTTCGCGGGCTGTGCGTCTTTCCCGGTTCGTTTGATGCGCGAGCGGAAGAAGCCATCTGCGAAGACACCGGGCACAAGCATCTGAGCGAACTGGTCAAACGCAGCCTGGTGTTGTTTGAACCAACGGAACAACGCTATCGGCTGCACGACCTGGTTCGTGTCTTTGCGGCCAATCGCTGCTCCGACACCGAACGCCCAACCTACCACCAACGCCACGCTGAACATTTTTTGATAGTGCTCAAAGAAGCGGATCGGCTCTACCTACAAGGTGGGGAGGCGATTCGAGCTGGCCTCGCGCTCTATGACCGAGAATGGAGCAATGCCCAAGCGGCTTGGGCCTGGATCACAGAGCATACCGAAACGATTCCCCGCGCCTTGGAATTGTGCAGCGAGTATCCCAATGCGAGTACTTACTTTGCCTATCTCAGACAGAATCCGCTCGAGCAGATTGGGTGGCGGGAAACCGCCCTGGCCGCCGCGCAAAAACTCGGTAGGAAAGATGCACAAGGCGTGCATCTCGGCAATCTGGGGATTGCCTACGAGAGTTTAGGCCAGCCTCAGCGCGCCATCGAGTTCTATGAGCAAGTCCTCGCCATCGCCCGCGAGACCGGCGATCGCAGAGGCGAAGGCCAGTCGCTCAACAACCTGGGCCTTGCCTACGCGGAGTTGGGCGAGCCCCGCCGCGCCATCGAGTTCTGTGAGCAATCCCTGACCATACGCCGAGAGATCGGCGACCGCTTAGGTGAAGGCAGAACGCTCAACAACCTGGGTATAGCCTACAAGAACTTGGGCGAGCCTCAGCGCGCAATCGAGTTCTATGAGCAAGCCCTGCCTATCCGCCGCGAGATTGGCGACCGCAGGGGCGAAGGCGCAACACTGGGCAACCTGGGCATTGCCTATGCAAACTTGGGCGAGGCTCGGCGGGCCATCGAGTTCTATGAACAGCAACTCGCTATCGCCCGCGAGATCGGCGACCGTAGAGGTGAAGCTACTGCGTTGTGGAACACAGCAGAGATGTTAAAGGCGTTAGGAGACCGCGTGCAGGCCATCACCTCTGCCGAAGCCGCGCTGGTGATTTGGGAGCAGATTGAAAGCCCCTATGCCGCGATGGTGCGCGAGCAATTGGCCGAATGGCGCAGCGAAGGAGGGGCGGCGGATGAATGACAAGACTTCTTCAGCACAATCCGGCGGCGTAGCCATCAGCAATAACGCGACAGACAACAACATCTTCACCGGCGGCGTGCGCGACGTGTACATCAACAAAGCCCCTGCCTCCGGCCTGACTGCGCTGCATCAAGTTCCGCAGCCGCCGATTGATTTCGTTGGTCGCGAAGCCGAGATGACCGAGTTGCTGGCGCTGGTTGAACAAAGCGGCGTGACCATCTCCGGCTTGCAGGGGCTGGGCGGTGTCGGCAAAACCACGCTCGCGCTGAAGCTGGCCGCACTCCTCAAAGCCCGCTATCCCGACGCGCAGTTTTACCTCGATCTGAAAGGCCCATCGGCGCAACCGACGCCTGCCGCTGAAGCCTTGAAGCATGTCATTCGCGCGTATCATCCGACGGCGCAGTTGCCCGAAAGTCAGGAGGAGCTGCGCGGGCTGTATTTGTCGGTGCTGGATGGACAGCGCGCGTTGCTGTTGCTGGACAATGCGCGCGACGAAACGCAGATCGAGCCGTTGTTGCCTCCGCCCGGTTGTTTGTTGCTGGTCACGTCGCGCTTTCATTTCACCGTGCCGGGCTTGAAGGTCAAGAGCCTGGATGCCTTGTCGGACGAAGACGCGGTCAAACTGCTGCTCGAAATCGCGCCGCGCATCGGCGATCACGCGGCAGAGATTGCGCGGTTGTGCGGCAATCTGCCGCTGGGGTTGCGATTGGCCGCGAGCTTCCTGACCACCAAGCGCAATTTCAAAGTCGTTGATTACCTCCGGCGGCTGCGCGATGCCAGCGAACGATTGAAGCTGATTGATGCCTCGCTCAGTTTGAGCTACGAACTGTTGCGCCCGGAACTGCAAGCCAACTGGCGCACGCTGTTTGTGTTTCCAGACAGCTTTGACCAGCGCGCCGCCGCCGCGGTGTGGGACTTGGACGAAGACCAAACGCAGGAAGCCTTGAGCGATCTGCTGAACTTCAGTCTGGTGGAATGGCGCGAAGAAACCGACCGTTACCGCCTGCACGACCTGGCGCGCGTCTTTGCCGCCGACCGCTCGCCCGCAGCCGAGCGCCTGACCTGCCAACAACGCCACGCCGAACATTTTCTGGCTGTGCTCACGGAAGCGAATGATCTCTACCAACAAGGCGGCGAGGCGATCAAAGTCGGGCTGGCGCTGTTTGACCGGGAATGGAACAACGCTCGGGCGGGTTGGGAGTGGATCAAACGTCACGCCGAGACAATCCCCCGCGCGTTGGAATTGTGCAGCGCGTATCCGGATGCGTTTACCTACATTGCCGACCTTAGACAGCATCCGCGCGAGCGCATCGCATGGCTGGAAGTCGCCTTGGCCGCCGCGCAAAAACTTGGCCGAAAGGATGCACAAACTTGGCATCTCGGCAATCTGGGGAATGCCTACTCGAGCCTGGGCGAGATTCGGCGTGCTATCGAGTTCTATGAGCAAGTCCTCGCCATCGCCCGCGAGCTCGGCGACCGCAGAGGCGAAGGATCAACGCTCGGCAACCTGGGCAATGC
Organism: Acidobacteriota bacterium; assembly: GCA_016789605.1. GTDB lineage: Bacteria > Acidobacteriota > Blastocatellia > RBC074 > RBC074 > RBC074. The sequence goes on from JAEUQO010000370.1 coordinate 3,146, forward strand.
CTACGCGGAATTGGGCGAGACCCGCCGCGCCATCGAGTTTTATGAACAAGACCTCGCCATCTGCCGCGAGCTCGGCGACCGCAGAGGCGAAGGCTCAACGCTCGGCAACCTGGGCAATGCCTACGCGGAATTGGGCGAGACCCAACGCGCCATCGACTTCTATGAGCAATCCCTGTCCATCAAACGCGAGCTCGGCGACCGCAGAGGCGAAGGCGCAACGCTCGGCAACCTGGGCAATGCCTACGCGGACGTGGGCGAGACTCAGCGCGCCATCGAGTTCTATGAGCAAGACCTCGCCATCGCCCGCGAGCTCGGTGACCGCAGAGGCGAAGGCCAAACGCTCGGCAACCTGGGCAATGCCTACGCGGACTTGGGGGAGACTCAGCGCGCCATCGAGTTCTATGAACAAGTCCTCGCCATCGCCCGCGAGCTCGGTGACCGCTACAGCGAAGGCACTTTGCTTTGGAATGCGGCGCTGGCGCTGGATGAATTGGGAGACCGCGCGCAGGCCATCGCGTATGCCGAAGCCGCGCTGATGATTAAAGAGCAGATTGAAGCCCCTAATGCCGCAGAGGTGCGCAAGCAATTGGCCGCATGGCGGGGTGAAGGAGGGGCGGCGAGTGAATGACAAGACTTCTGCGGCGCAATCGGGCGGCATCGCGCAGGGCGACAATGCGCACGACAACATTGATGTCACGGGCGGCGTAGGCCGTGTCTGCGAAGGGTTTGAATTCCGCTGAATAATCATCGTCGCTGACTCCCAATTTCACAGTTGAGGGAACACAACCTGACGCAATCAAGATGGTGACGACGAGTTGCCAGAACGTGGTGAATCCCGTCTGTCTGGGCCGCAAGCTTGCGGGCGAAACTCAGCCTAACCCCAATCAAATCAACGCCGCATAGCAGTCGTCAGAAAACAGAAACAAGCAAAATTTATCGGGCGATAAAATCATATAATTGGACAAACCAATACGATACGAATACTTTATGACCGATTTTCGTGTATCCAGACGGATGCCGAATAGCTTTGCATCGCAATTAAGTCTTAATCCAAGCAACATCATAGAAGAAGAAGAGTCATGGCGGGTCGTCAGGCGGGAATGCGCCAAGAAAGACAAGCAGTGAAGCACATTCTTTGCGGCACGGTCACGGGCTGCGCGAATAAGGCTTGGCTGTCACTGTCTCCGGCAAACGCACCGGCAGCGGCGACCAGCGCAACTGCGGCTCTTGTAGCAATCGCCACGAAACGTTGTCACAACGCTGGCGGCCAGAGTTAAGTCAACCCTAGACGAAACCAGCCGAAAGCCCCAGCGAGACAACCAAGACTCGCTGGGGCTTTTGCTTTCGTGCCTGTGCACGCAAAGCTGGTCGCGGTCGAGCCGCTGTTTGGGGTTGCCGGGCCGTCGTTTAACTGCTCAGGCCAAGCGCACGACGCTGGGATGTTCGAAGCCCAACGGCATCAGGGATTCGGACCAGGGAAAAGGACATCAGGAAGGAAAAATATGACTGGCAAAGAAGCACCAACTAAGCAAGGGCTCTATGATCCATATTACGAACACGATGCTTGCGGCATGGGGTTCGTGGTTGATTTGAAAGGGCGCAAATCGCACGAAATCGTTCAACAGGCGCTGCAAATTCTGGTCAACCTGGAACATCGCGGAGCCGTTGGCGCGGAAAAGAACACCGGCGATGGCGCTGGCATCCTGCTGCAAATCCCACACGAATTTTTCCAGCAAGAATGCGCCAGGTTAGGATTTTCGTTGCCCGCGCCCGGTCAGTATGGCGTGGGCAATGTGTTTTTGCCCACCGATGACGAAAGCCGCCGCAAATGCGAAGAGTTGTTTGAAGCCGAAGTGCGCAAGGAAGGCCAGGAAGTGCTGGGCTGGCGCGATGTGCCGATTGACGATTCGATGATTGGGCCCACCGCCCAAAACGCCAAACCCTTCTTTCGCCAGGTGTTTATCAAACGCGCCGAAGAGTTGCCGGACGGGCACGGCGGACTGGGGTTCGAGCGCAAGCTTTGCATCATCCGCAAACAAAGCATCCGCAACATTCGCCAATCCGGCTTGGCGCAAGCCCCTTCCTTTTATCTGGCCAGCCTCTCGTGCCGCACGATCGTGTACAAAGGCATGCTCAGTTCGACCCAGCTCAAACCGTTTTACCTGGATTTGAACAATCCGGCGCTGACGTCGGCGTTGGGCATGGTGCACTCGCGCTTTTCGACCAACACCTTTCCCAGTTGGGCGCGCGCGCATCCGTACCGTTACCTGTGCCACAACGGCGAAATCAACACGTTGCGCGGCAACATCAACTGGATGCACGCGCGCGAAGGCCGCATGAAATCGTCGCTCTTTGGCCAGGAAGACCTGCAAAAGCTGTTGCCGATCATTGATACGAACAATTCCGATTCGGGCATGTTCGACAACGTGCTCGAAATGCTGGTGCTGACGGGCCGTTCCATCGCGCACGCGATGATGATGATGATTCCCGAACCGTGGTCGGGCAATTCGCTGATGAGCGAAGAAAAGCGCGCTTTCTATGAATATCACGCTTGCATGATGGAACCGTGGGACGGCCCGGCGGCAGTCGCCTTTACCGACGGCATTCGCATTGGCGCGGTGCTGGATCGTAACGGGTTGCGTCCGGCGCGCTATTACGTGACCAAGGACGACCGCCTGATCATGTCGTCCGAAGTCGGCGTGCTCGACATCGCACCGGAAAACGTCGCCTACAAAGGGCGCTTGCAACCGGGACGCATGTTGCTGGCTGATCTGGAACAAGGCCGCATCATTGACGACGAAGAGCTGAAACAACAACTGGCGCGCGAACATCCGTATGGCGAATGGCTGAAACAGAACTCGGTGCGCATCGAAGATTTGCCTTCGCCGCCGCACGTGCACGAAACCGATCACAAGACGATGCTGGTGCGTCAGCAAGCGTTCGGATACACGCACGAAGACCTGCGTTTGCTGATGACGCCGATGGCCAAAGACGGCGTCGAAGCCACCGGTTCGATGGGCACTGATACGCCGCTGGCTGTGCTGTCTGACAAACCGCAACTGCTCTATAACTACTTCAAACAGCTTTTTGCGCAGGTGACCAATCCGCCGGTGGACGCCATTCGCGAAGAGTTGATCATGTCGGTAGACACGACCATCGGGCCCGAAGCCAACATGTTGGAACCGACGCCCGAAGTCGCCCGCCAGATCAAATTGTCGTCGCCGATTTTCACCAACGAAAACCTGGAAAAAGTGCGGCAGCTGGCCGATCACGATCCGCTCGGATTCAAATCCATCACCTTGCCGATGCTGTTCAAAGCCAGCGAAGGCGGCGCGGGTCTGGAAGGCGCACTGGATGAACTTTGTCGTCAGGCCAGCCAGGCGCACGCCGACGGATTCGACATCATCATCCTGTCGGATCGCGGCATGAATCGCGAATATGCGCCCATCCCCGCCCTGTTGGCTGTCGCCGCCGTGCATCACCACATGATGCGCGAAGGCACGCGCACCCAGGTCGGGTTGGTGCTCGAAACCGGCGAACCGCGCGAAATTCATCATTTCGCCTTGTTGCTCAGTTACGGCGCGCGCGCGATCAATCCCTATCTGGCGTTTGAATCGCTGCACGACATGATCAACCAGGGCGTGCTCAAAGACGTTTCGCACGAACAAGCCGTCGCCAAATACATCAAGGCGATTAACAAAGGCGTCGTCAAAGTCATCTCGAAGATGGGCATTTCGACCGTGCAAAGTTACAGCGGCGCGCAAATCTTCGAAGCGGTCGGCATCAACCAGGATGTCATTGACCGGTATTTCACCTGGACGCCGTCGCGCATTGGCGGCATCGGTTTGGATGTCATCGCACAGGAAGTCCTGCAACGCCACAACTACGCATTCCCTGATCGGCAGGTCAACGGACACACGCTGGATGTCGGCGGTCAGTATCAATGGCGCGCCAACGGCGAAGCTCACCTGTTCAATCCGCAAAGCATCCACACGCTGCAAAAAGCGACGCGCACGGGCAGTTACGAAACCTTCAAGGAATACAGCCGCCTGATCAACGATCAATCCAACCAGCTTTACACGCTGCGCGGGCTGTTAAATCTGAAATCGAATCGCCCGCCGGTGCCGATTGAGGAAGTCGAATCAGTTGAAGAGATCGTCAAACGCTTCAAGACGGGCGCGATGTCGTATGGTTCGATCAGCAAGGAAGCGCACGAAGCGCTGGCCATCGCGATGAACCGCATCGGCGGCAAGAGCAACACCGGCGAAGGCGGCGAAGACCCTGACCGGTTCACGCGCGACGCCAACGGCGACTGGCGCAACAGCGCCATCAAACAGGTGGCTTCGGGGCGGTTTGGCGTGACCAGCGAATATCTGGTCAGCGCCGAAGAGCTGCAAATCAAAATGGCGCAGGGCGCAAAACCCGGCGAAGGCGGGCAATTGCCCGGCAGCAAGGTCTATCCCTGGGTCGCCAAAACGCGGCATTCGACGCCGGGCGTGGGGTTGATTTCGCCGCCGCCGCATCACGACATCTATTCCATCGAAGACCTGGCGCAATTGATCTATGACCTGAAAAACGCCAACACGCGCGCGCGCATCAGCGTCAAGCTGGTCGCCGAAGTCGGTGTCGGCACCATCGCCGCAGGCGTCGCCAAAGCGCACGCCGATGTGATTTTGATTTCAGGCTATGACGGCGGCACGGGCGCTTCGCCGCAAACCAGCATCAAGCACGCCGGCGTGCCCTGGGAACTCGGCCTAGCCGAAGCCCATCAGGTGCTGGTGCTCAACAATTTGCGCAGCCGCGTGCGGTTGGAAACCGACGGCCAACTGAAAACCGGGCGCGACGTGGTCATCGCGGCCTTGCTCGGCGCGGAAGAATTTGGCTTTGCCACCGCGCCGCTGGTTGTGCTGGGGTGCATCGTGATGCGCGTTTGTCACCTGAACACCTGCCCGGTCGGCGTCGCCACGCAAAACCCCGAATTGCGCAAACGCTTCATGGGATCGCCCGATCACGTGGTCAATTTCATGCATTTTGTCGCGCAGGAAGTGCGCGAACTGATGGCGGAACTCGGCTTCCGCACGATCAACGAGATGGTCGGCCACAGCGAATGCCTGCAACCGAAAGAAGGCGTCAAACACTGGAAGGCGCGCGGCGTTGATCTGTCAGCCATCCTGCACCAACCGAACGTCGCGCCCGAAGTCGGACGCTATGGCCAGATCGAACAAGATCACGGATTGGAAAAGACGCTCGACAAAACCGTGCTGTTGAAACTGTGCGAACCGGCGTTGGAAGAAGGACGCACCGTGCAGGCCGTGTTGCCCATCACCAACCAGAACCGCGCCGTCGGCACGATTCTGGGCAGCGAAGTCACGCGTCGTTACGGCGCGACCGGCTTGATGGAAGACACAATCCAACTGCACTTCCGCGGTTCTGCCGGACAAAGCTTCGGCGCGTTTGTGCCCTCCGGCATCACGCTGACGCTCGAAGGCGATGCGAACGATTACATCGGCAAAGGGTTGTCGGGCGGCAAGCTCGTCGTCTTTCCGCCGAAAGCGGCGACCTTCAAACCGGAAGCAAACATCATCGTCGGCAACGTGGCGTTTTATGGCGCAACCAGCGGCGAGGCCTATATCAACGGCGTGGCCGGGGAACGTTTCTGCGTGCGTAACAGCGGCGTCACGGCCGTTGTCGAAGGCGTCGGCGATCACGGTTGCGAATACATGACCGGCGGACGCGTCGTCGTGCTGGGCACAACCGGGCGCAACTTTGCCGCAGGCATGTCGGGCGGCGTCGCGTATGTGGTGGATGAAACCGGCAACTTCCCCTATCGCTGCAACACGGAAATGGTACGGCTGGGCCAGTTGCTTCATTTCGCCGACGAAGGCGAAATCGAATTGGTCAGGACGATGATCGAACGCCACGCCGATTACACCAATAGTCCGCGCGCGCAGCAGATTCTCGATGCCTGGGCCGATTGGTTGCCGCGCATCATTCGCGTCATGCCGAACGATTACAAACGCGTGCTCGACACCCAGCGCGAATTGCGCGCCGCCGGTATGAGCGAAGAAGAAGCCGTGTTGGCCGCCTTTGAGCTGAATTCCACAGACGTGGCGCGCGCGGGCGGCAAATAACCAGCGTTAGCCCGGTTTCAATTCACTTACGGATTCGCCACAGAGTCACGAAGGCGCAGAGAAATACTTGGAAACCTCTGTGCCTCTCTGGCAAAACCCGTACGACAAAATGAAATCTGAGCTAAATCAGAACACGCGACATTGGTACACGATAAAGTCAGGACGCCAAGATTCAGCGGAATGTTCAAGCGTCGCGTGTTCTGATGACGGCTGTTACGATTTAGATTCAACATAGAGCCAGCAAAAGAACACCATGGGAAAACCCACCGGATTTTTAGAGATCAATCGAGACCTGCCGCGCGACCGGCAACCTGCGGAACGCATCCACGACTGGCAGGAATTTCATGAACATTTCGCGGAAGAGAAGCTCCGCGATCAGGGCGCACGCTGTATGGATTGCGGCGTGCCGTTCTGTCACACCGGCAAGCTGCTCAACGGGATGGCGTCTGGCTGCCCGATCAACAACCTGATTCCCGAATGGAATGATCTGGTGTATCGCGGCCAATGGCGCGAAGCCTTGTTGCGGCTGCAAAAGACCAACAACTTCCCGGAATTCACCGGGCGCGTCTGCCCTGCTCCGTGCGAAGGTTCCTGTGTGCTGGGCATCAACGCGCCGCCCGTCACGATCAAAAACATCGAAGTCGCCATTATTGACAAAGGCTTTGACGAAGGCTGGATCGTCGCCGATCCGCCCGCCAAACGCACCGGCAAAAAAGTGGCGATTGTCGGTTCCGGCCCGGCAGGCTTGGCCGCTGCCGCGCAATTGAACCGCGCCGGACACTGGGTGACGGTGTTTGAACGCGCCGACCGCATCGGCGGATTGCTGATGTATGGCATTCCGAATATGAAGCTGGACAAGGCCATCGTTGAACGCCGCATCAAGTTGCTGGCCGACGAAGGCATCAAGTTCGTCACCAACACCAGCGTCGGTCACGATTTCCCGACCGACACCTTGATGAAGGAATTTGACGCCGTCGTGCTGTGTGGTGGCGCAACCAAACCGCGCGATTTGCCGGTCGAAGGCCGCCACTTGCAAGGTATCCATTTCGCGATGGAGTATTTGCACGCCAACACCAAGAGTTTGCTCGACAGCCAGTTGGAAAACGGCGAGTACATTTCGGGCAAAGACAAGAACGTCATCGTCATTGGCGGCGGCGACACCGGCACCGATTGCGTCGGCACGGGAATGCGCCACGGTTGCAAGAGCCTGGTGCAATTTGAAATCCTGCCCAAACCGCCGGATGACCGCGCGGCTGACAATCCGTGGCCGCAATGGCCCAAGGTTTACCGCATGGATTACGGCCAGGAAGAAGCCGCCGCCATCTTTGGCGACGATCCGCGCGAATATTGCGTGATGACCAAACGCTTTGTGGGTGACGATGCCGGGCGCGTCAAAGAATTGCACACGGTCGAAATCACCTGGGCCAAAGACGACAGCGGACGCATCGTGCCGCAGGAAATCCCTGGCACCGAAAAAGTCTGGCCTGCGGATCTGGTGCTGTTGGCGCTTGGCTTTTTGGGACCGGAACCCGACGGATTGCTGGCGCAACTGAATGTCAAACTGGATGCGCGCGGCAATGTCGCCATTGACGAAAACTGTCAGACCAGCGTGCCCAAAGTCTTTGCCGCCGGAGACATGTCGCGCGGCCAATCCTTGATCGTTTGGGCCATCGCCGACGGACGCAAAGCCGCCCGTTGCGTTGACCTGCACCTGATGGGCGAAACGCTGCTGCCCTGACAATTACCAAAATCCTGAAACCTATGCGGATGAAAAGGAAACCGATTCCTTTTCATCCGCTTTTTGTTTTTCGGGGCCGCTCGCGTGCAAATTTATGCACCTTGCAGCGAATCAGGATCGTATTGCGAGGCATGACTAGCTCTCAATTTGCTTCGCCGACGTCTTCGAACCCGCTTCGTGTGTGGCCCGGTGTGGTCGCGGTGGCGGTGTTGTGGCTATCACGCTTTGTCGCCCCGGAACTCTTGCCGGACATCGGTGTGTACATCCTGATGATTGGCAGCGCCCTTGGCATCCTGGGTTTCGTCGTGTGGTGGCTGTTTTTCAGTCACGCCCCCAAGCTCGTACGTTGGGGAACCTTGGGCGGAATGATCATCGCGCTGATCGCAACGCGCCCGTTTTTGCACCAATCCATTGCCACGGGAATGATGGGCGTGATGTTCTTCCTTTACGCCATTCCGGTTGTGTGTCTGGCTGTTGTGCTGTGGGCGGCAGCCAGCCGCTGGCTCTCCCCCGCACTGCGCACAGCAGCGCTGGTCGCGGCCATCATCGCGGCCTGTGGCGCTTTCACACTGGTGCGCACCGATGGCATCACCGGCGATGGCGCATCGCAATTCCGCTGGCGCTGGACGGCCACCGCAGAAGAACGATTGCTGGCACAGGCTGACGAACCGGCGCTCCCGCCGCCGACAGCCACCGCCGCCGAAACACCAGCAGTGACGGCAACGCCTTCGCCGTCTCCCACGGCGCAAGCCGAAGCAACCCCCGCCACAACCGAAGCCACTCCGGCGGCATCACCTTCGCCGCTGCCAGTCGAAAAACCTGCGGCCTGGCCGGGCTTTCGCGGCCCGAACCGTGATGGCGTCATTCGCGGCGTTCGTATCAAAACCGACTGGGCGGCTTCGCCACCGGTCGAGCTGTGGCGTCAACCGGTCGGCCCTGGCTGGTCGTCTTTCGCGGTGCGCGGCAATCTGTTTTACACCCAGGAACAGCGCGGCAATGCCGAAGTCGTCGCCTGTTACAATCTGACGACTGGCAAAGCTGTGTGGAGACATCGCGACACCGTCAGGTTTTGGGAATCCAACGGCGGCGCAGGCCCGCGTGCCACGCCCGCCGTCAGCAACGGGCGCGTCTATGCACTGGGCGCAACCGGCATTCTGAATGCGCTCGATGCGCGCGATGGCGCGCTCATCTGGACGCGCAACGCCGCGACAGACACCGGCGCGAAACTGCCCGGCTGGGGCTTTTCCGGTTCTCCGGTCGTGGTGGGCGATGTCGTGATTGTGGCGGCTTCTGGCAGACTTGCGGGCTATGAAGTCACCAACGGACAGTTGCGCTGGCTGGGCCCGGCGCACGATGTCAGTTACAGCTCGCCGCAGCTTGTAACCATCGGCGGCACACAGCAAATCCTGTTGCTGAGCGCGTCTGGCGCAACCAGCGTCGCACCGGCTGACGGCAAAGTCCTCTGGGAACATTCCTGGCCTGGCTCTGCCATTGTGCAACCCGCCGTGACTCCCGATGGCGACATTCTCGTCAGCACCGGCGGTTCAGCGGGCGGACTGGGAACGCGCCGCCTTTCGCTCGCACTGGGCGCAGGCAAATGGACGGTCGAAGAACGCTGGACATCCAACGGACTCAAGCCGTATTTCAATGACTTTGTCGTGCATAAAGGCCACGCGTTCGGCTTCGACAATAACATTCTGGCGTGCATTGACCTGCAAGACGGCAAACGCAAATGGAAGGGCGGACGATACGGCAACGGCCAGCTTGTGCTGTTGCGCGATCAGGATGCGTTGTTGGTGTTGTCCGAAGAAGGGGAGCTGGCGCTGGTGTCAGCAACGTCCGATCAATTTACCGAAATCGCCCGCTTCAAAGCGCTCGAAGGCAAAACCTGGAACCATCCCGTCGTCGTCGGCGACCTGCTGCTTGCACGCAACGGCGAACAAATGGCGGCCTTCCGCCTGCCGCTGGCAGACCGCTGAGCGAGAAGAAAAGTGACGAATCAATCAATCTTGCTGGTGTGAGGCATTCCGAGATGTGTCATTCGATTCAGGAGCGCAGTTTTTTCTGGCGTCTTTGCTGATCCAAACAGTCAGACTTCCCGGTTGTTTGAGCGCGGTTATACTCAGGCCGGTTGCGGGTGCGGTAAGCGGTTTTCTTTTTCACCGCAAGAAAAACTTACCACACTGCCGTCCCCGCAGCTTCTCACTCCGATTCGTACAACAAAACCCTCTTTATCCCGATTTTCTTTGCGCGTGTACTTAGATCGGTTTTCAATTCGCTTTACGGATTGGCCACAGAGTCACGGAGGCTCAGAGAAATGCTTAGAAGCCTCTGTGGCTCTGCGCCTCTGTGGCAATTCCCATACGCCAAAATGAAATCTGATCTGGGACGCGAACTATTCTGTGATTGCGTCATAGAT
>JAEUQO010000377.1 GCA_016789605.1 Acidobacteriota bacterium
CGGTTCCGAGAGCTTATGATTTCGCTGGTTCGAGCAAGAGAATTTTCAAACTGAGGTTCACTCATGTCTCAAGTCATCACCAAACGCTTCAGAGTTTCGCGCCGTGCGTTTTTGAAAGGCGTCACGCTTGCCGGAGCGCAAATCACTGTTGGGCTGCCGCCGCTGGCTTCGATGTTTAACGCAACCGGTACGGCGTACGCCGCCAGCAACGGCGTCGCCGAAAGCCAGATCGAAAGCCGTTTCGTGTTGTGGTTCAACGGCAACGGCATCCCGGAACGCTACTGGATTCCGGCGGAAACTGGCGCGGACTACCGAATGACGCCGTGCTTGCAGCCGCTCGCCCCGTTTCGCCGAGACATTCACGTCATCAGCGGCTTGGACAACGCAGCCGCCGCACTGCCCGGCCCCGGCAATGGTCACCACAAATCCATGAGCGCGTTGATGAGCTGCACGTCCTTCACCGGACGCGGCACGGCTGGCCCTTCGATTGATCAGGCGATTGCAGCCAAACTGGGTGGCGAACCGCGTTTTCGTTCGTTGCAGATTGGCGTGTCACAGGAATCCTTTGGCGAAAGCATCCAGCGCAACATGAGTTGGGCCGGATACGAACGGGCGCTGCCGCCGGAAATGATCCCGCACAAACTGTTTGATCGTCTGTTTGGCAGCCGTCCAGAAGGCTGGGTCAACCGCAAACGCAGCATCCTCGACGCCGTTCGACAAGACGCCTCCGCGCTCAAGAAACAATTGCCCAAAGATGATCAAACTCGCGTTGAAGAACATCTGGCCAGCATCCGCGACCTGGAACGCGCCATCGCTGGCTTGCCACCGGAATATCAACGCGTTGATCCACCTGATTTCGACGGCGATATGAAAGACTGGCCGCGCATCGCCAAATTGCAAAGCGATTTGCTGGTGCAAGCCTTTGCCACGCGGCAAACGCGCGTCGCTTCGTACATGCTCACCAAATGCCAGGGACTGTCCCGCTTTCCGTGGTTGGGTTACACCGCCGCACGCCACCACGATTACACGCACGCCGACGGCAAAGCGCCGGGCGCAGATGGTGTAGACGGTCAACGCATCCTGCGCGACATCTGCCGCTGGCACGTCGAAGAGTTCGCTTACCTGCTGGGCAAACTCAAATCCATTCCCGAAGGCGAAGGCACGCTGCTGGACAACTGCTGCCTGGTCTACGTCCACGAACACGCCGAAGCCAATCCGCACAAAAACCACGGCCTCGGTTTGATCGTCGCCGGTCACGCCGGACGGTTGAGGATGGGACAGCATTCGCGGATGGAAGGCACGTTCGGCGATCTGTATTTGACGTTGGCGGATGAAGTAATGAACGCAGGACTTGGCAAGTATCCGACCGCCACGAAGAAGTTGGGCGATTTGCTCAAGTGAGAATCCCCGTCATCTCTGATAGCAGTAACTAGATAGTCTCGCCGAAAAAACACTGTAGCAGCCAAATAAAAGAATCTCTTTCCGCCACGATGACCGAGGATGTCACCTCTTGCGAAAAATATTTACTCACGAAATAGTCGCACAGGCTCGTTTTGCCATTCAGTAATACCGAACTAGAAGCGTAAGAAATACTCGTGAAGTTACGTCGGATCACTACCGCAGTTGCAGCGCGATTGGGCGAACAGGAGCACGTTGTGCCTTCCACAAATAATTCAACCGAAGCGGTCTTCAAGGCGCGTGGGCTGGCGAAGATTTACCGTATGGGAGAGGTCGAAGTTCACGCATTGCGTTCAGTGAATCTGGAAATTTACGAAGGCGAATTGCTGGTGTTGCTTGGCGCGTCGGGCAGCGGGAAATCCACATTGCTGAACATCCTCGGTGGGCTGGATACACCGTCCAGCGGTGAGGTGACGTTTCGCGATCATGATCTGGTGACGGCGGATGAGCGCGAACTGACAAGGTTTCGCCGCGAACACGTCGGTTTCGTTTTTCAGTTTTATAACTTGATTCCAAGCCTGACGGCACTGGAAAACGTCGAATTGGTTACGGAAATTGCCCAGCGTCCATTGTCTGCGCGTGAGGCGCTGGAGATGGTGGGGCTTGGTGAACGACTTCATCATTTTCCGGCGCAGTTATCCGGCGGCGAGCAACAGCGGGTGGCCATTGCGCGTGCGATTGCGAAACGCCCTGACGTGCTGCTTTGCGACGAGCCAACCGGCGCGCTGGACTTTCAGACAGGCAAGCTGGTGTTGGAAGTGCTGGAAAAAGTAAACCGCGAATTGCGAACGACAGTCGCCGTCATCACGCATAACGCTGCGATTGCCGCGATGGCTGACCGTGTGATCAGGATGGGTAGCGGGCAGATCATCGAAGAGATTCGCAATCAGACAAAAGCCCGGCCAGCAGATTTGGAGTGGTAATGCGGTCGCTTGATCGAAAACTCGTGCGCGACTTGTGGCACATGCGTGGGCAGGTGCTCGCGATCATCCTTGTGGTCGCCTGCGGCGTGGCCGCGTTCGTTTCGATGCGCAACATCTACCGGTCGCTACGCGGGACACAGGCCGCCTATTACAACGATTACCGGTTCGCCGATGTTTTTGTGAGCGTCAAACGCGCGCCAGAGTGGGTTGCAGAGCGAATCGGCGAAATCCCCGGCGTGGCAACCATACAAACGCGCGTGGTTGCCACTGTCACGCTTGATGTACCAGGATTGGCAGAACCGGCGACCGGGCGATTGATCTCAATTCCCGAACGGCAATCGCCCATGCTTAACGACCTGCATCTTGTGCAGGGGCGCTACATCGAAGCCGCGCATCGCGATGAGGTGATTGTCAGCGCTGCCTTTGCTGAAAAGAATGGCTTTCATCCGGGCGACGAGATTAGTGCGATCATCAACGGGCACTGGACGCGATTGCGTATAGTCGGCGTTGCCCTCTCGCCTGAATTTGTCTACGAAATCCCGCCCGGCGATATGTTCCCGGACAGCCGCCGCTTCGGTGTGATGTGGATGAACCGGCACGCACTCAGTGCGGCCTTCAATCTGGAAGGCGCTTTCAACGATGTGGCGATTTCACTGATGCAAGGCGCGCGCGAAGAAGAAGTGATCCGACGTCTTGATTCGTTGCTCGAACCCTGGGGCGGGCTGGGCGCGTATGGACGCGACGATCAGATTTCGAACCATTTCGTCTCGAACGAGATTGCAGAATTGCAAATCACGAGCACCGTTATTCCGGCCATCTTTCTGACGGTGACTGCTTTCCTGATTCATCTGGTGCTGTCGCGTCTGGTCAACACGCAGCGCGATCAGATCGCGGTACTGAAAGCCTTCGGCTACGACAATCGTGCGATTGGCGCGCACTATCTAAAACTTTCGCTGGGGGCTGTATCAGGCGGTGTGATGTTGGGAGGAATCGCTGGCTGGTATTTCGGCTTTAACCTCACGGCGATGTATGCCGATTTCTTTCGCTTCCCGGTTTTGCGTTACGAGATGGATCCCTGGTTGATTGGCACTGCGATGCTGATCAGTTTTGGCGCGTCCAGCCTGGGCGCGATGCGCGCCGTGCGTCGTGCCATCGCGCTTCCGCCTGCTGAGGCGATGCGCCCCGAATCGCCAGCGCGGTTTCGCCCCGGTTTTGTCGAACGCCTGGGCTTTCAGCGCCTGCTGCCGTTGTCGCTTCGCATCATCATACGCAATCTGGAGCGCAACCCGATCAAGGCCCTGCTGAATGCGCTCGTCATTGCCGTGTCAGTTTCGTTACTGGTGGTCGGCTTTTTTTTCTACGACGCGATTGACCTAATTACTGAATTGCATTTCAACCACGCCTATCGTGAAGACGCGAACATTGTTTTTACCGAACCGCGTCCAGCGCGCACCCGCTTCGATGCGTTGCATTTGCCGGGTGTGGTGCGCGCCGAAGCTTATCGTGTTGTGCCAGTGCGGTTGCGTTTTGAGCATCGCACGCGGCGTACGGCATTACTCGGCGTTGAACCGGAAGGCGAGCTGCATCGGATCGTGGATGCCAATTTTCGGGTTTTCAAGCTTCCGCCGGAAGGCCTGGTCATGACGGTAACACTGGCCAAAAGCCTGGGCGTGAAGCCGGGCGACGAAATCACCGTGGAGGCATTGGAAGGCACGCGACCGGTGCGAAAGGTTGCCGTGGTTGGTGTCGTGGACGAAGTGCTAGGGCTTTCGGTTTATATGAATCGGCGAGCGCTCAATCGCTTGATGAACGAGGCGGAAGTCATCTCTGGCTTGCGGTTGATGGTGGATGAAAAAAGCTTCCCGGCGCTCTATGCGCAAATAAAACGAACCCCGGCGGTGAGCGGCGTAATGCTGTCAGGCGTCACGCTGCAAAATTTCAACGAGACGCTGGCGCGAACCATGGGCACCTCGACGGCGATCATCATCGGCTTCGCTTGCATCATTGTGTTCGGGATGGTCTACAACGGCGCGCGGATTGCCTTGTCCGAGCGTGGGCGCGAGCTGGCCAGCTTACGCGTGTTGGGATTTACTAAAGCAGAAATTGGCGTGATGTTGCTCGGCGAACAGGCCATCCTGACGGCGCTTGCGATCCCGATTGGCTGGGCGACCGGTTATCTGCTTTGCTTTCTGATCGTGAGCGCCATTGACACCGAATTGATGCGGCTGCCGTTGGTCGTGACGGGCAAGACGATGGCGACAGCGCTGCTAATCACGGCGTTGGCGGCGGTTCTATCCGGCCTGCTTGTGCAATGGCGTTTACGGCGGCTTGATTTAGTCGAGGTGTTGAAAACGAGGGAATGAGAATGAAGATGATCCTGAAACGAATCACCTGGGCCGTCGTTGTGCTGGGCGTTGTGGCGGCTATTGTTGTGGCGTTGCGCCCCGCGCCAATGAAAGTTGATGCCACGCGTGTTGTTTCCGGGCCGATGCGCGTGACAATTGATGCCGAAGGAAAAACGCGCGTTCACGATCGTTTCGTTGTCGCGGCGCCGGTGGCGGGGCGACTGGCACGCATTGAATTGCATCGTGGCGATTCTGTGACGCGTGACGCGGTCATCGCACAAATCGAATCTATGCCGATGCAACCGCTCGATCCGCGCCAATTGGCCGAAGCCCGCGCGCGCGTGGCTGGCGCAGAGCATTTACGGAGCGAAGCAGAAGCCGTCGCCGAACACGTGCGCGCCGATTGCGAGCAGGCGCGCCGTGAACGTGAGCGCGCTGAGAAATTAATCGAAACCGGTGATGTTGCGCGGCAGGATTTCGAGCGGATTCGCAATGCCGACCAGACCTGCCGTCAACAATTGGAAGCCGCACGGTCAAAAGCACGCGCCGCTGGGGCTGAGGTTGAAGTCGCCAAAGCTTCGTTGCTGGCCATTGAGCAGGCCGGGCAGAGTGGCAAAGCGGCCACGGTTCTGGTGCGCGCGCCCGTGGGCGGAAAAGTGCTGCGTGTGATCGAAGAGAGCGAGCGCGTGGTGATGGCAGGCGCGCCGTTGCTTGAACTGAGCAACCGGGCGCTGGAAGTCGTGGTAGATGTGCTTTCCACCGATGCCGTCCACATACAGCCGGGGATGCCAGCACTAATCGAGGGCTGGGGCGGTGAGCGCGCATTTCAGGCGCGCGTACGGCTAACAGAACCAGCAGCCTTCACCAAGATTTCCGCGCTCGGCATCGAAGAGCAACGCGTCAACGTCATCGCCGATTTCAGCGAGGCACCCGATCCGCTCGGCGATGGTTATCGTGTGGAAGCGAAGATTGTCGTCTGGGAAAAAAATGATGTGCTGAAAATCCCCGTCAGCGCCATCTTTCGACGTGGAGAACGCTGGAATGTTTTCGCGGTCGAAGCAGATGCCGCCAGGTTACGCGACGTTGAAATCGGGCAGCGGAACACTGCGGAGGTAGAAGTGCTCAGCGGCTTGAAAGAAGGCGACGAAATCATCATCCACCCGTCGAATCAACTGTCGGAAGGGATGCGCGTGACTGTTGGGAATGCGACGCGCAAGTGAATGTGATGTTGCGCAATGTGTGCGGCTGTTTTCTGGAGCCGACACCGCCATCTATCCGCTGTCGGATCAATGACCGGACACTATTTGAATCTTTGGTTTGGTTTGATGCAATTCGGCAAGGCCTTTCTCAGTCATCGCGCTGCCTTTCACATCCAGCACACGCAAGGCAGGCAGTGCGGCAAGCACAGCCGCAGCATCGTCATTGAGCCGTATACAACCTTGCAGGCTCAACCGTTCCAGCTTGGCCAGAGGTTTCAGTTTTTCCAGCAAGCGCGCCGTCACGGGCAACCCGTCCAGCCGCAATTCGCGCAGGTCTTTCAAGGTTGCGATGGCTTCAAGGCCCGATTCGGTCAGGCTGATTGTCCACAAACCGGAGTCCGTTCGCTGTGAACCGCCCAGGCTCAAATGCGTCAAACCCGGCAATTGTCGCAAAGCTTGCAATCCCATATCGGTGAGTTTGTTGCCGCCAACGACCAGCTCTTTCAGGTTGACGAGCGGCGTCAGGCGATCCAGACCGACATCAGTGATTTGCGCAAAGCCAACGTCAATTGCTTCGATGGTGGGCACATTGGCCAGATGTTCCAGCGTCGTATCAGTGACTTTGGTGCCGCGCAAATTGATGCGTCTGAGCTTCTGCCAGCCTTTGACGGCAGCCAGCCCTTCGTCGGTGATTTGTTCGGCGTAATACAGGTTTAATTCGACGATGCCGGGCGCAGCTTTCAGTTGCTGCAAGCCCAGATCGGTGATGCGCGTTTGCGACAAATCCAGGTGCGTCAGATAAGGCAGCGCGGCAAGTTGCGGCAAGTCGGAATCCGTCACCCAACTGGCGCGCAGGTCTACGGCGGTGATGCGGCCTGCACGGTCGCGGGTGACGGTGCCGCCTGCTTCGGTGATCCAGT
>JAEUQO010000305.1 GCA_016789605.1 Acidobacteriota bacterium
AATAACAGGTCGTGATTGCAAAACACATTGGGGCAAGGGAACTCATCATTCCCTTGCCCCATTTTTTCACCAGGCTGATGTTGCAGGACGCTAGCGGCTTTGTTCGGCTGCCGCGAGTCTGGACACGGCCAGGGCAAAAGCGGCTTGGGCAACTGTGCCAAGCAGGATGAACAACCACGGTTGCTGAATCATCGGTTGCGGCAGGCGTGACGTTCCTGTCAGTAACAAGAAGGTGACGAAGGCCAAGGCAAACAGAATTTGTATTGACCAGCGCCGCTGTTTTTGGGCGCGGTGCACCAATTGCGCGGCGGTCAAGACGATGCCGATGGCGGTTGCGGTCGCCAGCATCATCAGTCGGGCGCGTCCGCCCCGCATCAAATTGACCACCAACGAGCCGCCCAGAATCAACACGTTGATAAAGAGCGGCAGCAGCCACACGCTGCCCGCCGTCAGTTTTTCGGTCGCGCGGGTTCGCGCGCGCCATAACGCCCAGGTCAAAAAGAGAAAGCCCGGCGGAAAAACTGCCCATTGCAAACCGCGCAACCAGTTGATGTCAGTGCGGGACGTTACCAGCAGCAATTGCCACACTGCCTGACCAAGGAGCCCCGCCAGGATGAGCAGCGCGCTGGTAAATGCCATTTCGCCAATGACTTCGTCGTTGCGCGCCAGCAAGCGAGCCAAACCAAAATAGCCAATGGCCGCCAGCACGATTGGCAAAAACGCCAAAAGCGCCCAGGTAAGAGAGAGGGAGTCTGCGTTCATAAAATTTGGATTCAGATTGTCAGTACGACTTTGCCGATGGTTTTGCGCGTGGCCAGATCATGCAACGCTTGCACAGCGTCCGCCAGCGGATAGCTTTGCGACACGATGGGTTTGATTTGGCCGGATTCGTACATCGCAAACAGCGCCGCTTCGGCTTCGTGAACATACTGCGGATGTTTTTCGACGTAACCGCCCCAGTAAACGCCGACCACGGACATGTTTTTCAGCAAAATCCGATTGGCGGCGACGCTGGGAATCGTTCCGCCCGCAAACCCAATGACCAGCAAGCGGCCTTCGGCGGCAATGCACTTGGTCGAAAGGTCAAAGACCTCGCCGCCTACCGGATCGTAAATGATGTCTGCGCCGTGGCCGCCGGTGATCTGTTTGACCTGTTCCACCCAGGATGCGTCGCGGTAATTCAGCGCGTGTTCGGCGCCTTGCGACAAACAGAATTGCAGCTTTTCCTCGCTGCCCGCCGTCGCGATAATGCGCGCGCCCAGCGCTTTGCCGATTTGCATGGCAGACATTCCCACACCGCCAGCGCCAGCGTGGACCAGCAACCATTCGCCGGGCGTGACTTGGGTGCGATGCGTCAGGGCAAAATAGGACGTCTGGTAGATGACGATCATTGCGGCGGCTTCGGCAAAGCTCATCGCGTCAGGAATACGAAAGCATTTGGCCGCAGGCGCCAGCGAATATTCGCAATACGTTCCGCTGGAAGCGATGGCTTGTACGCGGTCGCCCGGTTTGAATTCCGTCACGCCTGCGCCGACGGCATCTACCACGCCAGCGACTTCAGAGCCGGGAGTGAACGGGCGCGGCGGTTTGACCTGATACTTTCCTTGAATCAACAGGATGTCGTAAAAATTCAACGCGGCTGCGTGATTTTTGATGCGCAGTTCGCCAGCGGCAGGTTCAGGCACGGGGATGTCTTCAAACGACATTTGCTCAGGCTCGCACCAGTCGGGGACACGCCAAGCTTTCATCTCGGTTCGCCTTTCCGTAAGGTTAAATTTTTGAAGATATGATTGTTAGACAGCGAAAGCATTCTACTTGAGCCGTGCAGGGGCGGCAAATTCATCGTCTTTTCATTTGTTGGCGGCTAGGATGAACGGCAATGCGAATCTTGTTAGTCGAAGATGAACCCCGCGTGGCGAATTTTATCGCCCGTGGTTTGCGCGAAAAAAGCTACGCCGTAGATGTCGCTGGCGATGGCGAGGTCGCACTCTATCAATGTCACATCAATCATTATGACCTGATTATTCTGGATGTGATGTTGCCGCGCAAAGATGGATTCGCTGTTTGCCGCGAGTTACGCGAAGACGGTCGCCAGACGCCGATTTTGATGCTGACGGCGCGTGATGCCGTGGATGACCGCGTGCGAGGATTGGATAGCGGCGCCGACGATTATCTGATCAAACCGTTTGATTTTAAGGAATTGTTGGCGCGCGTGCGTGCGTTGTTGCGCCGTCGCCAGGACGTGCGCCCGGCCGTGTTGCAAGTGGCAGATTTGACGCTCAATACCGTTGACCACACGGCGACGCGCGCCGGACGAAAGATTGACCTGACAGCCAAGGAATACGCGTTGCTCGAATATTTCGTGTCGCACGCGGGCAAACTGTTGGGACGCGAAGAAATCGCCGAACACGTCTGGGATGAAAATTTCGACCCCCTTTCAAACGTGATTGATGTGTATGTGCGCCGGTTGCGCAAGAAGATTGACGATGGTTTCACGCCGGAATTGATTCACACCCGGCGCGGGCAAGGGTATTTGCTGACGGCGGCGACGCAGGCGTCAGAAGAAGAGGACGGGGATAATGTTTAACAGCGTTCGTACACGGCTGACGGTCTGGTACGTGCTGATTTTTGGCGCGTTGTTGATGATGTTTGGCGGCTGGCTGTACTGGTTGCTGGCGCGCAATGTACACACCAGTCTGGATCAGATGCTGGCCAATGCCGTGCGCACGGCGGTCATTGGCTTTGAAAGCCAGATGATCGAAAACAACCACGATCCGCGCATTGCGACGGCGCATACTTTCACGGAGTTCAATCCGCCGGGACAGTATCTGGCCATTTGGTCAGAAGGGAAATTGCTGGGCGCGCAATATTTTGATCCGCCGCATGCGTCGTCGGCTTCGCACCTGGAAAAGTTGGTGCCGCCCGCCTCTATCATTGCGGACGCGTTGCGCGAGCCACGGCCGCATTTGCTGACGATTGATGACGTCGAAGTGGATGGTTGCCGTATGGCAGCGCTGGCGACGCGCGTCGCGGGGCACGATTACGTGATCGTTGTGGCCGAATCCCGGCGCGAAACGATGGCGCAACTGCGTTCGTTGCGGCAGGTTTTCTTTTTGGTCATTCCAGCCATGCTGTTGATTGCCGGGTTGGCGGGGTGGTTGTTGGCGCGCAAATCGTTGGGACAGATCGCGGTGATGACGGAACAGGCTGAGCTGATCAACGCGCGCAATTTGCACGAACGGTTGCCGGTCAACAATCCGCGCGACGAACTGGGACGGCTGGCGTTGGTGTTCAATCAATTGTTGTCACGGCTGGAACATTCCTTTGACGGCATGCGCGAATTCACTGCTGACGCTTCGCACGAATTGCGCACGCCGCTGGCTATCATTCGCGGTGAAGCCGATGTTGCCTTGGGCCAGGAACGGTCTGTGGCGGAATACAAGGAATCGCTTGCGATCATTCAGGATGAAGCGCGCCACCTCACGCGTCTGGTAGACGACATGCTGGCATTGGCGCGTGCCGACGCCGGCGCGCGCCAACTGAAACGCGAAGAACTCTATTTGAACGATTTGCTGGTGGATTGCTGTCACGCGGTGCGCGCGCTGGCCAGCCATCAGGGCGTGGTGCTCAACCTCTTGCCCAGCCAGGATGTTCTGTATCGTGGCGATCAGGAATTGTTGCGCCGCCTGATCCTGAATTTGCTGGACAACGCCGTGAAATACACGCCGCGCGGCGGTGTGGTGACCGTGCAATTGAGTCAAACGGACGATGCCATCACGCTGAGCGTTGCTGACACAGGCATTGGCATTCCGGCAGAAGCCGTTGGGCAGGTGTTTGAGCGATTTTATCGCGTGGACAAAGCCCGCTCGCGCGCCGAAGGAGGCAGCGGTTTGGGATTGCCCATCGTGAAATGGGTGGCCGAAGTTCACGGCGGAGACGTCGTGTTGACCAGTGAACCCGGACAAGGCAGTACCTTTACCGTGTCACTGCCACGTTAAGTTTGCCTTTGTTATTTCTGCCAATTCTTTTCTCTTCATTCATCATCGGTTCATCTTCACTGCGTACAATCGAATATGTTGCGTGAGATGCCTTACGCAACGCAGGAGAACACTCGAGCACAAAAACGATTTTGCTAGAGAGAAGGAGTGGATATGAACACCGCACATTTGCATTTGTTGCTCAATCACGTACCAGTGTTGGGAACGATATTCGGCTTGCTGTTATTGCTGTGGGCCTTATTACGAGGGCGTGATGAGCTGAAGCGCTTGAGTCTGTGGGTTTTGGCTCTTTCCGCATTGGTGGCGCTGCCTGTGTATTTGACGGGAGAACCTGCCGAGGCGGCAGTCGAACACTTGCCTGGAGTTGCCGAATCTTTGATCGAACGTCACGAATCGGCGGCAGCATTATCCCTCGTGGCAATTCTGATCACCGGTGGCGTTGCCTTGGCTGGGAGTTTGCTCTTTCGCCGTGCGGAAAAATTGCCGGGCTGGGTGAGTGCTGGCGTGCTTGCATTGGCGCTCTGCGCCGCAGGCTTGTTGGGCTGGACGGCGAATTTGGGCGGGCAGATTAGACATCCTGAGATTGTTGCCGCCCGCGCTGGAGAGACCGCTCCAGCGAAGCCGGAGGCTATTGCCCCAACCAGTCAGAAAGAGCGCGAGCATATTGATAAGGACGACGATTAATCTGTTTGGCGGAGGTGGCGAGAGGGAGGCTCTCGCCACGCTTTTTATCGGAATCGGTGAGAAAAATTAGGGAGAAAAGGTTTGCGCCACTTCGACGCGCACAACAACAACGAATGAGCACATCACAGAAATTGCCCCTAAACGAATACGCTCTGCGGGGGAGCACTGTTGGGTCTGTTTCAAGAGAGACAGTAGTGCAACGCAAGGAGCGAGATAAATGAAGACCTCGCTGAAAGCTATATGTGCGATTTGGTTCTTATTGCTAATCACTGGTTGGGCGCAATCCTCGACGGCGCAACGCTGGACGCTGACAGAAGTGATCGCACGCGTTCGGCAGCAACATCCGCTTCTGGTCGCGGCGCGGCAACGTGTCGCGGTGGCTGAAGCCGAACAAGTCGAAGCTGGCTTGCGCCTGAATCCTTCCTTGACCTTCAGCGGCGAAAACTTTCCGCTCGGCTCGACTACCAATGGGTTTCGCTTTGACCGCAGCATTGATTGGTTCGCCACTTACTCCCAAACCTTCGAAACCGGAAACAAACGGCAATTGCGCCAGGAAATGGCGGATCGGCATCTGGCTGCTGTGCGCGCAGAAGCCGATACGCTTGAACGTCAGTTGATCTATGACGTCAAGGCTGCCTATCAGCATTTGATCATGGCCCGATTGCGCGCCGAACTGTTGCGCGAAAACCAGAACAACCTGCACCAACTGGTTGGGCTAAACGAAGTTCGCGTGCGCGAGGGCTACACCTCTGAAGGCGATTTGATCAAGGTCAAATTGGAAACGCAGCGCGTTGAATACCAGCTTCGCAAGGCTGAGCTCGATGCGGAGCGCGCCAAAATCAATTTGCTCAAAGCGATGGGCGCATCTTCGTATGAGCCGGTTGACCTGGCCTTCACCGTCGCGGAAGAGCTGGACTATCAGCCTGTGTCGCTGAATGCCGTGTCGTTGCAAGACGCTGCGTTGCGCCTGCCGCAAGTACAGGCGGCAAATTTGCGCGTCGAACGCGCACAAGCGTTGTTGCGCCTGGAGCAGGCGCGCACGCGCCCCGATATCACGGCGACTTTCGGGTACAAACGCAATGGCGCGGATAACGCGATGTATGGCGCGTTGAATATCCCGCTGCCGATTTTCAACCGGAACCAGGCGCAAATCGCGCGCGCCAACGCCGAAATCGAAACCGCGCAAGCCGAATTGCGCTACGCCAAAAATCAGGTGCTGGCCGATCTGGCTTCGGCGCGCAGCGCGGTGGAGTTGAACCAGAAACAAGTCGAAGGTTTGCGCACCGACTTTCTGATGCGCGCCGATGAAGCCCGCAGCGTTTCATTGGC
>JAEUQO010000393.1 GCA_016789605.1 Acidobacteriota bacterium
CACGCTGCCGTCTTCGCTGATCATATCCCGGTCGGAATAGATGAAATCGGCGGTCGGGTCTTCGTTGATGCGTTTGACGACTTCGTAAAACGCCCAGGGAGCGAGCAAGTCATCGTGATCGAGCAAGGCGACAAATTCACCATCGGCCATTGCCAGACTGGCGTTGCTGTTACCCGAAATGCCCAGGTTTTCTGGCAGGGTTTTCAGTTTGATGCGCGGTTCTTTGGCGGCCCAGCTTTGCAACAACGCTTTGGTGTCGGCGTCAGTGGAATTTCCATCAGCCAGACAGAGTTGCCAATTGCCATACGTTTGCTGAACGACCGATTGGATCATTTCTTCCAGCAATCGTGGCGGCGTGTTGTACACAGGGGTGATGACGCTGAGCAACGGTTGTCGCGCAAATTGCCGCGCGGCGTCGCGTTGTCGTGACAATTCAGCTTCGTCGGGTTCGTTGGAAGCAATCCAGGCGGCATATTCGCGCTCGGTGCCGGTGCTGCCGCGCAAGCTGCGCCATTTGCCTACGGCGGTTTGCGCTGTTTGGGCTGCGGAACGCAACGCTCGTAACCGTGCGCTGCCTTGCGGCGCGAGTTTGCGCCGTAAATCCCAGAAGCCTTGCAACAATTGCCAGCCACGGCTTTGCGTGATGGCCATCAGTTGCTGCTGCAATTCGCGCCAGGCCTCTTCGTTTAACCTGACCTGATCTTTCAGGCTGGCGAATTTGTTCGCGATGTCTTCGGCGGATTGTGCCGATTGATGTGCGGCGGCGTGTGCCTGCCCGATGGCTCGGAAAAAGTCGCCGATGACAGCAGCTTCCTCTGGCGAAGAGGCAAAGAGCGCCTGTAAGTCTGGCGACTCTATCTGGCCCAGCGCTAGCAGCTCTATCTGATCACCGTCTGAGGTTATGGGCAGCGCGAAATGTGGTCGCGTCTGTTTCAGCTCCTGCCAGAACGGTGAGCACGAATTTGCCGTCGCGCCGGATTCGGGCAACGTTGTACTGGTGCGCAATATCAACCCGCGCGGGCTGAGTTTGGACAGCCAGACGGTCAAGTCTGGTTCTTCGGCGGCGCTGCAATGCAGCAGGTCTATTGCGCTGTCTGTGAAGCGTGCGGCAGCGGCAACGAAATCGCTTGGTTCTAGCTGGGAAAATTCAGCATACCGCGCGTCGTGATAGGCGCGCAGTTCGGCAACCTGTTCGGCGCGTTCACCGTTTACTGCGACCGTCGGCAAGATGATCCCGTGACACCGTGTGTTGATGTGTAGAGCCGAGACGGTTTGGCAAAAGCCGCAAAAGAGGTCGCCGCTTGCTGCATTCAGCGAGACCAACACGCGAGGCCGCAATGCGCTAATCAGAAACGCACCAAAAGCGAGTTGCGCCGCTGACAGCGAGGCCGGGTGAGACAGGCGTTCAGGAGCGCTGAACACGATTGGATGATGCAGCGGATTAAACATGGTCAGCGACTTGCGCAACAGTTTCTCGGACTTTGCCAACGGTTTTTAGTTGCCAGAAAAAGAGTAACAGACCGAGCAACAAACAGCCCAGAAAAATGCCGCGCGTGAGTTGGTGCAAGCGCTGAGAGGCGCTTTGTGTTGGTCGCCATTGCTGTAACAAGATTGGTTGCGGCATCGCCCAGCCACGCAAATCCACGGTTGTTTCGGCTGGCGCGGGCTCGGGTTTTTCAAACCACCACGATTGCGGCGGCGGCCAGGGAACCGGCGCTACCGATTGGCCTTCACGTGCAAACAGCCAAAGTCCGAACAGTTTGTAATTCACCCGCACGTGATTCCAGGCCGGGTCGTATTGGATGGCGGTCAGCGTGTGGTGCGAACTGCGCGTGGCGATTTGATGCAAACTGACATAAGGAATGAGCACACCCGGTAAGTTGATCGCCAGACCCAGCAAGGACGTTGCGGCCAACGGTAACCAGAAGTTTGCCAGTCGTATTTGAGCCGGTTGCGCTCGCTGGCTGACCGCCAGACACAACAACAGCGGAGCAATGCCGGAATGCAGATAGCGCGGCCCCCAGGTTTCTTCCGTCCAGACGCGTACCAACGAAAAGCCAAACACCAATCCACCCAGCGCCAACAACGCAAAGATGGTCAACGAACGATTGGCGGCAAAAGCGCGCGGCAACCGCCAGAGAGCCCACGCGGTCAGCGGTGCAAACAACAGCAAGCTTTTGTTCACCGAGCCGAAAAACGAAAATGCCTGGAAGAAAAACAGCCACGGATCATTCACCAGCAGCGCGGAAAACGCGTGCGCGCTGTTGTCGGCTGCTGCTGCGTAATACTTTTCCTTGAGCGCGGCGTTGCCTGCATACATTATGCCGACAATTGCCAATGTCACCAGCAGCTTCGGCAGACGAGCAGCGCTGGTTTGCGGCAACACGCGGAAATATTGAAACATTGCAAACGCCACCGCTGGCAACAAAAACACGCCGGTTGTTTTGAGCGACACCGCACACGCGCAACACAACGCAAACCCCAACACCGCAGGCCACGACTGGTGTCGGGGTTGTCTGAATGCCCAGAATCCCACCAGTAACAAACTCAGCGATTGGCTGGTTTCCAAACCCATATAGGCATATGGCCAATACATTGTGGTGAACGCGGCTGCCAACACCAACAAAAGACTTTGTTTGCTGCTGAAAGACAATTCTAACAGCCAGACGCGCAGCAGAGTGCAGAGCAAGGCAGTGGCGAGAATGGGCTGTAACGCCAACAGCCGACCCGCCCATTTGAGTGCATCGCCGGGCAGGAAATGTCCGAGCAGTACAAACGGCAATTCCAGTAACAATTCCAGGCCGCCGTGTCGGGACCAGTTGACTGGGATAAGGGCATGGCCGTGTAACAGGTTGCCGGCGTTCGTCACCAATTGCTCGACGGCGAACAGGTTCTCGCGGTAATAGCCCATGCCTTCTATCGTCCCCGGCGAGAACGCCACATAGAGCAATATGAGCGTCAGGCAAAACATCCCTTGAGAACTGGCTAGGCGTTTGAGCCCGGATTGCGAAGCTAACACCTCTGTGCTGCGTTTTGCGGCAGAGAAATATGCGGTTGTCAATTTATGGGTGATCACGGTCATTTACTTGCCGCGCTATTTGTGCGGCTGAAAGGCCAGGGCTTTGTGCTGGTGCGGTTGCCAGGCACCCCATTTGGCTTCGTATCGTCGTCTATTCTCATCAAAAATCTGATCATACGCGCCGCTTTTGATCAGTTTGCCAAAGGCTGCCTGACCAAAGTGATGTATGAACACATCTGCGGCGCAAAGCACACGCAACCCTGCTTGCCGAATCCGTACGGAGTAATCGTCGTCTTCAAACATGCCGATACCGAACTGTTCGTCCAACGGACCGATCTGGTCAAAGACTGCGCGGCGCAGCGCGACGCAATACATGGCCAGCACGTGAATGTCGGCAGCGAGTTGGTGATGTTGCCAGGTTTGTTGCCGGGTGAAGGCGCACATTTCCAGCCACGAGCGATACGGAACGGGGATTTTCGCTTCGTTGCCGATGGAATTGGTGACCGGGCCTGCGAGTCCGATCTGTGGATCGTGCAAATGCCGAAGCAGGCGCGACAGCCAGCCCGGCGGCACGATCGTGTCATTGTTCAGCAGCACCAGATATTCACCCGAAGCCGCCGCAATGCCCTGATTGTTAGCTTTGGCAAAACCATAATTGCCCGGATTCAGAATGACTTTGAGCTGCGGCTGTTGCTGCGCCAGGGCTTGCAGGTATTCCGGCGTGCCATCGCTGGAAAGATTGTCCACCACGATGACTTCGTAATTTGGGTATTCCGTATGGCGAAACAGGCTTTCGAAACACAGTTTCGTCAGCGCCAGGTTGTTATACGTGACGATGATGATGCTGGCGCGCGGGGTTGCGCTGGCAATCCCTGCCGCAATTGATTCGTAGCGTCGTGCCCAGGTGTGTTGTTGTGCCAACTGCTTACGCTCGGCTTCACGGGCGGGCGCGTTTTCGGCCAGTGCGCGATCTATTTGCGCGGCAAATTCTGTTGCGCCTTCTGCCAGATAGACAAACTCTTGATACGGTTTCAATTCCGGCAGCTTGACCGACACGACCGGTTTGCCGCCGCTAAAGTACTCATAGAGTTTGACCGGATCGGTTGCTTCTGTGATGGGATTCAGTTTGAAAGGAATCAGGCACACATCGAAATGATGCAGATAGCCGGGCATCGTTTCGTATGGTTGTTGTCCCAGCAGTTTGACGTTGGGCAACGCTTGCAGCGACGACACATCCACGTCAAAGACTCCGCCCAGCAAGACAAACGTATAGCTGGGGCGCAGGCGGGCGACTTCGGCCAGCAACGCGACGTCAAACCAATCCGCGATGGCGCCAAAATAGCCTGCGATCGGGCCTGACTTGGCGGGCAGTAATTCGTTCGGTACGCAGCGCGTTTGGTAAAAGTCGTAATCCGTCGCATTGCGCGCCAGAATCATCGGACGCTGATACGGCTGCCATTTGTCGTATAGCCGTTGCGCGGTGACCACCAACAAGTCGCAGCAGCGCACCAGTTCTTTTTCCGTGGCGAGCGCCGCCGCCGCCAGTTGCGGGAAGTTTTCCCACTCGTCCATGCAATCGTAAACGATGCGCCAATTCCATTGTTGCTGGGCTTGCAACGCCGCCGCGGCCCAAGAGGGAATCATCACATAACCGATGGCGTCGTTGATGTTGTACGCGCGGCGCAATTCGTCGAGCGAGGCCAGAATCGGTTCAAGGTCGTCTGCCGACAGGGCTGCGCCTGCGACATCGAGCGGCGCGCGCGTACTCACACTGACTTCGTAAAGTTGTCCAGCCAGCGATTCGACCTTGGTCTGAATCGGCGTCGCAGAAAAGCGCGGGCGCGCGTGCTGGCTGCGAAACTGCGAAAGGCTCAGGTAAAAGACGCGATGTCCGTGGGCGGCAAACTGCAACATCAATTGTTGCGGGCGCTGGAACCGAAACGACCAATCCACGATCGAGAAACAGATGATGTCGGGTTTGGCGGTGCCAATTGTTTGAACAGGTTGCGCCAAAATGTCTGTGACAGACTGTTCTGACAAATGCGGCAACAAGGTCAGGGCTTCGTAGAAGTCTGCTGGTTGGGCAGCATTTGTGCCCATTTGGCCCAAAAAGTCAGCGCGCCGTGTACGGGCTGTGAGCCAATCGGCAACGGCGCGCAAACCAAACCGGCTACGTGCCAGTTGCACGGCTTTGCGCCGCCAACCGTACGGCAACAGCACGCGCAACACCGCCCGAAATGCGGCATAGAAGTCAGACGGATGTTGGCGCGCCGCTGCGCTGGCACGTTGCCATAACGGTGCTTCTGTGCGTACGCGGCCTGCCGCGTGCTGTTCGGGACGTTCTGAGCCTGAAGCGTTCATGCGTTAACAGAATAGGATTTGCCGCGCACTTCTAAGGTGTGGGGATCAGCGACAGCATTGATGTTGTGGTGCGGGCAAACGTGAGAATCTACCGGTGAAGTTGCGTGCAGGCGAGTAAGATAGTCTTGCCTGATAGCGGCAGCAATATAGCGATCTGCTCCTTAAAATGCAAAAGTCATTTTTGCTGGAAATTACTCCACGAAACCATTTGGGGCAGAAAAAAGCCAAATTGACTAAATCGAATTTGTCCCCTATAACTGCGCCTTTCGTTGCGGCCACCGGCACACCGCGATGAACATCGTTCGCCCCCTGACAACCCTGACACCGCCCCTATCGCCTTGCAGAAAATTTCGCAACATAAGGAGTAGGTCTTGAGTTCCGACCAGCAACAGACTGTGGCGGCCTTGCCACGGCCAGACAGCGAATTTCCCATTTACGATTCGGCGCAAGAAGGTCTGCCGGTGATCCGGGAAGTGATGGAGCTGATCCGTTATCGCGATCTTTTATTTCAACTGATCGCCCGCAACATCAAAACGCGGTACAAACGTTCGGCGCTGGGCATTCTTTGGACCTTGCTCAATCCGCTGATGATGATGATGGTGCTGACCTTTGTCTTCTCGTCGGTCTTTCGCTTTTCGACCAGACACTATGCGGCATACGCGCTGGCGGGGCTGGTGCTCTGGAATTTCTTTTCGCAAACGACCAGCGGCGCGATGAGCGAACTGGTTTGGGGCGGCAGTTTGTTGCATCGCATTTATGTGCCGCGCACCATTTTTGCTTTTACTGCGCTGGGCACGGGGCTGATCAACCTGCTGCTGTCTCTGATTCCCCTCTTTATTATTATGCTGGTGACGGGCGTGCCGATACGCGCTTCGATCCTATTTTTGCCGGTGCCGATTTTGTTAACGGCGATGTTCGCGCTGGGGGTCGCGCTCTTGTTGTCGCGCCTGGCAGTTTATTTTGCCGACGTCGTTGAGATGTACCAGATTTTGCTGACGGCGTGGATGTATTTCACGCCCATCATTTACCCAAAAGAAATCGTACCCGCAAAGTTGCAATTGTTGTTCAAGCTCAATCCGATGTATCACCTGCTGGAAACGTTCCGTGCGCCGTTGTATGTCGGCTGGCTGGCTGGCCCAAAGACTGTTGGCGTTGCTGGCGGCGTGGCTGCTGCGGTGTTGATTTTTGGGTGGTGGTTTTTTACGAGGAAAGCGGATGAACTCGCTTATCGCATCTGACACAACCAGCGACAACGGCGCTCTTGCGCCTATGGCAGAACGCGAAGCGCTCATCCGGCTGGATCAGGTTGCGGTGGAATACCGTGCGCCGCGCGAACGCATTCGCACGTTCAAGGAATATGCCATTCGCTTGCTCAAAGGCGGCGTTAAGCATGAAGAGTTTCGTGCACTCAGTGACGTCAGCTTTGAAGTGCGCCGCGGCGAAGTTTTTGGTGTGATTGGCCGCAATGGCGCGGGCAAAAGTACGCTGCTAAAAGTTGTCTCGCGTGTGCTCAAACCGACGCGCGGGCGCGTTTGGGTGAAAGGGCGTATGGCTCCGTTGTTGGAGTTGGGCGCGGGCTTTCACCCGGAACTGAGCGGACGCGAAAACATCTATCTAAATGGTACGCTGCTCGGTTACACACGGGCCGAAGTTGACGCGCTGTTTGACGAGATCGTGGATTTTGCCGACTTGTGGGATTTTATTGATGCGCCATTGCGCACATATTCCACCGGGATGGGCGTGCGTTTGGGCTTTTCCGTGGCGACGGCTTCGCGGCCAGACATCCTGCTTGTTGACGAAGTTCTGTCTGTTGGCGATGAGCGCTTTCAGGAAAAATGCGCCGCGCGCATGACTGAATTTCGTCAGGCGGGCATGACGATTTTGCTGGTGACGCACGATACGCGGTTGGTGCTCAACATGTGCGACCGCGCCGTCTGGCTGAATCAGGGAGAAGTCGGTGTGCTGGGCGCTGTGGATGAAGTGGTAGAGGCGTATCACAACGCCAACATGGAATCGGCTTCGCGCCGCCGTTCGCGCAGTGGCGCTTCTAGCGCAAAATCAGCGCGCAGCGCAAAGAGCGGCAAAGAAGACAAGTTGGACGCCAAGCAAGCGCATCCGCTGGAAAACCTGGTGCTCGAACGCCAGTGGTTCTATCGTTTTGATTTGCCCAGCGGCGCGCAGACCGATTCGTTGTTTTCGCCGGAAGTCGCGCTCATTCACGACACGCGTTGGCGCATGTTGCAAAACTCGCTGAACATTTTGTGCAAAGGCGATTGGTCGCAACTGCGCTGTTTGGATGTCGGTTGCAATCAGGGCTATTTTGCCTTGCAGCTGGCGCGGCAGGGATGTCGGCAAGTCGTCGGTCTGGACGCGCGCGCTGTGCACATCAGCGACGCTGACCTCATTCGCCGCATTTGGGGGCTTGAGAATTTGCAGTTCCGCCACCTGGATTGGCTCAAGTTGAGCGCCAAAGACCTGCCGCCGTCTGATGTCGTCTTGCTCAACGGCTTGCTCTATCAACTGGAAAACCCGATCGGAGCTTTGCGTTTGGCGCATCAACTGGCCAAAAAAGCAGTCGTGGTCGAAACGCAGCTTGCCCCGGAATTGGACGGCGAAATGGATTGGGGCGCTGCCGATAACAAAATCGAAATCCAGGGGTCGTTTGTTTTGCTGGATCGCAGCGCCGATGTGGAAACGCCTTTTGGCAGCCTGACGCCGTTTTCGCTGTGTCCGGGGCGTCAAACGCTGGTGTGGTTGATGCAGCGGCTTGGGTTCAAACGTGTGGAAATCGTGCCGCCGCCGCCGGGCGCTTATGAACAGTTTCAGAGCGGTAAACGTGTGATGGTGATTGGTTACGTCTGAAGCCCGCATTGAAAGTGTTTGTCACGCAATGTCCAAACAACTGCTCACACTGATTGATGCGCATCTGCGGCTTTATTTTGAATCGCCGCTTGGTTCGCTCGATGACCCCACGCCGGACGACGTCATCACCGGCCCGTTTCTGGTGCGTGGCTGGGCATTCAGTGCGCGCGGTGAAATTACCGCCATCAAAGTGTTTTTGAACGGCGAATTGCTGGGCGACGCTGAGTATGGATTGGAGCGGATGGATGTGCCCGGTTCGCTCAATGGCGTATTGACCGCAAACGTCGGGTATCAATATGCGATTGAATTGCCCGCCGATTACCCACACGAACACGCCGAGATTGCGGTCAGGATTTCGGAATCGCGCGGCAAAGAGCTGTTGTTTTCGCGCACGGTCGCGGTTTCATTGCCCGAGCCAGAGCCTGAACCGCTGCCAATGCCATACACGGATTACGAAATCTGGATTGCGCGCAATGAACCGTCGGCAGTGGAATTGGAATCGCAGCAAACCCAGGCCAAACAGCTTGCTTACCGCCCGTTGTTCAGTTTGCTGCTGACAGAAGAGAGCGTTTCGTCAACGCCCATACGTGCGTTGCTCGAATCGCTGCGGGCGCAAACATACGACTGCTGGGAGCTCTGTCTGGCGTTGCCCGACGATTTAAGCGCCGAGCTGCGCCAGTTGCTCGCCGATTTGGCAGCCGCAGACGCGCGCATTCGGTTGCAAGTCTTGCCAGCAGATCAAGCCGCGCACAGGTTTCCCACTGCGCTGGCGATGGCGACAGGAGAATTTGTCGCATTGCTGTCTGATGCTGGCGTGCTCGCGCCAAATGCGCTATTTGAAACCGCCAGTTTTTTGAACCGGCAGGCTGACGCTGACTTTTTTTACAGTGACGAAGACCGCCTGGACGAAACCGGATTGCGTTTCTCGCCGCTTTTCAAACCAGAGTGGTCACCGGATTTGCTGCGCGCGCAGCATTACACGGGCGCACTCAGTTTCTACCGCACTGCGCTTGTTAGGGAATTGGGAGAGCTGACAGGTCAAGCAATCGGCGCTGCACTGGAATACGAGTTGGCGCTGCGCGTGAGCGAACGAACGCACAGGATTTTTCGCTTGCCGTTGGTGTTGTTTCATCGGCGCGCAGAGGCGGCGGGTGTCGCGCAAGACGCCGCCGGATGGCAAGCCGCAATTGTGGCAGAGCATTGTCGTCGTATCGGTTGGGAATGCGAGGTCAGTGTGGCTGAGGCTGCGCCGGTGACGCGCTGTCGCCGCATACAGCGACCAGAACCGCTCGTTTCAATTGTGATTCCCACGCGGGATCGCGCGGATTTGCTGGGGCGTTGCGTCGAAAGCATCCTGACGCGCAGCTCCTATCAAAAGTTCGAACTGCTGATCGTTGACAATGACAGCCAGGAAGCTGACACCGCTGCCTTGCTGGCTGATTATGCGGCGCACGCCAACATTCGCGTGTTGTCCCATCCCGGAGCGTTCAATTATTCGCGCATCAACAACGTCGCCGTGGCGCAAGCCGCAGGCGAATACGTTTTGCTGCTCAACAACGATATTGAAATCGTGACGCCTGACTGGCTCGAAGCGCTGCTTGATTACGGAACGCGTCCCGACGTCGGCGCGGTTGGTGCAAAACTGTTGTACGAGAACCGGCAGATTCAACACGCGGGCGTCATCTTGGGCGTCGGTGATATGGCTGATCACGCGCACCGATACTTGCCTGAAACTGAACCGGGATATGCCAATCGTGCGATCTCCGCGCAGAACTTTTCGGCAGTAACGGGCGCTTGTTTGCTGACGCGACGCGACCTTTACCAACAGTTGGGCGGGCTGGATGAGGTCAATTTGCCTATCAGCTATAACGATGTTGATTACTGTTTGCGTTTGCGTGAACAAGGTTATTTGATCGTGTGGACGCCTTACGCCGTGCTCGTGCATTACGAATCGGTCAGCCGAAATCGGGATGATCACCCTGACCGCATCATCGCCGCCGGGCACGAAGCGGGTTACCTGCATCGTCGCTGGCGAGCGTGGATCGCCAACGATCCTTATTACAGTCCGAACTTGTCATTGCATGCGCCGGATTTTTTGTTAGCCAGATATACGCGAGCCTGAGCCAGAGTTTTCGACAGAACCTGATGCGTTTTGTGCAATTAACCAGAGACACCCAAGCATGAACCCCGCCAGCAAATTATTACGCGCCGTAAAACAACGAGCGCAGTCATACCGGCTCAGACGAGATTTGATCAACGGGCAGTTGTTCTCGCCGACGTGGTATTTGGCTGCCTATCCTGATGTGGCCGCTGCCGGAATTGACCCCTACACGCATTATGTGGAATTTGGTTGGCGCGAAGGCCGCAATCCCAGCCTGAACTTCAACACCAACGATTATCTGACGGCGAATCCCGATGTGCAGAAAGCGGGCTTGAATCCGTTGTTGCATTACTGGCAGCACGGCATGGCCGAAGGCCGCTTTTTGAAAACTGGACCGTTTCGCGGGCAAACCTATCGCCGTTTGATTCCGGGGGAAGGGCAGGCTGCCTTCACGCGTTTTGAACGAAAAGCTGTGGCCGCCGCGCCGGATCACAACCTGCCCGAAAGTTTTTCCGTCGCGTTTTTGATTGGTTGTCTGGAAGGCGAAAGCAAGCGCTATCGTGTGTTTAACGTGATCGAAGCGCTCAAGCTGCGCAACGTTAGCGCCGCGCATTTTGTGGACATAGACATTCCCAGTCAGTTGGAAACCATTCTCTCGCACGATTTGATTGTGCTCTTTCGCTATCCGTGGAGCCGGAATGTCGAACAATTGATCGAGCGCGCCAGAGACGGCGGCGTCCCCATCGTTTTTGATGTGGATGATTACATCTTTGATCCTGGCATCGCCGCGCAGGTTGATGGCGTGCGTATGTTGCCGGAAGAAGAAAAAGCGCTGTATCTGGATGGCGTGCTCAGGTATCGGAAGTGTCTGGCCAATTCTGATTACGCGACTGCGCCGACCGGTTTTCTGGCTTCGATGGAAATTGCGCTTGCGCCCAAATCGTATGTCGTGCTGAACACGATCAATGACGAGCAGTTGCGCATCTATCAGGAAGTCGCCGCTGACCTGGCTGCCAAACAGAATTCCGCACCGCGCGAAGAGATCGTGTTGGGATATTTCAGCGGCACGCTGACGCACCAGAAAGATTTTGAACAGGCTTATCCGGCGCTGGTGCGCATTCTGACCGAACATCCGCAAGTGAAGCTGTTGATCAAAGGCGCGTTCAAGGCTGATGAATTTCCGGCGCTCGCGACTTTGGGAGACAGGCTGATTTTGCTGCCGCTTTCCAACTGGAAAGAGCTGCCCTGGGACATCGCCAAAGTAGACATCAACCTGATTCCGCTCGAAGCCAGCAACCTGTTTTGCGAAGCCAAAAGCGAGTTGAAGTATTTCGAGTCGGCGATTTTGGGCATTCCTTCGGTCGCGTCGGAAGTCGGTCCTTACAAAGAAGCCATTGAACACGGCGAGAACGGCATGCTCGTCCGCACGGCAGAAGACTGGTACACCTGCCTCAACGCATTGGTCACCGATTCCGAATTGCGACAACGCCTCGGACAAAATGCCAGGGCGCATGTGGAAAAGCACTACGTGCCCGAAAATCTGGCGCGCAATGCCGATGCCGTCTATCGCGACATCCTCGACGATTATCGGCGGCAGCGCATTCGCCGCGCCAAGCAAAAGAAGTTTTCCGTTTCCTTCATCGCGCCTTGTCCCAAACCCGGTTCCGGTGGTCACAAAGACATTTTCCTGTTGAGCAATGTGCTGGCCGAACTTGGCCACGAGGTCAACATATACTTTTTGCCGGACATCAAATTCGCTTCGGTCACACAAGTCGAAGAGCAAATCAGCAGTCATTTCGTCGAGCCGAAATTCAACTGCATTTTGGGCACGGATGTGGCGCTGTGTGACGCTTTGATTGCGACGCATTTTTCGACGGCGTATTACGTCAGCGAATTGCTTGCCAAAGCGAAGAAGAGTTTCTATTTCGTGCAGGATTACGAACCATATTTCTATCCGGTGAACGAAGAGTATGTGCGCGCCGCGCGCACTTACTCGATGGGGCATTCGTGCATTACGCTGGGCAACTGGTTGCAGGAAATTCTCAAACGGCGGCACGGTTGCGAAGCCCAGGCCATTCCGTTTTGGCTCGAACGAGACATTTACTATCCGCGCCCGGAAGCGAAAGGCGGTAAGCCTCGCATCGCGTTTTTGGCGCGTCCTGAAATGCCGCGCCGTTGTTTCAACCTGGGCGTCGAAGCGCTGCGTTTGTTTCACGAAGCCGCGCCCAACGTCGAAATCTTGCTCTTCGGTTCGACCGAAACGAAAGCGCAAAAGCTGCCGTTCAAACACACAGACCTGGGCGTGGTGAACAAAGCCAGATTGGGCGAACTCTATGCCGGATTGCGTGCAGGGCTGGCGTTTGCGCCGACCAATCCATCGTTTGTGCCGTACGAAATGATGGCTAGCGGCTGCCCGGTGGTGGATATTTCCATGGACAACGAGTTTGATTATCTGAAATACGGTTCGGCGGACAACGCCGTGCTGTTGCCGCCCGATCCCGAAAGCATCGCCAACGCTTTGCGCGATTTGGTTGACAACGAAGCGCGTCGCGCCAGCCTGACGGCAAACGCGTATCAGTTCGTCAACAACCTGCCGGCGGTCGAAAAAGCCGGAGAAAAATTCGCCGCGATCCTGCACGAAGGGCTAGCGAAGCTGTAAGGCCGCAGGGCAGTTTGAGGTGAGAGGGAAACCGTCGCCACGGATCATCTCTGTGGTAACCCGATTCTGAGATTGGATTGTTAGGGGAAAAACGATGTCGTCGCCAGCGTTATCATCGGTTTACGAAAATTTCTATTACACGAACTATTGCGGCATGGCTTATGAACGCAATGCCCATTGGCTGGAGTTTTTCGGCGACATCGCCACCAAAATCGTCGCGCGCATCGCGCCCAAAAGTTCACTGGATGCTGGTTGTGCGTGGGGGTTTTTGGTCGAATCGTTGCGCGATCGCGGCGTTCAGGCGTTTGGTCTGGATCATTCGGCTTATGCCATTGGCCAGGTGCGTTCAGACATTCAGCCGTATTGCGCCGTCGGTTCGATCACAGAGCCGTTTCCGCAACGCTATGATCTGATCACCTGTATCGAAGTGCTGGAACATTTGCCCGTGCTCGACGTCGAACGC
>JAEUQO010000450.1 GCA_016789605.1 Acidobacteriota bacterium
CGCGAAATGTTGCCAGATGTTGGTTTTCAGCGCGCCTGCGTAGGTGCCCGGATCGCTGTCCCAACTGGATTCGCGCTGCCCGTCGTTCAGCATTAGCCTCAACGTGAAGCGATTGGAAAAGGTTAGCGCAATACCTTTGCCACTTTTGTCGCGCGCATCAAAAATTACCTGTCCCGGCGACAATTCGCGCATCCGCAACCAGCCGTCAATCGTGAAGCCGCCTGGTTGCCCCGTTTGTAATGATGGAAGCTGTGGCATCGCAAAACTCGCATTGGCCTTTGTTTGTTCGCCCGTGAGCGTCAGCGCCAGCCCACGTGTGGCAAGCTGTTTGGTTTCCGCCTGCCGCCACATGCCTTCGAGCAGGGAAGCGTCAATTTCGTGCGTGCGCGCAATGCTCTTTTGCGTTTCGGTGATGTAAATCCGTCCGCCGTCTTCGATCAAATCGGGATAGCTCATCCGCACTTTTGGGTCGTCGTCATAGAGCAGGATTTCCGGCTCCGACCATTCGATGCGCCCGTTGCGCTCAACGCCGCCGGACACCCAAACCGGATTGCGGCTCTGGTAATAACTGCCCTTGCCCCATTCGTCGGTATGCACCGGCTCACCGCCGTGGTTGTGAAACCAGAGCAGGTATTTGCCGTTGCTGAGCTTCCACACCGGCGCGTAAGCACGCGGATGTTTGATCGGACGGCCATTGGCAAACGTAGCGTAAGCAGGCGGCGTCCAGGTGCGCCCGTCATCGCGGCTGTACGTGTGACACAGATAGCCGTCAATCGTGCGATAGGTCGCATAGAGCGATCCGTCGCGCATACTGGCCAGATTGATTTCTTCGGCAATCGGCCCTTTCGGCGCGCGAACGCCGTCGTCAGAATCTGGCAAAATCTTCCAACGCAATTTCTGCGGGTCGCGTTCGGTCAGCAGGTTGTCGCTGCGCATAAAATGTCCCTGCGAACGCACGAGCGTGCCGGGCACGCCCCAGCGCGTGACGCGGTTCCAGCCCCAATACACCGCGCCTTTGTGCCCGCTTTTATGGATGATGGGTTTGCTGACGCCCCAGAAAAACAGCGTCCGTCCGCCGAAGTTGTTATCGCGGTCGGCTTCGGTGACGTGCATAGGGATTTCGTGGCGTTCCTTTGACCACGTGCGCCCGTGGTCGTCGGAATAGCGAAACGCATACACGCCCAGCGTATCTACGCGCTTGCTGGCATTTCCGGCATTCGGCACGGTGCGGATGTTGGCTTTGTTGTAGGTGTAAAAAACATAGACGCGCCCGCTCGGCGCTTTGAACGGCACTGCCCACGAAGCTTCAAATCCGGTCGCCGGTTCAATATCAATCGGCGCAGACCACGTGCGGCCTTTGTCACGGCTGATGACGGCGATGATGTGTTGCCCGCCCGCGCCCTCTTCGCCTTTGCCGGTGGTCATCACGCACAGCCACGCGCCATCGTTGGTGATGACCACATACGGCTGATCGCTGTAGCCTTCATCGGGAATGACCCAGCCGTTTTTGATATTGCGCGGATCACCCGGCGGGTTGCCTGATTGCCTGGGGCCGCGCGTTTGCGCGACCAGCGGAACGTATAGCAGCGATAACAGAACAATGAGCCGTAAGGATTTCAGAACTTGAAGCATGGGCATGAACTCCAGCGATTGGATTGGAAAACGGCGGCGAATTATGGCGTGCAGTTCAAAACGTTGACAATCTGATAAGGCGATGAGAAAACAATTTTGCACCTGTGCCGCAGCTCATTCGCTAAGGACATTTCGAGCGGCTGACAGACGCGTCCCATTTTTTCGACCAAAATCACCGCAACGGTAAAGAAAAAAGATGAGCCAGCCCCATCCGCACCACCGCCAATCCCTGAAAATATCCAGATTGATCATTGTCATCGCCAGCGCATCACTGCTGCCTGCGCTCTTCTTTTGCACGGGCATAGGCCGAGCAACCAGCCAGAATCGTGGCACAAGCAAATACACCGAAATTACAGGGCTGCCCGCCGTGCCGAGCTACACGGTCAAGGCAAGCAACAAACCAATCGCCATAGACGGCCAGTTGTCGGAAAACATCTGGCGCACCGCCACACCCATCACCTTGCAGTTTCCCTGGGAAGAACAAGCCGGCAGCAAACAACGCACGACGGTGAAACTGTTGCGCGATCAGCAATATCTGTATGTCGGTTATGAATGTGCAGACACAGACATCACCGCGACGCACGAAAAACGCGATGATCCGGTATACAAAGACGATTGCGTCGAAATCTTCCTGAAGCCGAGCGACAAAACCGATCATTACATTGGGTTGGAAATGAACGCGCGCGGCGTGTTGTTTGATTATTACTATGCCTTCCCAGAGAAAAATGATTACAGCTTCAATCTGGCAGGCGTCCAACTCAAAACCGCGCTACGCGGTTCGCTGAACAACGACAACGATCAGGATCAGGGCTGGTCGCTGGAAGTGGCGATTCCCTGGCAAAGCCTGAACAAACTGGCCGAACAACTTCCTCCGGCGAAAACCACCTGGCGCGCGCAGATCAATCGTTGGGAC
>JAEUQO010000484.1 GCA_016789605.1 Acidobacteriota bacterium
GGGCGG
The DNA here is from genome assembly GCA_016789605.1 of Acidobacteriota bacterium. Lineage (GTDB taxonomy): Bacteria > Acidobacteriota > Blastocatellia > RBC074 > RBC074 > RBC074. The sequence goes on from JAEUQO010000484.1 coordinate 7, forward strand.
CGCGAAATAGCCGCTGATGTCAACGATGACGTCAATGGTGCGTTCGCCAAAGACGTTGAACTTGCCGTCATTGCTCAAGCCGACGGTGAAGTTGTTGGCGAGAATCTGTCCCGGTTGATAAATCATGTTGGCGGCAAGCGGAGCGCTGACGCCGTCAGGATAAATCGTCAGATAACCGGCCTGACTGCTTTGATTGATGACGGTGAGATTGCCGACGACGGCTTTAGCTGTGCTGGGAATGGTGATGGATTCGCAGGTTGTGCGCGCCAGCGTCGTCAGCGAAGTGCCCGCCGCAATCGGCGCGTTCACGCTGTCGCAATTGCCCTGACTGGCACGCGTATCGAGCAAGCGAACCGGGCGCGCCAACGGATAAAACTGCAATCCGCTGCCGCTGATGGTCAACGCATACGCACGTTCACCGAAGCAGGCATTCTGGTCAGTTGCGCGAATGGTGAAGAACGAGGTGCCAACCGTTGTCGGCAAACCGGAAAGTTCGCCGGTGCTGGAATTCAGAGACAAGCCGCCCGGCAGCGAGCCGCTGAAGCTCCAGGTGATTGTGCCCGATCCGCCGGTTTGCGTGAAAAACTGACTGTAGTTTGTGCCCACAAAACCGTTGGCAGCCGTAACCGGATTGACGGTGATTAACGGGCAGCAACCATTGCCGCCTGCGCAGGAGGCGTTGCCGCTGATGCTCACGGTATCAATACGCCAGCCGGTTGCACCGACCGAACAGTCAAACCCTGCAATCCAGCGCAACTGAATTGACTGGCCTGCTGCTGCCGCCGGAAGCCGTACCACTGTTGTCACATATCCGCCGGAACTGCCTGTCCAGGCGTTATGACGCGGCACGCCGTGGGTGCAACCCGTGACGCTGGGCGGCAGGATTTCGTTATAGGGAGTGGTGATAAAAGACCCACCCGCCGTCAGAATGTCCGTGAATGCGCCCGCGCCGATTTTGATTTCGAGCGCGCCGCCGTCAAATCCTTCTTCAAAGTTGTAACTTTGCCGGAAGCTGAGCCGCGCGCCAGAGGTCGTGATCGGAATCGTCGGGGACGTCAGCGTCGTGCTGCCGGTTGCCGTCGCATTCGGGGCAAATACACCGTTGGGAGCTGTGTCTGGCGTGGTGGTGGACGTGACCCAATTCGTACCGCTGCCAGAGATGGCAGAGGTCCAGCCCGCCGGAAGCGCTGGCGCGGTTACTGAATCGAAATTTTCTGTATACGTGGTCACCGGTTGGCCGACATACAGCGGGAAGGTGCGCGCCACCGTACCGAAATTGCTGTTGATGGTGACCGTGACGCTGAGCACGCTGCCGCACGCCGCCCCTGACGGAACGGTGTAGCTGATCGTTTGCGACGCGCTCGCACCCGGTGTGATGGTGCTGTAATTGCCCGTGCCGCCGCCTGACACCGAAGCGGTCACGCTGGTGGCATTCGTGCTGAAAAACGGATTGCTGATCGGCACCGTCAAGATCAATGATTCGCCCGGGTCGGCAAAGCCGTTGTTGTTGCAGCCGGCGTCAGAGAACGTGACATTGCCCAGCGCGAGGTTGGGCAAATCAAAGGCTTCGGTGACAGCCACGCCGCCGTTGACTTTGGCGCTGAAACCCATGCCGCGCGTGGCAAACCCCGCCCAAATGTCGGCTTCGTCTTCGCCGTTGAATCCGGCGCGGTCAGCCAGAATGATGGCGTTGCGTGCATCGAGCAGCGTCGGATTGACCGGATCGAGTTTCATGCCATCGGTCACGAGTTGAATCGCCCGCGCATTGCCCGCCGCAAAACCCAGCCGCGTGATCAATCGTGCGCGAACTTCCAACAAAGCCATACACCAGACTTCGCCGATGTTATGCACTTCTTCGGCGCGTCCTGTGAAGGCGGCGGCAAACGCGCCGTCAGTCAAATTGATCTGTACCGGGTCAATATCTGCAAAGGTCAGCGGGTTGTGCGGTTTGCCGTTTGAGCCGACATTGGTTTTGACGGCGTACGGGAAGCGGCGAATGCCGTAGTAATAGTTGTCGGTAAAGCCCGGATCAATATTCAACGTGGCATAACCGCCCGTGTTGAACACGCCGTTGACGTTTTCGTCTGCGGTAGCGAGCAAGGCGCGTGCGTAATAGTCCGACCAGCCTTCGCCCATGCCGGCAGATTGTGTCGTATTGAGCCCGGCGGCATTCGCGTGCAATCGGTTCGACAAGCCGTGCGTCAATTCGTGAATGACGATGTCGTGATCCAGACTGCCATCGCGATCAGGCGTCGGGCCGGTGAACAAATACATCTGCATGCGCGGCAACTGACCGTCTGGCGGCGTGGCAAAGTTGGCGTTGTCCGTGCCGGAGGAATCCTGCGCTTCGGCGCGTACATAATCGTTGCCAGTGCCGCCACGTCCAAAGTTGTTGCCCTGAAAGTTTCCCGCCGGTTCGGTGAATCCGTATTGATACATTTGGTCGTGATACCGGTTCGACCAGAAAAACAAATCGGTCACGACGCCCAGGCGGTAATTGGCATCACTCGGCGCATCCGCGCCCAGCGGCGGCGGATTGTAGGGGAAGTTGAACACGCGATTGGGTGAACCCGTCGCGCGTCCGTTTGCGTCAATGCCGTTGGGCGAAGACAAATCCAGGCCGGCGTCTACGTTATTGCCGGTGGTGACGTTGCCGCCATCGGTGATCCAGCCGAGGTTGTCGAAGGCAGGCAATTCGCTGATCAAGGTCAACAATGTGCGGCTGATGCCTGTGCCTTGAATGCCGGAACCGGGCGTCGCGTTTGACGGTGACAGCGGCGCGGGGCTGTCGTCGTTGTAAACCGAATAAGACGCGCTTTGTGTTTGTTCGTTGGTGATGTTTTTGCGGAAGAAGAGCTCGCCGGTTTCGGCGTCCACAACCGTGTAGTAAGCGGGAACGTCCTGCCACAACACCATTGACCAACCCAGATTGGCCATGCCGGTTTCGAGCGGGAAATAGACCAGTTCTACCTGAATGTCTTCGGCAAACGGCCCGGCGGAAAAGACGATTTTCTGCCCGTCATTGGTGGTGGATTTCCGCGACAGAGTATTCGGTTGCACGGTCACGCCAAGCGCGGCGGCGGCGGCGGCAACGGCTTGTTCTGCGCTGATGGCTGGCGTCTGGCGCAAGTCCTTTTCGTCAATACCGGCTGCCAGCGTGCTGATGGTGCGCACCAGTTGTCCGTTGGGCGTCAAGCCCGCGCGCAATTGTCCGGCAAAGACCGGAATGCCGTTGAATTTTTGTTCCAGCGTTAACCAGCCCAGGTTCCCGGTCGGATTCAAATAATCAGCAGACACGGTCAATTGTGCGATCTGTCCTGCCGTCAAACCATAAAGCGTGGCGTTGGTTTGCACGAAGTCGCGCACGATCTGTTCGCGGCGCAACGACGATGGCGACGTCAGCAAGCGTTCGCTGGCGAGCGACGCGCTGACGATTTCCGGGCCGCCGGTCAGTTCACTCAGCACGACGTCGGCGGAATTGTCGCTGGTGAGCACGCTTTTGGCTTGTTGGATTGCCTGGCGCGTATTGGCGGCGAGCACACGTTGTTGGGGCGTCAATTTCTGACGCAGGCCCGCGCGGCGCAAGCGCGCTTCAGGCGAAGCATCCGTGCGCAAATCAAAATTGACCAGGCCGGGAGTGGTTCGTTGGGTGCGCGGCGTATTGGCAGCACGCAGCACCAAATTGCCCGCCACCAAAGCCAGGCAGATGATGGTCGTCAACAGAAAGATGATTCGGAGCTTATTCATCAGATACCTCTTGTTTATCTCGTCAAGGGTTGGCATTGCCTGAACGCACAGCAGACCGGAGCACGCTCAGGCGAGAACGAGCCGCGCACCGCTTGGCGAGTAGTGCGCGGCGATGATGTTCAAAGCGGTTGTTATCGTTGAATGGCAGGCACAGGCGTGTCGCCAGCTTGGCCGTGTGTCTGGGTGAACACGGTATTGGTGGAACTGCGAATGATGTACCAGCCGCCGTCCAGCGGTCGCCAGATGGCCACGTCGAATTTTCCGTCGCCATCAAAATCGCCGGGCGTCGGTACATCGTAATAGGGAGCAAATGACGCTCCCCAGGTTGCGGTTTGCGTACTACCGTCAGAGCTGCGTTTGATAAACCATTGCGATGTGTTGCCGCGCCAGACGGCGACATCATACTTGCCGTCGCCATCGTAATCGCCGGGCACCGGTGTGTCGAAATACGGCGCATAACTGGCTCCCCAACTGACAGTTTGCATCTGGCCGTCTGAGCTGCGGCGGATGTACCAGTTGGTTGAATTGCCGCGCCAGATCGCGATGTCGGTTTTGCCGTCGCCATCGTAATCGCCCGGCACGGGCGTGTCGAAATATGGCGCGTAATTGGCTCCCCAGGCAATTTGCAGCGTCGTTCCCGTCGAGCTTTGCCGAATCAGCCAGAAGGTCGTCGCGCCCCGCCAGACTGCCGGGTCGGTAATGCCATCGCCGTCATAATCGCCCGCCACGGGCGTATCGCCCGGTTGGCCATGCGTGAAGGTTTGTGTCTGGCCGTTGGAGCTATTGATGATGAACCATTCGCCCGTGCTGGAACGCCAGACAGCGATGTCTGTCTTGCCGTCGGCGTCGTAATCGCCCGGCGCAGCAACGTCGTTGTAAGGCGCATAGCTGGCGCCCCAGTTGACTTGTTGCAATGTGCTGTTGGAACTGCGCAGGATGCTCCACAACGTGGCGGGGCCGCGCCAGAACGAAAGATCGGTTTTGCCGTCGCCGTCAAAATCGCTTTTCTTGGCGCGCACCACAGGCGGTGATGACGCCGCGGCTTGCGTTACGGGGACGGTTTGTCCGGCGATGGTCAATGTGCCCGTGCGTTGCGCGCCGGTGTTGGCAGTGACGTTGTAATTGACTGTGCCGTTGCCGCTGCCGTTGGTATTTCCGGAAAGCGTTAACCAAATATCGTTACTGCTCGCAGTCCAGTTACAGCCAGTAGTCGTGGTCACGCTGACCGTGCCGGAACTGGCTGTGCTGCCGACATTGGCGCTGGTCGGCGAGATGCCAAACGAACAATTGGTATTGGGCGTTGCGTCCACGGCGGCTTTGATGTCCAGCCGCCCCCAACCATACACGTTGTTTGGACGCAGTCCGCTGTTGCAGGCTGTGGTCGTGACGTTGACGGAATTTTGATTCAGCGCGATTTCTGTTTGATCAATTTGATTGCGCAAGGCAGGTCGGGCCGACCAGAGCAGGGCAATGGCTCCTGCAACGTGCGGCGTGGCCATCGAAGTGCCGCTGGAAAATCCATAACTGCCGCCGCGAATGGAAGATCGCACGCTGACGCCCGGCGCGGAAATGTCGGGTTTGACGCGGTTGCTGCTGTCAACGGTGACCGGGCCACGACTGCTGAAACTGGCGATGGCTCCGTTGCTGGCGTTGAATGCGCCCACCGTGTACGACGCGTCATAAAACGACGGCGGGTCTACCACGGTCGAACAGCCTGAACCGCTGTTACCTGCTGCCACGACCATCATGATGCCAGCCGCGCGTTGGGCTTCGACGGCTTGTTGCAACGTCGCGGGCTGACAGCCTTCTGACGTCGGGCAGCCCCATGAATTGGTCGTGATGTCCGGCGCTTTGCCGGGATCGCCTTGCGCAGGCGTACCGCCCACCGGGTACGGCGCGAGAAACCATTCCATGCATTCCAGGTAGGTTGCCGGTGTGCCGTTGCCTTGATCCATATTGCGACAGGCGATGAATTTCGCACCCGGCGCAACGCCGATCTGATTGCTGCTGCCGTCATCGCCGAGCACCGAACCGACGGTGTGCGTGCCGTGATTGTTGTCGTCACACGGCACTGCAGTGTTTGGCCCACAACTGCCGCCGCCGTTATGTACGCTGTCGTGCCAACTGTAATTGTGATCTGCCGCCGAACCGTTCCAGCCGCGATAGTGATTGCGCAACGCCGGATGATCCCATTGCACGCCCGTGTCGGCATCGCCGATCACAATGCCTTGACCGGTGAAGCCCATTTGCCAGACTTCTGGCGCGCGAATGTAATTGACGCCGGGTTCGATGGCAGTCGTCGCATTGGGCGCGCGCAAAGCGGCAGCCAATTCTTCTGCCGTCAATTTCACGGGCGTCAGGTTTTGCACGCGCGGGTTTCCTTCGATACGCGCAATGTCAGAACGCGCCGCCAGTTCTTCAGCCAGCGCCCGCGTTCCTTTCACCCAGACGGCATTGACCACATAAAACGCACGATGTTCAACGCCGCGCGCTTCCAGCCAGGTCAACAATGGCGCTTGTGTCGCCTGTGCTTTGGCCCAGAGCGTGTCGCGCACATAGCGGCCTTTTTCCTGTTTGCTGCGCAGGGTCGTGGCGTGCCTCAAATCAGCCTGTTCCGTCAGAATGACCAGAAACTCTGCCGTCTGGTTATTGGCGGTTTGTTGAATGACCCACGGCGCGATTTTTTCGGCGGTCACTGTTGAAGATTGGCGCAGGCTTTCGTGTTCGCGCGCTGAAACCAACAGTCCGGTGATCAGCAAGGTCAGCGCGACAACTGATGAAACGATGGCAAGAAAACGAGTACGGGTGTTCATAAGAGTCTTTGTGAATGTGTGTTGCTGTCAGCATTGGCGGGCGGGCTTGCCCGGCGTGCAGTTGGCGGATCACTCTTTTTGTTGTGCGGGCACCAGCGTGTCGCCAGTTTGGCCGTGTGTTTGCACTTGAATTGCGTTGTCTACGCTGCGGCGTATGTACCAATTTCCTTCTGCCGGACGCCAGACGGCGATGTCTGTGCGTCCGTCGCCGTCGTAATCACCGGGCACCGCGACATCGAAATACGGCGCGAAATTCGCGCCCCAGCTAATGGTTTGAGTGACGCCATCTGAACTGCGCAAGATGCGCCAGTTGGTATCGCTGCCGCGCCAAACGGCGAAATCGGTTTTTCCGTCACCGTCATAATCACCGGGCACAGGCGTGTCGCCCGCCTGACCTAGCGCGACGTCAATGGTTGCACCGTTCGAACTGCGCAAGACGTACCAATGTCCATTCAGCGGACGAAACACGGCGACATCCGTTTTGCCATCGCCGTCGTAATCGCCGGGCACGGGAATGTCGTTGTAAGGCGCGTAGCTCGCGCCCCAGAAAAACGTCTGCGTTTGATTGTTCGAACTGCGGATGATGTACCAGGTGCTTTCCTGCCCGCGCCAAACGGCAATGTCGGTTTTGCCATCGCCGTCATAATCGCCCGGCACAGGCGTATCCGTGCCCAAGCCCCAGTGTTGGTCTATGGTCGAACCGTTGGAGCTGCGAATGATGTACCAATGACCATCCAGACGGCGAAAGACGCCTACGTCGGTTTTGCCGTCGCCGTCATAATCGCCCGGCACAGCCAGATCGTTGTATGGCGCATAGCTTGCGCCCCAGAACGCGGTTTGCAGCGTGCCGTTGCTGCTGCGCAGGATCAGCCAGTTGCTTTGTTGTCCGCGCCAGACAGACACATCCGTTTTGCCATCGCCGTCAAAATCGCTTTTGCGCGCGCGCACCAATCCGCTCGGCAACGCGAACTTCGCCGTGTAAATCGTGTTGCTGGCAGGCGTCGCAATCGTATGCGTGCTTGCGCCGTTGTCAGACCAGGAAGAGAAATTGTAAGTCGTTCCGTTGACGGTTTGCGGCGACACCACTCCGAGCGAACGCTGAATGCCGACAACGCCCGTTACGGAATACGGCGTGGTGATCGGTTGGCCGTCCAGTGTCAATTGCAGGCCCGAAGGATTGGACGCCAATGTCAGTTGCACCGTACGCGGAAACACATCGCGAAAGACCGTCTGTGTCGCGTTTTGATTGTCGGTCACTGTCAGGTAAATGCGATACCAAACGTTCGCGGCGGTTTCGCCCGTGGTCGGAATCGTAAATGAACCGCTGGTCACGCCGCTGGTTGGTGGGACAAACGGATGCGTATGTGTGTCGTGGTGGAAGACAACTTCCCAGGTAAAGGCGCTGGCGGGCAAAGCGCCTTGTTCCGGGTCGGTTGCCGTGCCGGAAAAATTGATTACTTCGCCGCCGCTATACAACGTTCCGGCAATGGGCGTGGTGATTGTCGCTGTGGGCGTTTGGTTGCCGACGACGGTCAGCGTTGCTTCATTGCTCAGGGCATTGCCAAACGAATTGCTGACAAAGCAGCGAAAGCGCGCATTGTTGTCTGCGGCGCTGACGGAATTGATCGTATAGCTGGCCGCATTCGCATTGGGGATATCCACGTCATTGCGTCGCCATTGATAGGTCAACGGCAAGCTGCCGTTGACCGACACGGTGAAGGTCGCGGATTGACCGACGCTGACGGTTTGATTGGCTGGATGTTGGGCAAACGACGGCGACTGATTGGCGGTGTATTGAATGCGCCAGAGCTGTCCGCCATTGCCGCGTTGCAAGTAATACAAACTGCCGTCGTCGCTGACTTGCAAATCCACCGGAAACGACAGCCCGGTAGCAAACGTCGGCGCAGCCCCCGCACTGGGCGGCGCATTCGGGTCAATGAATTTGATCCAGCCCGCGCAATATTCGGCAAAGAAATACTTGCCGCTATATTCTGCCGGGAATTGCGCCGTACTTGGATTGTAAAACGTGCCGCCGGTGATGGCGCAGGTGCTGACGTCGTTGGCGTAGTAATAGTGCGGGTTGCTGAAATTGGCATTGGGCGGATTGCACGGGCCTTCGCAATTGGGCCAGCCAAAATTTGCTCCGGCGCTGGCGTTGTTGATTTCTTCCCAGGTGCCCTGACCGACATCGTTGATGAACAGACGGCCTGTGCCGGGTTGAAAGTTAAACGTGAATGGATTGCGCAATCCCAACGTCCAAATCGCGCGATTATTGCCGGTCGTTTGATTGAAAAACGGATTGTCCGTGGGAATTGAGCCATCGGCATTCAGGCGCAACATCTTGCCCAGCAAATTGGTCAGCGTTTGCGAATTGCTGGGCGTGGCGTTTTCGCCGACCGCCACATACAACTTGCCATCCGGTCCGAAATGCAGCGCGCCGCCATTGTGATTGGTGGCGCTCGTCAAATTGTCCAGTTCGAGCAGGATGACTTCGCTGCCCGCGACGGCGACATCGCCATTGGCCGTGAAGCGGCTGACACGATTATGAATCGCGCCCGACGACACCGTGTAATAGACATAGACGTATTGGTTGCTGGCAACATTCGGATCAAAGGCTACGCCCAGCAAACCGCGTTCGCCGGACGAATTGACCGAAAGCGTCAGGAATGGTGTGGCGAGCAGCGCGCCATTTTTGACGACGCGTAACGAACCGCCTTGCAAACAGACAAAGATGCGACCGTCTGGCGCAAGCGCCATTGCCGTCGGACTGGAAAGTCCACTGGCGAGCAGCGTTTCCGTGAACCCATTGGGCAGCGTTGCCGCCGAGATCGGTTTTATCGGCAACCAGATCAACCAAAGCGAAAGAAGAATTGACAGTACGAAACAGAGTAAACCGGGGGAGCAAAACGATGACGAACGAATTTTCCGAGAAGATGTGAGAACTTGAGGAATCTGAAAAGCCATACGTTTCACCAAAAGAAAGACGAGCGAATTCAAATAACACCACCGGCTCAACGGAAATTGAGCGCCGATGAATCAGCGACACATTGGATCAAATTAGGTGTGGACTTGGGGAGCAAAACAGGGGCGTTTGGGTGCTTGTCATTGCCGCCAATGACGGCGCTACTTTCGTCGTCCAGGCACAGATTGTCAAGCAAGGTCTGTGCACACAACACACAAACAAACCAGGACAGGATGCGTGATACATAATTTGGCGAGTGGGAGGATATGGCTGCCAGGATTGTGCGGATTGCGGTTCCTGTTTTCGGGAGTAGCAGTGTCAGCGTGCCCAGGAGAAAAGTCGGGCTGGGATAAGCGTGGCGACCGCGACGCCACCGAGCAACAGCAAACCTGCCGACACCAGACGCCAGCTTGCCGCTTCAGCCAAAAACACTATGCCGCCCAGTGCCGCCCAGACCGGCACGGACAATTGCGCGATGGCAGCTTGCGTCGCGGTCAATCCGCGCAATGCGCGATAC
>JAEUQO010000096.1 GCA_016789605.1 Acidobacteriota bacterium
CAACCTGGCAAGCAAACGCAAACCTTGAGCGAGGCGCAACGCCATGAAACGAAACCATCGGAACATTCCCATGCTGACCCGCCGCGAACTTTTACGCGTAGGCGGTATCAGTCTCGCGGGGGGCTTTCTCAACCGTTTTCGCCCGTTCAATGTGCGGGCAGAGCAAAACGCCCGGCCACAGGCGACGGCGCGTCAGGTCTTGTTTCTCAACGTGGATGGCGGGATGAGTCAGGTGGATACGCTCGACGCCAAAGAAGGCCCGTGGACGCCCGGCTATTTCGACATTCGCAGCTTTGCCAATGACTTGAAATTGCCGGTTGGCATTATGCCGAATCTGCCCGGTGTGCTCGACAAATTGACGGTCGTGCGTTCGTTCGCGGCGTGGGATGTCGTCCACGGGCGCGCGCAGTATTACATCCAGACGGGACATCCGCTGAATCTGGCGCTGGCCAAAGAAGTGCCTTCGATCGGCGCGGTTGTCTGTTCCGAACTGGCGCAACAACGCAAAGCCAGCGATTCCCTGCCGCCCTTCATCGCGATGAATCTGGCGGGCAATCAGGCAGGATTGATCAATCAGGGGTTTTTGTCGGCAGAATTTGGCCCGATGAGTTTGTCAGTCGGCGCTGCGCCGCCCAACCTCGCTCCACAACCAGGCATGGAAGCGACCTTCCAACGACGCTGGCAACGCTTGCAGGAACTCGACCGCAGCTTGCGCACCGGGCAAGGCGAAGTAGACCGCAGTTACAGCGATTACCACGAATATTACAAAGGCGCGCAGGCGATTATGAACGACCCGCGCGTGCCCAAAGTGATGACCATCACCGACGAAGACAAAAAGCGTTACGGCAACAGCACCATCGGCAATTGTCTGATTCTGGCGCGCAATCTGTTTCAAGCCGATGCGGGCACACGATTCATTATGGCCAGTCACGGCGGCTGGGATCATCACGCCAACATTTACAAAGAAGGTTCGCGCAATCATCCGGTCTTGATCAAGGAACTGGACGCCGCGCTCAGCCAGTTGCTCAAAGACCTGGACAGTACGCCCGCCAGGCACTCGCCGGGCAAAACCTTGCTGGATGAAACGCTGGTTGTCTGTATGAGTGAATTTGGCCGTACGCCGGGGTTGATCAGCGAGACGCGCAAAGGCCGCGAACATTACATGCAGGTGCACAGCGGAATTTTCGCGGGCGGCGGCATTCGGCGTGGAGCTGTTATCGGCAAGACAGACGATCTGGGCGGCAAGATTGTCGAATCAGGCTGGTCAGGCAAACGGCCCATTTATATGGAAGATGTCGCCTGCACGATCTATTCGGCGTTGGGCATCAACTGGACCAAAACCATCGACAACACACCGTCAGGGCGTTCATTTCATTACGTTGAACCGGCTTCGGGCACGAAGTACGTCGGCTTCAAACCGGTGGCCGAATTGTTTGCCTGAAGTTCAACCGACTTGCGCCAGACCGTAACGCGGCTGGCTGCGCACGTGTTGAATCAACCGGTCGGTTTCGCGCGTGTCGCGGCGCTCGGTAAGCAGGTAGTTGGCTTCGCGCCGCGCGACTTCCAGGACCTGCTGGTCGCGCACAATGTTGGCAATGCGAAAGGCAGGCACGCCCGCTTGTCGCGTGCCCATCACTTCCCCCGGCCCGCGAATCTCCAAATCTTTTTCGGCGATCTTGAATCCATCAGTCGTCTCTTCCATCACCTTCAACCGTTCGCGCGCTTCTTTGGTTTTGGCGAATTGCGCCAGCAAAATGCAATAACTTTCCGCCGCGCCGCGTCCGACGCGTCCGCGCAATTGATGCAATTGCGACAGCCCAAACCGTTCGGCGTGTTCGATCAGCATCACAGAAGCGTTCGGCACGTCTACGCCGACTTCGACCACGGTGGTTGCCACCAGAATCTGTATGTCGTTCGCGCTGAAAGCTTTCATCACCGCTTCTTTTTCCACCGGCTTCATTTTGCCGTGCAACAACCCGACGCTGAATTCGGGAAAGATTTCGGCGCTCAGGTTTTCGTACATCTCGGTCGCGTTGCGCAGGTCGAGCTTTTCCGATTCTTCGATAATCGGATAGACAACATATGCCTGACGGCCCGCCGTGATTTGTTCGCGGATGAATTCGTAAATCTTCGCGCGCCGGTCATCGCCGCGCACAAAGGTTTGAATCGGTGTGCGTCCGGGCGGCAATTCATCAATGATCGAAACTTCCAAATCGCCATAGACCGTCATGGCCAGACTGCGCGGAATGGGCGTCGCCGTCACAACCAGGACGTCAGGGTTCATACCCCGCCGCCGCAACTCTGCGCGTTGCAACACGCCAAACCGATGCTGTTCGTCAACCACGGCAAACCCCAGCTTGCTGAATTGCACAGACTCTTGAATCAGCGCGTGCGTGCCGACGACCAGATCAACTTCGCCGCTGGCAATAGCGGCCTGAATGCCGCGCTTTTCCTTGGCTTTCAGACTGCCCATCAACAATTCGACGCGGTAAGAGGTTTTGGCCAGCCAACGGCGGATGTTGCGCGCGTGCTGTTCGGCCAGGATTTCTGTCGGCGCCATCAACGCGGTTTGATAGCCGTTTTCCATCGCGACGACCATCGCCTGCACCGCGACGATAGTTTTGCCGCTGCCCACGTCGCCTTGCAGCAAGCGGTTCATCGGCTGGTCGCTGGTCATATCGTCCACGATTTCTTTCAAGGCGCGTTTTTGCGCATTGGTCGGATGAAACGGCAGGATGGCGCGCACCGCGTCACGCACGTGGTCGTTGATTTCGATTTGCAGCCCTTTGGGTTCGGCCAGTCGCTGGCTGCGTTTCACGCCCAGAGCAAACGCCAGCCAGAACAGTTCTTCAAAAATCAGCCGCCGATGCGCCGCCGAACGCGCCTGGTTGTAATCTTCGATGGGGGCATCCGCCGCCGGAAAATGCGCGTTGCGCAAAGCTTCACCGCGCGGCAACAAGGAATTGCGGCCAAGCACGTCAGACGGCAAGGATTCGGGCAAGGCGGGATCGAGCGCATTCAGCACGTGATGAAAGATCGTGCGCAATTGCCGGGTGCGAAAATCGCCGAGCTTGCGGTAAATCGGCACGCGGCGCGCGGTGTGCATCGCAGCCAATTCCGGCTCGTCGTCTTCATCGCCCAGAATTTCATATTCGGGATTTTCGACTTCGTAATAGGCTTTGTACCGATTCCACTTCCATTCGCCATAAAGAATGACGCGCGTACCGCGATGAAACACCTTGTTCAGGTAAATCTGATTCCACCAAAAGGCGCGCACTTGCGCTTCACCGTCAGTCGCGATGAACTCATACATCTTCAGCCGCCCGCCTTTGAGCGGAATGATGCCGCCGAGGCGCACCACGACTTCGACCGAAGCCGTCTGCCCATCCTGCAATTGGGAAATGCGCGCCAGATTCGAACGATCTTCGTACCGCATCGGCAGGTAATGCAGCAGGTCTTCGATCGTGGCTTCGCGTGCGTCGGCTTTGGCATTGAGCGCGGCGATTTCGACAGCCAGACTGTGCGCCGTCTTTTGCCCTACGCGGGGCAATCCGTAATGGTGAAGTTCAACAAGTGGTGTGGTGAGTGTCAGCACGATTTCTTTTGCGACCGGCGTCGGCTCAGGATTAGGCGGAAAGCAGAGATTGTTGCGCCAACCATTCGCGCAATGCCTGTGCAGCTTTCCGTTCGCCGTCGCTCAAGCCCAGCGTCAGAAATTCATTCAAAGCTTCGGTAGGCAAAAACGGAAACGCCTGGCTGACGATCACTTCTTCATACTGCGTTTCGGCCAATGCCCACAAACTAACGTGCCAATTGGCGACGCGCCAAATTTCGGGCACGCCGAGCGCTGCATAAATTGCAAACCGATCAAGCGAAGAACTGGTCAAATCGCTTTCGACGACAATGTCTGGCGGCGGGTCTTGCGCTAAATCAAGGTCCGATTTCCCGATGATTTGCGCCGCGTGTTGCACATAAAAGCAATCATCCGGCTCAGCGCCTTTGGCCTTTAACTGCTGGCGCAACGTGGTCGAGCCATAAGATTCGATGTCCATATCGAGTGCGTCGCTGAGCGTAACAACCAGACGATGCAGAATTTTGATTGGCTTTTCGTGTGCGGCTGTAGGAGACACGGCATCCATCCTTCCTTGGTCGTAATAAAGACGCACGGCAGTCGCAGGGCTGAGCGCGGTCAGCAACCGCTCGTAAACCTCCCACGGCACATGTTCGGCATGAAAGAACGTGCCTGGCGGAAGTTGTTCAATGACAGCCAGATAATCAGGAGCAGTGGCAACGTGCATAATCAATCTCCCCCATAAAACGATCCACTGGGCAAGATGCTATCACAGGATCGCGAGGCCTTACGACGAAGTATTTGTGCGGCGGATTTCGACGTGTCGCGCGTCTCCGCCCTGATCGGTCAGCCGCACCCGGTATGCAGCGGCGATGACGCGACCGTCTAAACGTTCCGGCCATTCGATGACCACCACGGCCTGGGATTCGTTGAGCATTTCGTCCAAACCAAGTTCGCGCAACTCGTCTGCGCCACCGGTGTCGGGCAACCGATACAGGTCAAGATGATAAAGCCGCAATCGTCCGTCGTGCTGGTTCACAATTGTGAACGTCGGACTGTTAACGTCTGCCGGATCAATGTCCAACCCGGCGGCAAGGCCTTTGGCAAAAACGGTTTTGCCTGCGCCCAGGTCGCCTTGCAACAGAAAGACAGCAGACGCCGTAAGGCCTTCGCCAATCTCGTAGGCCAATTCAAAGGTTTCTTCCGCAGAATGCGTAATAAAAGTTCCGATAGGAATCATGTCTGGCGGTGCGCAGTTACATCTGGTGGTTACAGCTGGCGGTTACAGCTGGATGATGTGCGCAGAACGTCCTTTCTCGGCTTCGCCGCCGACGTGCAAAATGGCTTCGCTCAACTGGGCGATAATGTCCGAAGCGATCAGCGAACGCATCCCCAATTTGCGGGCGGCAAAATCTCCGGCCAAGCCGTGCAAATAAACTCCGGCGATGGCTGCGCCCAGCGCATCTTTTCGCCCACACCAATCTGGCGGCGCTTGCGCCAACAATCCCGACACCAATCCGGTCAACACATCTCCCGAACCTGCCGTTGCCATTCCGGCATTGCCGGTCGGATTGACGTACACATTTCCATCGGGCGCAGCGACAAGTGAGCGGCTGCCTTTGAGCACGGTGATGACGTGATGGCGCGTGGAAAATTCGCGCGCAACGCTGATGCGGTCGGCTTGCACGTCGGCGTTTGTCTTGCCAATCAGCCGCGCCATTTCCCCCGGATGCGGCGTGATAATGATCGGCAATTCATCCGAACCTTTCAGTCCTTCCGGCCACGGAGCCAAAGCGTTCAATCCGTCGGCATCAATGACCATGGGCGCGGTTCGTCGTTCGACCAATTCGCGGACAAAAGCGCGTGCGCTTTCTTCGGCAGAGGAAAGCCCGGGCCCGACGGCAATCACACTTCTCTTTTCTGCCAATCCCAACACGTGTTCGACGGCTTCCTGAGCAATTGCGCCGTCAAACGTTTCAGCCAGCGCTTCGGTCATCACTTCGGCGCGCGCCTGTGTGACCAACAAACTCAGGGCTGATTTCGCCGTCGCCACCGTCACCAACCCGGCTCCGGCGCGTAACACGCTTTCCGACGCCAACGCCGCCGCGCCAGTTTTTCCGCGTGAACCGGCAATCAAGAGCACATCGCCAACGGAATTTTTATGCGCGAACGGAGTGCGAAGCGATTCCTTCAACCGCCGTTTAATGTCAGCTTCTTCGATCAGTTCAAGCTGCGCTCCAATTTCACGAATCAGCCAATCTGGCGTTCCAATTGGCGCAATGACCAGCTTGCCATTCGTTTCGCAGGCAGGCGAAAGCACGTTACCAATCTTTGGAGCAGTAAAGGAAACGGTTACATCTGCGCGAACGTGCAAGTTGGTAGCAGCGCCGCAGTCCGACGAAATTCCCGAAGGAATATCTACTGCGATAACCACCGCCGGCGGATAGGTATTTTCGACATTGCGGTTCAATGTCCTGATGGCTTGCGCATATAGCCCTTCTGCTTGTCGGGTCAGGCCCGTTCCCAATAGCGCATCAATGAAGAAATCCGGCGTGTAGACAAATTCCGCAGCTTCTTCGGTCGTCACTTCTTCATAAAAAAGCTTGCCATTTCTGAAACCGACGATTGGCTCGCCCAACAATTTTGCGGCCTCAAAGTTCGTCCTGGCTTCGCCTTTTGTGTCCTCAATCTTGCCAAACAAAAACAACTTTACCTGTGCGCCACGCAGAAAGAGCAATCTGGCGATTACCGCGCCATCGCCGCCGTTGTTTCCTTTGCCGCAAAAGACGGCAAAAGTTTTGTCAGCAACCGGACCGTAAGCGTCAATGATCGCTTCGACCACGCGACTGCCCGCCGTTTCCATCAGCGTTGCGTAAGGAATGCCGCAGCGTTCGACGGTCAGCCGATCAAGCTCGCGCATTTGTTGGGCGGTCAGGATTTTCATGGTTCGATTATCGCCTTACGAAAAAAGAGCGCAAGAAACCGGATTGGCCGCTTGCGCTCTTTCGGACGTTCAGAGTTCAGCCATCAGGCTGTTTACACGCCAACGCGTGAACTCAAACGACTAATCAGCTTTCGGTTCGGGTTTGAAGCCCAGCTTTTTGTTTTCGTTCCACAGTTCATTCCAGGTCAGCGTTGTCTTGCGATACGCCGATTCGCGTCCGAGGATCGCGGTGAAGGTGCTTTCGACACCATACTTGGTGTCATTGCGATATTTGTCTTCGCCCTGGCCTTTGCCCAGCACGCTCGCGACAAAAGTCGCGGCTTCCTGGTCGTAGTGTTTGTCGTCGGAGCCTTCGTATTTGTAGATCGGCGCTGGGTTCGGTTCTTTGCGTGTGGGAACGCCTTCGATGCGCACGCCACCCGTACCGCCACGGCCTGCCGACGTGGTGAAGGTGCCTTTGGTGCCGCGAATGGTTTCCGACACGTCACCGCGCACGCCGTCTACCTGCACGCAGGTGTTCGACGACAACACGCCGTTGGCATATTCGTAATTGATGGCAAAGTGATCGTGGATGTCGCCCAATCCGTCGCGTTTGTCGAACACCGCGCTGATGCCCGCAGCACGCACCGGCGGCGCGCCCAGGAACCAGTTGATGACGTCAATGTTGTGGATGTTCTGTTCGACGATGTGATCGCCCGACAACCATTTGAAGAAGTACCAGTATTGAATTTCGAAATCCAACTGGGATTTCCAGTCGGCGCGTTTGCCGCGACGTTCGCCCCAGATTTTGGCTTGGTCCCAGGCCGAATGCGCCATCACGGCTTGTCCCATTGCGCCTTCGTCAAACAGTTTTTTGGCCGCGCGATAGGCTTTGGAATAATGACGCTGCAAACCGACGACGACCGACAGATTCAAGGCTTTGGCTTTTTCACCGGCTTCGAGCACGGTGTGGCAACCGGGCACGTCAACAGCCAGCGGTTTTTCGGCGAAGATGTGCTTTTTGGCGGCAACGGCGGCTTTGAAATGTTCGGGCCGGAATCCTGGCGGCGTCACGAGCAACACGGCGTCAACTTTCGAGCCGATGACTTCTTTATAAGCATCAATGCCGACGTGTGCGCGCTTGGCGTCCACTTTGAAGCGTTCGGCGGCTTTGTCCGCCTGGCTCTTGAAATAATCGCCGACCGCGACGATTTTGGCTTCGTTGGTCTGTTCCAGTAACTGGGCGTCGCGGGTGCCCTGGCCGCCGCACCCAATGAAGCCGACTTCGACCATTGAGTTGGCGGACGTGCCGCGCACGGATTTGGCGTTGATGATGGTGAATGCCGAAGTTGCCGCGACCGCAGCAGTGCCTTGCAACACAGTCCGGCGTGAAACGAGGTCTTGTTTCTTGCTCATAGTCTTCCCCTTATCTGTGGGCGAAATAGATGCTTCGCCAGCATGGTTAAGAGCTTGTTGTATTCTGGTAACGGAAGTGAAGCGATGGTGCCGCTGATGCGACATTCGGCATTTTAGTCAATCGGCTGCGGTTTGGCGAGAAGCGGCGGAGAACTTAGGCAAAATGTCTGACCAAAAGCCGCTTTTTGGCTCATGGCTCCCCTCTTTGGGCAGGGTTTTCGCCCCTCCCTCAACCGCTACGTTGGGATTTGCGCGCTAACTTGAAGGGGATGAAAGTGATAAATTGACAACCATACAGCGAGCAATGATAATTAGCCGCCTTTACCGCGCAAGATGCGCCAAGGCCGCGCAATGTTGCGCGACAGGATTCAAAGCGCCCCTTCATCATTGCACGACATTTATTTAGTGGTGGGTTCACAAAACTAACAACGCCTGCGCTTACTCTCGAACAGACCGCGAGGGATCACGGCTCAACCCCAGGCCGAGCAGTTCAGCACCCGACAATTCGCGTACCGACGAGCGTAGCTGAGGCAGTCTTTTGATCGTCAGTTGCCCGTGTATAAACGGAGGTAGATTGTGTCTGAAGAGAACGTCAACAATCCAGAAAATGGCCAAACCCCGCTAAGCTGGGAAGCCCAGTTACAAGCGCGCGCCGTGGAACTGTTTGCGCAGCGCATTGCACCGCTCAAAACCGAGATTGAACGCCTCCATTCATCTTTTAACGAAATCAGTACCAATTTATTGGCCCAGGCGCAGGCCGCACCCAGCGAAGAAGACACCGCCAGTTTGCTGACTTCCGTCAAGGAATGGTTCAGCGATTCCAGCGCCAAAGCGGAACAGCAATTCCAGGAACAATTGGCGCAAGTTCGCCGCGAAAGCGAAGAAGAGCTGCAAAAGCGGTTGGAACAAGCCTGTGCGGAAGCCGCCGCCGTGGCGCGGCGCGAAGCGGGCAGTCAACTGGATGAGCTTCGCGAACAGCTTGAAGCCAGCCGCAAGGCGCTGACCCTGGCCGTCTCTGCCAACCAAACCGCCTCTTCCCAGACCGCGAATTTTGAATTGCTGAAAGGCAGCGTTGAAGAAATTGATGCGCAACGCACCCAATCTGACACCTTGACGGTGTTGGTGCGGCGCGCTTCGCAATTTGCGCCACGCGTGGTCTTTTTTGTGGTCAAAGGCGGTGACGTCATCGGTTGGAAAGCCAGCGGATTTGAAAACGGGCTGAACGACGAAACCGTCCGTCTGCTGAACATTCCGGTGCAAAATCCCACGTTGTTGCGCGATGCGGTAACCAATTTCCAAATGGCAGTGGGCCGTTCGGATGCGCCCGGCGAAAATTCCGCCGTGTTGGGTTTGTATGGTTCGCCCGCGCCGGAATGCGCCATTGCCGTTCCGTTGGTTGTGCGTGGCAAAGCCGCCGCTGTTTTGTATGCCGATTCGGGCACACAGGCAGAAAGCGCGCTGAATGCCGCCGCGCTCGAAACGTTGATGCGTGTGGCCAGCATGGGGATTGAATTGCTGCCCGCGCGTCGTGGTTTGGAACCGCCTCGTCCTTCGGCGCAAGTCGCACAAGCAGCGGCTGCCGCCCCAGCGCCGGTCGCCCCGCCCCAGGAAGAAGCGCCCGCGCCGACACCGAGCGCAGAAGCTGCCCCTGAACTTGCGCCGGTTGAAAAAGCCGTCCCGGATGCACCGCGCACCAATCCGTTTGCGCCAGAAAACCTTGGTAGCATCGCTCCCGCAATTGTCGCAGCGCCGGTTGAAGCGGTCGTGGCCGAAGCGGCCCCGGCAGTTGCCGAATCCGCCGCCGAGCCGGAAGCCGAACCGCAAGTTGAAGAAGCGCCTGCCGCTGAACCCGTGGTTGCGGAAGCTGCGCCGGAAGAAGCGCCTGCGCCGCCGACATTGATAGAACCGGAACCACCGGCAGCGAGCGTTGAGCCGCCGACTCCTGTACCAACACCTGTAGTTGAGGTTCCCAGACCGCCGGTGCCGCCGCCGCCGCCCGTTCCACCGCCCGCACGTCCGTTGATGCCAGATCGTTTGGAATCGCCGGATTGGTTGCCGACCGGTCCGCTGCCGCAAACGCAAGCAGCCCAAGCCAAACCGGAGCCGAGCTTTACGCCGCCTGCGCCGCAACCCGCGCCCGCAGCACAACCGATGCCTGCGCCGCCGCCGGCCAGCGAAACCGAACAACGCGCCCACAATGACGCGCGCCGGTTTGCGCGTTTGCTGGTGTCGGAAATCAAGTTGTACAACGCGACCAAGGTCAACGAAGGCCGTCGTCAATTTGACCTGTACGAACGGTTGAAAGACGAAATTGACCGCAGCCGCAAAGTCTATGACAAGCGTGTTTCACCCGCTGTCGCGGCACGCTTTGATTACTTCTACGACGAATTGGTGCAAACCCTTGCCGAAGGCGATCCGGCCAAGTTGGGCTCGAATTGCCCTGGCCCGGTCGTCACGGCGTCCTAACGTAAAACAACAAAGGCGAGAAGCGACGCCCTTCGCTTCTCGCCTTTGTCTCCAGCCGCCGCTAAACGCCACGCGGCCCCCAATGTCACCCCCCTGATTCTTTTTCAGACTGTAATCGAGTTGCCACCCTTTTGGCTGCACGCAGTAGAGGAGCCGAATTCTATGAAGTCCTTCCCCAATCTCTCCCGCAGGTTCTTTACCAAGTTTTCCGTGCGACGCGCGTTGACGCTGAGCTTGACCAGCTTGTTGTTCGTCGCCAGTCCAGGGCTGACCTGGCCGGGCGCATCCGTTTCAGCGCAAGCCAAAGCCAGCGCCCAATTGCGCGCAGCGGTCGCAGCCAATTCAGACGCCGAGTTACAACGCGTCGAAAGCACCTTTCCGAATACTCCGGAAGCCGGGCTGGCGCATTTGTTGCGCGGCTATCTGCGCTTGCAGGCAAAGGATTTTGCCACCGCCGCGACGTTGCTCGGCGATCCTGTCATCGCGCAACACACGCTGTTAGGCGATTACGCGCACTATTACCGCGGCCAGGCGCTGCAAGAAACCGGGCGCGGCGAAGAAGCGGAGCGCGAGTTTCGCCGTTTGGCGCAACGATATCCGACGTCATTGCTCGCGCGTTCGGCAGCATTGCAAGCCGCTGGCTCCGCGATGTTGCGCGAAAATTATCAAGCCGCGCTGGCCGACCTGACGGCCTTGGTCGAGAAAAACGACGGCACGGCGCTCAAGCTGCGCGCCGATGCGCTGGACAAACTCGGCAAACCCAACGAAGCCATTCTGGCGTTGCGCAAACTGTATTTTGACGCGCCGCAAACCCCCGAAGCGGAAAAAGTGGCCGCACGCTTGACCGAATTG
Organism: Acidobacteriota bacterium; assembly: GCA_016789605.1. GTDB lineage: Bacteria > Acidobacteriota > Blastocatellia > RBC074 > RBC074 > RBC074. The sequence goes on from JAEUQO010000096.1 coordinate 11,229, forward strand.
GGCGGCTCAACTGCGCCGCAAGACATCGCGCAAGGACAACGCCGCGCCGACAAACTATACGAAGCCGGACTTTATGTGCTGGCGGCACAGGCCTATGACCAGGTCGCACGTCAGTTTCCCACGGCAGCCAGCGATGATCTTTGGCTGCGGGCGGGCATCAGCTATTACCGCGCCAATCAATTCAAACCCGCCGTGGACGCGCTCACACGCGTGCGCGCCCGTACGCCTAAAACGATGAGCGACGCGCTCTATCATTTGGGAATGGCGCAACTGTCGTTACAAAACGAACCCGGCAGCTTACAGGCGCTGGCCGATTTGCGGCGTTCTGCGCCGGGCAGCGACCGCATCGGCAACCTGCTATACGGCCTGGGACGATTTCACGAAAAACGCGGACGCAACGATCAAGCGGCAGAGTTTTACCAACAGTTGGTGCGCCAGTTCCCACAAACCGAATCTGCCGACGAAGCGCATTTCTGGCTGGCCTGGCGCGCCCACGAAGCCAAGGATTTCGATAACGCGTCGCGGTTGCTGACCGAACACGTCGCCAATTACAGCAACGTCACCGACAACCGTGGCCGCGCGGCATTCTGGGCGGCGGTGGACGCCGAACGCGCGGGCGACAAAGGCCGCGCAATGACCATCTGTCAGGCGATGCTGACGCGTTATGGCGCAGGCTGGTATGGCGTCAACTGCGAACGCCGCATCGCGCGTTTGAAAAACGACGGCATTCAACCGCGCGCCGCTTCGGGTGAATTACTGCTCGGTCGTGCGGTCGCCGGTTTGCAAACCGTCAATGTCGTCAAGGAATCGCTTGCTGAAGCGGACTGGGAACGCGTCAACAAGGCGCAGGAGTTGATGCGCATTGCGCTGCATCAATCCGCGATGAACGAGCTCGACACGGCGCGCGTCAAAGCGCCCAATTCCCCCATCGTCAATTTGCGGATTGCGCAAATCTTCCGCGCCAACAACGAAAACGTCGCCGCGATCAATGCGCTCAAACGCGCCTATCCCGATTACGGCCAGATGTTGCCCGAAGAAATGACGCGCGAAGCCTGGGACGTGTTTTATCCGCTCAAATACTGGACGAACATCAAAGAAGAGGCCAAGCGTCAGAATCTTGACCCGTATTTCGTCGCCGGCCTGATCCGGCAAGAAACCGTGTTCAATCCGCTAGCGCGCAGCCGCGCCAACGCCTTGGGATTGATGCAATTCATCCCTTCGACCGGCAAAGCCGTGGCGCGCAAGAACAATCTGGGCAACATCAGTTCCAACGACCTGTTCAACCCGACGCTGAGCATTCAACTCGGCACGGCGTATTTGCGCGAACTGCTCGATGAATTCAAACGCTGGGAATATGTCGCGGCGGCGTACAACGGCGGCGAAACTCGCGTGCGCCGTTGGGTGCGTGAATGGCCCGGCGGCGACATCGAAGACTGGGTCGAAAGCATTCCCTTGAGCGAAACGCGCGGCTACGTTCAAGGCGTGTATCGCAACGCCCGGCAATACCAACGGCTCTATGACGAACAAGGCCGCTTTCGCAGCATCGTGCCGGAAAATTGATCCGGCACGGCGCTGCGGCGCCAGATTCCGCTAAACCACTGTAACCCGTCTTCCCTTCACCCGATCGCATGACGAGAACGCCCCTGCTCGACAAACTCACCTTTGGCGGATTGCTCGCCTTATTGGTGCTGGCTCCGTTGCCGTATGGCGCGGTTGAAACCTGGTCCATCGCACTGTGGGAAATTTTGGTCTTTGGCTTGCTGGTGTTGTGGGGTCTGCTGACGCTGCAAACCGGCCAACTGCGCATTGAACTGAACCCGCTGATGTGGCCGATGCTCGGTCTGCTGCTTGTCGCCATCATTCAAATACTGCCGCTGGGCACAGGCGACCGGCCAACACTCAGTTTCGAAGCCTTTTCCACCACCCAATTCGCCCTCAAGCTATTCGCCTCGCTCTGTTTTTTCCTGCTTTGCGCCAGCTTCATTCACAATGACGACCGCCGCGAACTCACGGCCAACGTCATCATCGCGGTCTGTGTGGTGATTGCGCTGGTCGGCATCGGGCAAAGCTACATTGGCAAGATGCTGTGGCAACGCGGCACCTTTGGCCCGTTCGTCAACCGCAATCATTTCGCCGGATTTTTAGAACTTGGCGTCGGGCTGGCGGGCGGCTTGCTGATCGGACGCACCGTCAAACAGATTTGGCTGGCCGTGTATGCCAGTGCAGCGCTGGTCATGTGCGCAGGCATTGCGCTGTCCGCCTCGCGCGGCGGCGTGCTCGCGCTCGCGGCAGAAGTCGTCTTTCTGGCGCTGGTCGCCATTCCCACCTTCATTTCCAAAAACCGTTCGCATAATGAACGCCGACGGGCTGCAGTGCTATTGCGCGTCGCAGGAGCTTTTGTGCTCGGCGCAGCCGCCATTGTCGGTTCGATGTTTTTGGTCGGTTCCGAAGGCCTGGTGCAGAACTTCGCCCAGGTACAAACCGAAACGCAAAGCGAACAACAAGCCAGCGAACGGTTCAGCCGCCGCAACATCTGGCGCGCAACCAGCGAACTGATCCGCGAACATCCGCTGCTGGGCGTCGGGCTGGGCGCATTTCAATTTGCCTATACGCGTTACGACCAAAGCTCTGGCGCGCAACGCGTCGAACAAACCCACAACGATTACCTGCAAATTTTGGCAGACGCGGGCATTGTCGGAGGCGTGCTGGCGCTGACCTTCATCCTGTTGCTATTCGGACGCGGATTTGCCGCCGCACAAACACACGACCGGCGCAAACGCGCCATTGTGCTCGGCGCATTGACCGGCTGTTTTGCCATCGCGGTGCATAGCTTTGTCGAATTCAACCTGCAAATCACCGCCAATGCGCAATTGTTCCTGGCCCTGGCAGCGCTGGCGACGCCCGCTCGTCGCAAACGAAACAGCAGCGAAGATCACGACGAAGAATAACAGTGCCCTTTGCCCTGTTTCTTTCCGCCTGCCGATTCCCGAAAATACCTCGCCAAAAAAATCACGCAAAACGGAAGAATTCCCGGTCGTGCTCCGTCTAACAGACGAACGCGAAAGGCAGGAATGAATTCTTGGAGAGGCGCGCCCTAATGAAGGAAGAGCGGAGCGAAGCGCAGTTGATCGAAGCTTGCCGCCAAGGCGACCGCGAGGCATTTCGGCAACTGTTCGACGCGCACAAAGACCGCGTGTGGACGCTGGCACTGCATTTTACCGGTGACGACGCCACCGCGCGCGACATCACGCAACAGGTCTTCCTGAAACTGTTTACGGCGGTGCGCCAATTTCGCGGCGAAGCAGGCTTTTCCACCTGGCTCTATCGTTTGGTGGCCAACGCCTGTCTGGATGAACAACGAAAACGGCGGCGGTTTCTCTCGTTTGAGTTTCTCTCTGCCGGTGGCGAACGTGAGCGTGATGTGATGGAACGGCGACAAACAGACTCGTTGGAACTCGGCGCAGAACACTTTCCGCAGGAAGATCAATTCGCCCGGCGAGAGCTTTCCGCCTCGGTCAAAGCCGCCGTCAAAGAACTCAACCCCAAGCTGCGGCTGGCAATCCTGCTGAAATATTTTGAAGGTCTTTCTTACGAAGAAATGGCGCGCGCGCTGAATTGTTCGCCCGGCACGGTGGCATCGCGCCTGAACCGCGGACACAAAGAACTGGCGCGCAAACTGGCGCACCTGAAAGAAGGAGGGAAATGATGAAAGCGCTGATATTACTTTCGCTGTTGGTCTTGCTCGTTGCGTCTCAACCACAAAAACCGCTGGTCGGCGGTGGGTGTGACGGTTGCGAATTGATGTTTGCCGGAATGCCGCAAACGCTGTCGTGGCAAACGACCATCGCCGCCGCCAACGAATCTGGCGAACCGCTGGAAATCAGCGGCACGATTTTTCGCGCCGACGGCAAAACGCCTGCGCCCGGCGTGATTCTTTACGTCTATCACACCAACGCGGCGGGCGAATATGCTGCCGCCCCCGGACAAAAGCCAGCGCGGATGCACGGACATTTGCGCGGCTGGATGAAAACCGATGCGCAAGGCCGTTATCGCTTTCGCACGATTCGTCCCGGCGCATATCCGGGCCGCACAGACCCGGCGCACGTTCATCCGGTGATCAAAGAAACAGACAAAAACGAGTATTACATTGACGAATACCGCTTCGCGGACGATCAGCGCCTGACACCGCAAGAGCGCGCCCGCGAAGAAAAACGCGGCGGTTCGGGCATCATCCAACTGACCAAACAAAATGGCGTCTGGCAAGGACGGCGCGACATCGTGCTGGGCCTGAACATTCCCAACTACCGGTAATCAAACCATGTTTCGGCGTCACGTCCAGCAACAACTTTCGGCGTATGTGCACGGTGAATTGTCGCCGTCTGAAATGCAGCGCGTCGCCGCGCATTTGCAGCAGTGTGCCCGCTGCCACGCCGAATACGAAGAAATTCGGTTTGGCGCGCAACTGGCGTCGCAGCTGCGACACGAAACAGCGCCAGACGATCTGTGGGCTGGCCTGGAAAGTTTATTGGAACAGGCTCCGAACGAACATCAACCGCTGCACGCGGACAAACGTCCGGGGACGTGGCTGCCTGTTTTCGCGTCGCCCTTCAAACTGGCGCTGTCAGCCGTCGCGTTGGCGCTGTTTGTCGCCGCAGGTTTCTGGTGGCGTTCGCGCAACGCCCAGCCACTGCCGCAAGCGGCAGACAACCCGTTGGCAAATGCCAACACACCTGCCTGGACGGTGACGCGCCTGGCGGGCCAACCGCAAATCGGCGCGCACCCCCTTGCGGCCACCGGAAAGCTGCCGTTGGGAGAATGGCTGGTCACCGATCAACAGTCGCGCGCGCAAATCAGCGTCGGCCAAATTGGCGAAGTCAAAGTCGAACCGAATTCGCGCATCCAGTTGCTGCGTGCCCAGGGCGATGAACATCGGCTGGCAATGACGCGCGGCAAAATGGAAGCGTTGATCTGGGCTCCGCCGCGTCAGTTTTTTGTGAACACGCCTTCGGCCACGGCGGTGGATTTGGGCTGCGCCTACACGCTGGAAGTCAACGACGACGGCATCGGCCAGTTGCGCGTCACGCTGGGCTGGGTGGCGTTTGAATGGCAAGGCCGCGAATCGTTTGTTCCTGCCGAGGCGATGTGCATCACGCGTCCGGGCCTGGGGCCAGGCACGCCGTATTTCGCCGACGCGCCTGAAAAATTACAGCAGTCGCTCGCCCTCTTCGACACGGCGTTGCCGACGGATTTAGGTGGGCTGACGCAGCGCGAAAGCAGTTTGACCACCGCCCTGACCGCAGCGCGCAAACGCGATGCGCTGACGCTATGGCATTTGCTCACGCGCACCAGCGACGCCGAACGCGGTCGCGTGTATGACCGACTGGCGGAATTGCTTCCGCCACCACAGAGCGTCACTCGCGCGGGTGTGTTGGCTGGCGACCGGGCGATGATTGACGCCTGGTGGGAAAAGCTTGATCTCGGCAGTAGCGAATGGTGGCGCTTGTGGAAAGGCGCGCCGCCGCAAACCAAATAACGACGGCAAACACGCAAGGAGAAAGAGATGACACAACGACGACAATT
>JAEUQO010000158.1 GCA_016789605.1 Acidobacteriota bacterium
GGTGTATAAAAACCTGATGTTTATGTCGGTCGAAATGCCGAATGGCCGGACTGATTGCGGCATTCAGGGATTCCCCGCGCCTGCGCTTACGGCCGCCGCCGCCGCTCAAGGGCCGCCGATGCCCGCGCCCAGCAAAGAGCGGTTTCGTGGCGTGCGGATTTTTGACATCACGGACATCCGCAGCCCCAAACAAGTCGCCGCCGTGCAAACCTGCCGCGGTTCGCACACGCACACGCTGGTCGTTGATCCGAAAGACAAGAACAACGTTTACATTTACGTGTCCGGCACTTCGTTTGTGCGCCAAGCAGAAGAATTGCCCGGCTGTTCCGCCGAAGCGCCGGAAAAAGACCCGAACACCTCGCTGTTTCGTATCGAAGTCATCAAAGTTCCCGTGGCTGCGCCGCAAAACGCCAAAGTGGTTTCCAGCCCGCGCGTATTCATGGACGCGCGCACCGGAGCGATTAACGCGTTGAGCAGCGGCGCAACGCACGGCGTGGGCAAACCCTCTTTCAGCGATCAATGCCACGACATCACCGCCTATTCTGAAAAAGGCCTGGCCGCAGGCGCTTGTTCCGGCAACGGCATCCTGCTGGACATCAAAGACCCCGCGAATCCGAAACGCATAGATGCTGTCAACGATCCGAACTACGCGTACTGGCACTCGGCTTCGTTTTCCAATGACGGTTCAAAAGTCGTTTTCACCGACGAATGGGGCGGAGGAATGGGGGCGCGTTGCCGTCCCAACGATCCGAACGTTTGGGGCGCGAACGCGTTGTTCAATCTGAACGATAGCAAGCTGAATTTCGCTGGGTATTACAAACTGCCGGCGGCACAGGGCAACACCGAAAATTGCGTTGCGCACAATGGTTCGCTCGTTCCGGTTCCCGGTCGGGACATCAAGGTGCAAGCCTGGTATCAGGGCGGCATTTCGCTGATGGATTTCACCGACACCAAACACCCGAAGGAAATCGCCTATTTCGACCGTGGGCCGATTGATCCGAAGATGATCGTGCTGGGCGGTTCCTGGTCTGCGTACTGGTACAACGGGCACATTTACTCCGCCGAAATCGCGCGCGGACTGGACATCCTCGAACTTACGCCCAGCGAATTCCTGACCCAGAACGAAATTGACGCCGCAAAAACAGTGCGCGTGACCGAGCTCAACGTGCAAAACCAACAACGCATCGTCTGGCCGAATAAGCTGGTTGTCGCCAAAGCCTATCTGGATCAATTGGAACGTTCGCAAGCCTTGCCCGCCGATCAAATCACGGCGATGCGAGACGCGATTAAAACTGCCGAGGATTCCAAGCTGACCAAAGGGCGCGCCAAACTCCAAAGCTTTGCGCGGTCGTTGAAAGACAGCGCCGCGAGCGCCAAAGACGCCGTAGACGGAAAGCGCATGCAGGCACTGGCCGAAATCCTGCAACGCCCCGTCAAATAACCCGCAGACAAAATCTGCCACTTACGGATTGGCCACAGAGCCACGGAGGCCCGGAGCTTAGAAACCTCTGTGCCTCTGTGGCAACCTCCGTACGCCAAACTGAAATTGAATCTAAATTTTGCCCGTCGCTGTGAGTCTCGCACGCACAACGACGGGCAATTTATTTACAGGATACGATTGACGAAACAAGCGGTGGGCTTCGCGGAATGTGAGCAGAGCTGCGCGGGCTGCTCTGCAAAAAGTGTTGCCTGATGGTCGTGTGGCTTACTTGATTTTCTTTGCGCGCGCGACTTCGCGTCCGGCGTTCTGAACTACCAGATGCGTTACTTGCCCTTGTTCATCTTTGGCAAAGCTGTAAGTGAGCAGGCGATTGGCATTGGTGAAAAAACTGTTTTCACTTTCCGGCAACAGTTCTTGTTTTTCGGGACTGGTGTTTTGCTGAAACATCAGCTTATCGCCTTCGCGCGAAATCGTGACCGTCACCGCCAGGTTCGGCTGATATTGTCCGATGTAAGCATCAAAGATTTTGGGATCAACTCTGGCGACGGTACGTTGCGGAATGAGTCCGGGGATGTAATTTTCGGCGATGCCCAACGCAATTGGCCCCGGGTTAGCATTGTCCGCGTTTGTTAAAACAATGACCGTCACTTTGTCAGTGACATAGCGCGCAATCGTCGCGCGGAAACCGGGTAGCGAACCGCCGTGTTGCACGCGCTTGTGACCGTTGACGGCATCCAGTTCCCAACCAAAGCCGTACGGATGTGACGCGCCGCTGTTCAGTTTGACTGGTGTCCACATCAGCTCGCGCGACGCCGCATTGAGAATTTGGTCGGAATATAGCGCCGCATCCCATTTCGCCAGGTCGAGCACGGTGGAAAGAAATGCGCCGCTAGGCCGTAGCGCAAAGAAACTCTCAGCATTGCGCAACTTGCCGTCGCGCCAGACATACCCGTCTGCACGGTTGGGCACGATTTCTGTCAGGGTCGTTGTGCGTGTCGCGTCCATTCCCAGGGGCTGAAAGACACGCTCGTGCAAAAAGACTGCCCACGGCTTGCCGCTGACTTTGCGCATGATTTCTGCCAGCGCAAAGTAACCGACATTGCAATATTCCCATTTCTCGCCCGGCGCAAACCGCAGCGGCAACGGGTAAGCGGTTTTGATCACATCCGCGTCCGCCTGCACTTTGAATGGATCAAAGCCGGGAGCTTCGCGCACGATGCCTGAGGTGTGCGTCAACAAATGCCGCACTGTAATCTCTTTCCAGGTGTCGGGCGTGCCGTCCAGAAACTTGCTGAGCTTGTCATCCAAACTCAGTTTGCCGTCTTGCAGTAACAGCAAAACGCCCGCCGCAATAAGCTGCTTGCTGACCGAACCGATCTGATAAACGGTTTCCGGTTTGGCAGGAATGTTAAGCTCTACATTAGCCAACCCATAACCTTCGGCCTTGATGATTTTGCCCTCTTTGACCACCGCAATCGAAAGGCCAGAGATGCGCTGTTTTTGCATCTCTGCTTTGACGAAATCATCAACTTTGTCTGCCTGTGCCGTGACAGTTGCCACTAACAACAGCAAGAGTGTGAGAATGGATGCACGATTGATCTGTCGTTTCATTGTTCAGCCTCCGGTTGGGGGAAGAATAGATTCCAACCGAGATAACGCGGCGATTC
>JAEUQO010000173.1 GCA_016789605.1 Acidobacteriota bacterium
GCGTTACGTTTTTGCGCCGCCTGTGGAAAACGCTGCTGCGCAGACGCGTCCTGCTGCCGCGCAATTGCGCCAGGGGCAACGCGTAGTTTATGCCACCGGGAGCGACGCGGCAGATTCCTTGCTGATTGTTTCCAACCTGTCGAACGCGGCGGAATTGCCTGCCGACGCAGAAGTCGCACAGGTTACCGTGCAATGCGCGTCAGGCGTGCGTTGGACTGCGCCGTTGCGGGCTGGGCGCGAAACTGCCGAGTGGGCATATGACCGCGCCGATGTGCGCGCCGCCATCAAACATACGCGTCCGGCGATTGCCGAAAGCTGGCCGGGCGATGACGCTGCCAGCTTTCAAGCGCACACATACATGGGGCGGTTGTCGTTCCCGCCAGAATTGGTCGCTTGTCGCGCGCCGCGCACCATCGAAATCAAGTCTGTCTCCACCGGCGAAATTTCGCTCGACATCAAGCGCGTAGCCCTGGCAGACCGCGTCACTGGTCGCGCTGTCAATCTGTCGCAAGCGGCGACAGATGCATTGTCAGACGTTACTCGTTGGCGTGAGTTGAGTGAACGCAGTCCGGCCAAGGCGTATCAGGAATACCGCATCTTTGAAAACCTGCGCGCACTGCCGCGCGTCTGGTTGGTCAACCGTGTGCAGCCGCATTTCGATGGTGATCAGCTCAAAACGATTCGCGGCGAACTGGCCGGGCAATCGTTTGATCCGCGCACAACGGCGCTGGTGGATCACGAAACAGCGACGCAACTCGATCCGCAGTTGCGCACTTCGACTGACGCAGAAAGCCAGACAGGGAGCGCCACGATTTTGCAACGTTCCCCCACGCGGTTAGTTGTTGAAACAGATGCTGTTCGGCCTTCGCTCCTGGTGGCGAGTGACGCCTTTGCTTCTGGCTGGCAAGCGACGGTGGATGGCGTGGCGGCTGACGTGTGGCGGGTGAATTACGATTTGCGCGGTGTGCAAGTGGCTGCCGGTAAGCATCGCGTAGAGTTTCGTTACTTGCCGGGTTCGCTAAAAGCTGGGGCGGTTGTGTCACTCACAACCGCCCTCGGTTTGGTACTGCTTTGGTTTTGGGAAGTGCGCCGACGCCGCATTACGGGCGCGGGCGTACGGGCTTAGCCTTTTCGTCTTTTTTGTTGTCTGACTTGGTGTCTTCTTTCTTTGTCTCGTCTTTTTTGGTTTCGCCCGCCTTACCGGGTTCCTCTGGCTTCTTGTCTTCTTTAATTTCTTCCGCAGAATCCAGGAACTTGATGTCCGATTGGAACCGGCGATAGTTCTGATACTTGATCACCATGCGTACGTGAACGAGGCGGTCAAATGCCAGCCGGTCGTCGCCATAGGTATAGGTTGGGAACCAATACCGTCCGTCAATGTTTTCGCGATAGGTTTCGAATTTCGGAAAGCGCTGTTCAAATTCCGGGACGGTTTTGCCAGCGGTTTTGACGATCTGCAAATCCTGGTCATCCACCCAGATTTTGCCCTGAAAGAATTTGCCTTCGATTTTCTGTTTGCGCAGCTTGTCCAGTTCGCGTGGATTGGACATCACCTTCGGAATCACATCAAAGACATAGGTGTTCAATTCGTCCACCTTCTCTTTGCCGATGTAACCGATGGTGTAATTGGGCAGGTCTTCCTTGGCCAGCGCAAACGGTTGCAGGTTGATCAGGGCGTTGCGGTCTTCCTGGGTCATGCGCAAGCCCGCGTATTCCAGCGTGGAAGGTGGCGCTTTCAGAATGCGTTCACGGCGTTTGCCCGAATCGTCAAACACGAATTCCGACACTTGATAAAACTCGCCCGAAACCGTGTCGGCTGGCCCCAACACCTGAAAGCGGGTTTCCTGAATGTAGGAGTATTCTTTCCACATTTCGCGCAGTTCGCTTTCCTTCGTGGTGAACCGGCGAATGATTTCTTCGGGGACAATTTGTTCGGTGGTGTTCGCCTTGTTGCCATCATTGCCATGGTTGGCGTTGTCGGCATTGTTGGCTGGGCGGGCCGACGTCAGGCGATTTTGCGCCGCCACCGGCCAAAGTGTGACGGCCATTCCCGCCAGCACGATCATCAGAAACAGAGCTTTTTTCATCGTTGATTTCCTCCTCCAGCAATGAGCCAGCACAAAATTTGCGCGGGGGCGTATCCGCTGTGCCATCGGTTTTGAGTATAGCGAAGAACCACAATTTTCGATAACGCGCACGACTTTGAACGCAAAACGGCAAGCGGCTTGCGCGTTCATTCTTCCGCGATGTCTTCGGTCAGATCGGCATTTCGGCTTGCCTCGCGCACTTTGCGCCGCACCAGATCGAAACTGAACCCGCGCCGCAACAAATAATCAAACAGCTTTTTGGCGGCTTCCGGGGTTTGGGGCGTGCCTTTCAAGCGAACGCGCTTGGCGACCGCGCGGTCTATCAATTCCTCTTCGCTGTGTTCGGTATAGGCGTCTGTGAGGGCATTTTCGACGGTTTGGGGCGACAGCTTTTTGCGCTGCAAATCGCGACGCAAACGCGTGCGGCCCAACGGTTTTACCGTCAGCCGCGCATTGGCGTAACTGGCGGCAAACTGTTCATCGTTGAGATAACCAAGTTCCTGCAAACGGGCGATGACGCGTTCAACGGCGCTTTCTTCGGCCCATTCTTTTTCGCGCAAACGCTCGCGTAATTCGGTCACGCTGCGCGGTTTGAACGATAACAGCTTCAGCGCACGCTCCATCACCTTTTCGTAAAGCTTGTCTGACATACATTCATCGTGCTGCGGGGAACAGGTCCCCGTCAAGCCACTTGTCATTTTACGATTTCTCAAACGTCATGCTATATTCCCCGCCTAAATTCTCAATCATTCCGCAATCAATATCTTCAGAGAGGGGCAACCTGTTATGTCAGGGCATTCGAAATGGCACACGATTAAACACAAAAAAGGCGCGCTCGATGCGAAGCGCGGCAAGCTTTTCACCAAGCTGATCAAAGAATTGACCATCGCGGCGCGTACGGGCGGCGGCGGTGATCCCACGACGAACGCACGTTTGCGGAAAGCGGTGAGCGACGCCAAAGCGGCCAACATGCCGAACGACACCATTGACCGCGCGGTCAAACGCGGTACTGGCGAATTGGAAGGCGCGGCATACGAAGAAATCACCTATGAAGGATACGGGCCGGGCGGCGTGGCCGTGTTGGTCAACACTACCACCGACAACCGCAACCGCACGGTGTCTGAAATTCGCCATCTGTTTTCCAAAAACGGCGGCAACCTGGGTGAATCGGGTTCGGTCGCCTGGATGTTCAACAAGAAGGGACAGATCATCATTGACGCGACCGTCAAAGGCGAAGACGAAATGATGGAAATCGCGCTCGAAGCTGGCGCGGATGACATGCAAAACGACGGCGAAACCTACCAGATTTTGACAGCACCGGAAGACTTCCACGCCATTCTGGATGCCATCAAAGCCAAAGGCATCGAGCCGTTGTCGGCGGAAGTCGCGATGATCCCGCAAAACACCATCAAGCTCGAAGGCGGGCAAGTCGGCCAGATGCTGAAATTGTACGACGCACTGGACGATCACGACGACGTGCAGAACGTCTATGCCAATTTCGAGATGGACGACGCGGCGATGGAACAAGGCGCGTAACTTTTCGCTCCCGCGAAGCGGCACGAGACGGCGCTGGGCGCGCCGCTGCCGGTTGTTTCGCGGGAGTTCCTGTCTGTTCGATATGAAGTTCAAACGGCGCGGCGCAGAAACAGGCAGCGGTTTTCAGGAAACAGTCAACCGCACCAACGAAGGCTATGAGCGCACGGGCCGTGCCTGCATCACACGCAAAGCCATTCCCGGAAAGTATCTGGTCGAGCGCGGCGAAACCCGGCGCGGATTGTCATTGCCCGCGCTGGAATTGAATGCGGGCAAAGCCCAAGCGCGTCTGGATGCGGCTGCGCTCAGAGAGCAAATCAAAACTCACAAATTGACGGATTGGCGCAAGTTTGTGCCGGAATCGAAAGCCGAGCCAGATTACGGCGGCGTGCTCGCGCCAGATGGCCGCGCGATTTTTTACGACGCCAAAACGACCCGGCGCGATTTGCTGGATTTTGACAATCTGCACGCCCACCAGATTCACTTCCTGGAGCGCGCCGCGCAGTTTGGCGCGGTCGCCGGCTTCCTGGTTGAATTCAGCAGTCACCGGGAAGTCTATTTTTTACCGATTCAGATCGTGGCGCGCTGGCGTGACGAAAGTACGCGCAAGAGTTTGCCGTATCAGTTTTTTGCTGACCAGTTGACGGTCGCGCCGCCCGGCAAAGGTTTGATTCTGTTTGATTATCTGGCCGCCATCGAAGCGCAGGAACAGCGGTATGCCCGCGATTTTTCGGCGTTTACGTTGACGTTGCCAAATACGCGCGCCGGTCGCAAACTCGCGGCTGGTTGATGGTTCGCGTTTCACGTTGGGGAGCCCTCCACCTCACTGCCCGCTAAATTCGACAACCCGACTCAGCCACCCCGGTTAGGAGCACTATGCCTCGTGTGCGATTCATTCGTTTGGTCGTTTTCGGAACGATGTGGTTGCCGTTTGTCTTGTGGTTGACGCCGCTGGCATTGGCGCAAACGCGCAAAGTGTTTGTGCCGGGCACGCGCGCCGTTGTGTTTGATGAACGGTTGGCAGCTTTGCGCGCGCGTCCTGACGTCAAAGCGCCGCTGACGCAGCGGTTGCGTCGTGGACGCCGCATCGGCATTTTGGCGACGCTGACGACCCGCAGCGGCGCGAAGTTTTATCGCGTGGCGGTTTCGCGCAACACGCGCGGTTGGGTGTTGGCTGAGGCCATCTTGCGGCCCGGCAACGCGAATGACGCGCAACGGTTGTGGCAGTTGACCGAAGAGACAAGCGACGATTTCACGAAAGTGCGGCTGGCGCGGTTGTGTGCGGACGAATTTCGCGCGACGAAATTCGCGCCCAAAGCGTTGCGCTCGCTGGGCGAAACGGCAGAGCGCGCGGCTGAGCGATTGACGCGCGACGCCAAACGTCGTGTGGGCGACGAAGAGCCAAGCGCGGGATTACGCAAGCGCGATTACTTCCTGAATTACGTCGGATTGGATCGGTACAATCGTATCGGCGTGACCTTTGATTTTGACGACGCCGCAGAGCGCATCGTGTATGACGGCGCGGCGTATCGAGAATTGCTGCGCCGCTATCCGCGCAGCCAGGAAGCCGTGGACATTCGTGTGCGGCAAGAAAAGCTAACGACGCGCTAATACCAGCCCGGCAAGATTGAGGTGTCTGGAACGAACTGGGTGTCTGGAACGAACCGTAGGGTGCCAGCAAAAAACGAGGGCAGAAAAAGATTCATCGTCTCTTTCTGCCCTCGTTTGGGGCCAGATATGTTTGGCGTAGACCTGGTGCGAGCGCCGTTTATGGGCGGCGTCAGGGTTATTTGCCCAATGGACGCGGTCCATAAGTGGCGAACAGGTAATCCACCAGCGGGCCTTTTTCTGCATCGGTGACTGATGCGCCCCAACGCACCATCTTTTCGACTTCGCGCGTCCAACCCGGTTTGGTCAGACGCTGTTGCGCAGTCAGGTCTATTTCGTGA
>JAEUQO010000340.1 GCA_016789605.1 Acidobacteriota bacterium
TCATGATCGCCACCGAAGCCGGAGCCGAAGGCATCAACCTGCAATTCTGCGCATTGGTGGTGAATTACGATCTGCCCTGGAACCCGCAACGCATCGAACAGCGAATTGGCCGTTGTCACCGCTACGGACAAAAACACGATGTGGTAGTCGTCAACTTCCTGAACCAGAAAAACGAAGCCGACCGGCGCGTCTATGAGTTGCTGCGCGACAAGTTCAAACTTTTCGACGGCATTTTCGGCAGCAGCGACGAAGTGCTGGGCGCAATTGAATCTGGCGTGGATTTTGAAAAGCGCATTGCCGACATTTACCAACGCTGCCGCCATCCTGAAGAAATCAAAGCCGCTTTCGATCAGCTTCAGTTGGAACTTGGCCAAGAGATCAACAGGGCAATGGAGCGCACGCGGCAACAACTGCTGGAAAATTTCGATGACGAAGTGCGGGAAAAGCTCAAAACGCGCGACGTGGCCGCCAAAGCGCAACTCAATCATTTTGAGCAATTGTTGATGCAACTGACGCGGCACGAGCTTGATGGCCACGCAGAGTTCCTTTCAGATTCCGCATTTCGGCTGACTTCAAACCCATTCCCCAATGTAGCGGATGAAATTCCGCTTGGCCTGTATGAGTTGCCGCGTCGTTCCGGCGAAGCTCACCTGTATCGCATTCAACACCCGCTGGCCGAAAATGTGCTGACGCGAGCGCTCGACCGCGAACTGCCCGTTGCCAAAGTCACCTTCAATTACCGCGACCATTCCGGCAAAGTCAGCATTTTGGAACGATTGATTGGGCAATCCGGCTGGCTGCGACTTTCGCTGTTCAGCGTCGAATCGTTCGATCAAGCCGAAGATCGCTTGCTCTGTGCCGCCCTCACTGATACCGGGCAGGTGCTTGATGAAGACATGACCCGTCGGCTGATGACGTTGCCGGGCAGTGTTGGCTCACCTGCAACTGTGCCAGCCGATGTTGTCCACCAACTCGATGTCGAAACCGCTCAACAGCAGCAAACCATCCAGCGAGAAGTTTCCGAACGCAACGCCCGTTTTTTCGAAGCGGAAGCGGACAAATTGGACGGTTGGGCCGACGATTTGAAACTCGGATTGGAACGCGAAATCAAAGAGCTTGACCGTCAGATCAAAGAAGCCCGCCGCGCCGCCACAACCGCGCTCACCCTGGAAGAAAAGCTCGATGGTCAAAAACGAGTGAAGGCGCTTGAAGCCCAACGCAACCAAAAACGCCGTTCGCTCTTTGACGCGCAAGATGACGTGGACCGGCAGCGTGAATTGTTTATTTCGCAAATTGAAAGCAAACTAACGCCGACGCTGAGACAAGAAACGCTGTTCACCATATGCTGGCAGTTAGCTTGAATTCTTTGTGAGGCAGTTATGTCCGCGACTAATTTCAATACGAAAAACGACACATACCGGAAGTTGATGGGCAATGGCTTGACCTATCGTATTCCGCGCTTTCAGCGCGATTACAGTTGGACGGATGACGAATGGGAAGACTTGTGGCTGGATGCGCTGGGCACCATCACCGAGGGCGGTGAACCCGCGCATTACATGGGTTATCTGGTGCTGCAATCCGACAACGACAAGATGTTTGACGTGATTGACGGGCAACAACGGTTGACCACGCTGAGCTTGATTGTGCTGGCGGTGCTCAAAAACCTACAACGCTTGATTGACGAAAAGAAAGACCCCGAACGCAATCAGCAACGGCTGCAGCAGATTCGTCAGACCTACATCGGCTATCTCGATCCGGTCACTCTTGTCTCGCGCTCAAAGCTGACCCTGAATCGCAACAACGACACTTACTATCAAACTTATCTTGTCCCGTTGGGCCATTTGCCCCAACGCGGTTTTCGCGCTTCGGAACACAGCCTGCGCAAAGCGTTTGAATGGTTTGAAAAACGCGTGCGCGATTATGGCAAACAGCAGGCTGCGCAATTTGCCGGGGACGAAGGCGTTGCTCTGGCCAGCCTGATCGAAACTTTAAGCGACCGCCTGTTCTTTACTGTCATCACCGTCACCGATGAACTAAACGCCTACAAAGTGTTCGAGACGCTCAATGCGCGAGGCGTGCGGTTGTCGGCCACCGATTTGCTGAAAAACTATTTATTCTCGGTTTTGAATCGTGGCACTGAACACGAACATGAAATGAAGACGCTGGAAGACCGCTGGGAAGCCATGGTCGGACGGCTGGGTAGCGAAAGTTTCCCGGATTTTCTGCGCCTCCACTGGAACAGCCGCCATTCGTTTGTGCGCCAGACAGAGCTTTTCAAAACGATTCGCGGACAGGTGCGCACGCGCGAAGCCGTCTTCGCGCTGATTCGTGAGATGGAACAGGACATGGATACCTATCTGGGGCTGACCCACCCGGAAGCTTCTTCGTGGAATCCGCACCTGAGAGCGTATGCCGCCGAATTGCGCATGTTCAGCGTGCGCCAGCCTTTCCCCTTACTGCTGGCGGCAAGGCGGCAATTCGACGAAGCCGATTTTGAAACGCTGATGCGCGCTTGCGTCATCATTTCGTTTCGCTACAACGTCATTTGCAGCCTGCCGGCCAATGAACAAGAACGGGTTTACAACCAGGTCGCCGTCAGGCTTTCGCGCCGGGAAATCGCCACCGTCACCCAGACGCTGGCGGCGCTCAGTTCCGTTTATCCGGCGGACGAAGCCTTTCGCGCGGCTTTTTCCGGCAAACTCATCCGCACCAGTCACACCCGCAACCGCCGCATTGTCCGCTACCTGCTTTGTCGGCTTGAAAAACAGGCGGACGGCAGCGATTACGATTTCGAGAGCGATGCTTTCAACCTGGAACACGTCCTGCCGCAAAACCCCGGCGCGGGCTGGGAGGCTTTTTCCGAAGAAGAAATCGAAGCCCTCGCTTTCCGGCTCGGCAACATGACGCTTTTGCAGGGTGGGCAGAACAAAGACCTCGGCAATGCCGATTATGCCGCCAAGCGCCCGGTTTATGCCGCCAGCAATTTTGCCCTGACCCGCAAGCTGGCCGAAGAGAATGCCGACTGGACGCCCGAACGGCTGGCCACTCGCCAAAACTGGATGGCGCGCCAAGCCACCGCCATCTGGCGCATTGCCCAGCTTTCCTAAGCCTTTCGCATGAATAAAAAACAGAAATTGGAATTGACCTGGATTGGCAAAGAGAACCGGCCCCGGCTGGAACCGCGCATCCTGCTGGAAGATGCCGACAAGTCCTATCACGCTCCGCATCGTGTGACCGACAACGACCTTTTCGATAACCGGCTGATCTTCGGTGACAACCTGCTGGCGTTGAAGGCGCTTGAACAGGAGTTCACCGGCAAAATCAAGTGCATCTTCATTGATCCGCCATACAACACAGGTAGTGCTTTCGATCAATATGACGATGGGATTGAGCATTCTATTTGGCTGGCATTAATTCGGGATAGGCTGGAAATTTTAAGTCGGTTGCTTACACCTGACGGAAGCCTGTGGATTAGTTTAGATGATAACGAAGCACATTATATGAAGGTGTTGGGCGATGAGGTTTTTGGTCGGGGATGCTTCATCGCCGATATTGCATGGCAAAAACGAGACGGGCCTCCAAATGACCGAAAGATTGGATCAATATATGACCACATTCTTGTTTGGGGCAAAACCAAACCTGGAACAAGCAAGAAGACTCTTGCAGAAGAGTCTTTCAACCTGATGCCACGCACCGAAAAGGCTGATGCGCAATATCAAGTATTTTCAGAGCCAGATGGACCTGATCCACGAGGACCATTTCGAAAGATTGACACAACGGCAAATGGGAAGGGGGGAAGATTCGTTGAGAGCCTCTTTTACCCAATTTTGAACCCATACACTGGTGAAGAAGTTTGGCCGCGAAAAGGTACCTGTTGGCGTCATAGCAAAGATGAAATGGCGCGACTTCAAGCCGATAAGCGACTCTATTGGGGGGTAAAAGGCGCTGCTACCACACCTATGCGTAAGTTGTTTAAGTCAGAAGCAAAGCAAGGGATGACGGCCCCATCCATTTGGACAGATACAGGATTGAACCAACACGCATCGGGCCACCTAGAAGAACTGTTTGGAGAAAAGGCAGCGTTTGAAACTCCAAAGCCTGAAGAGTTGTTGTCTCGAATCATCCACATTGCCACTAATCCAGGAGAAATTGTGTTTGATTCATTCGCTGGCTCAGGCACTACAGGTGCAGCGGCACACAAAATGGGACGCCGCTGGTTCATGATCGAGGTTGGAGAACACTGTCATACGCTCATCATCCCGCGTTTGAAGAAAGTCATTGACGGAGAAGACCCCGGCGGCATTACGCAAGCCGTCAACTGGCAGGGCGGCGGCGGTTTTCGGTACTTCCGGCTTGCGCCTTCGCTGCTGGAAAAAGACAAGTGGGGCAACTGGGTCATCAACAAGGAATATAACGCCGCAATGCTGGCCGAGGCGCTTTGCAAACTGGAAGGGTTCAGCTACGCGCCGAGCGAAACCATTTACTGGCAGCACGGCCATTCCACCGAGCGCGATTTTATCTACATCACAACGGCCAATCTGAATCACGCACAGTTGCAGGAGCTTGCGGACGAAGTCGGGCCGGAGCGCAGCTTGTTGGTGCTGTGTACCGCCTTTCGAGCCAAAGCGAACGCCTATCCAAACCTGACAATCAAGAAGATTCCCAAACAAGTGCTTTCGCGCTGTGAATGGGGACACGACGATTACAGCCTGAAAGTCGAAAACTTACCCAAAGCCCCGCCCAAACCCGGACAACAGGCGTTGTTCGGAGAGGAGGAAGGCCGATAAATGAACCGCCACGTCAACGCCATCGCGGGCCGTTTGAGCCTGCGCGCTCCGCAACGTTA
>JAEUQO010000346.1 GCA_016789605.1 Acidobacteriota bacterium
GCGGCGATTATAGCCGGATGTGCGCTCAGCGAAAGTCAGGCGGCGGAATAAAATCTCTGCCGCCAGGCATAAAGAGACGAGAGGGAGTGTGCCATAATCGCCACGCACATCCCGGCAGAAAACTCCGAAACGGCGCGAGGGGAACCATGCTGATCAAAAACTCCGACGGCATCAAAAGCAGCGACATCACCGACGAAAACCTTTATTGGAATCGGCGCAACTTTTTGCGCGCCGCTGCCTTGGCGGCCACGACCACGGCCACGGGCTTGCTCTATCGCAAACTGAATACGCCCGCCAAGCAACAAGCGACGCTGACGCCAACCGCTTTGCCAACCGGCGGTTACGCGCTGCCGACGGGCGAAGCCGCGACCGCGTTTGATGACATCACCAATTACAACAACTTTTACGAGTTTTCGACCAGCAAAGAAGGCGTTGCGTCCCGCGCCCAAAACTTCGTCACGCGCCCCTGGACGGTCGAAGTCGGCGGTTTGGTGCAAAATCCCAAGACCTTTGACCTGGACGATTTGCTCAAACTCGCGCCGCCAGAAGATCGCGTGTATCGCTTTCGCTGTGTTGAAGCCTGGTCAATGATCATTCCCTGGCTGGGCTTTCCGCTCAAAAGCTTGCTCGACGCCGTGCAACCGTTGGGCAATGCCAAATTCGTCGCCTTCAATACGCTGTTTGATCCGTATCGCATGCCCAACCAACGCGGCGACGTTTTGCCCTGGCCTTACGTCGAAGGCTTGCGTTTAGACGAAGCCCTGCATCCGCTGACGATTCTGGCGACCGGGCTGTATGGCAAACCGCTGTTGCCGCAAAACGGCGCGCCGTTGCGTTTGGTGGTGCCGTGGAAGTACGGCTTCAAGAGCATCAAATCCATTGTCAAAATCACCTTGACCGATACGCAACCCAAAGCGACCTGGAATTATGTCGCACCGGATGAATATGGCTTTTACTCAAATGTGAATCCGCAGGTAGATCATCCGCGCTGGAGCCAGGCCACCGAACAACGTATCGGCGAATGGGGCCGCCGCGATACGCTAATGTTCAACGGATATGCCGACCAGGTGGCGTCGCTGTATGCCGGAATGGATTTGAAAGCCAATTTTTGAGGAGCGCGCACAATGCCTGACATCAAATTTGCCAAGCTGGTCGTTTTCGTCAATTGTGCCGTGCCGGGCGCGCTGTTGGCCTGGGATGCCTATCATCATCGGCTGGGCGCCAACCCACAGGAATTTGTGCTGCACACCACCGGCATGTTGACGCTGATCTTTTTGACCTTGTCGCTGACGGTCACGCCTGTGCGCAAGTTGCTGGGTTTGCCGTGGCTGGTGCAAGTGCGCCGCACGCTGGGGCTATACGGATTCTTTTACGGCTGTTTTCACCTGCTGGCTTACACCTGGTTTGACAAGGCATTTGATGTTGCCGGCATTGTCGCCGACACGCTCAAACGTCCGTATATCTTTCTGGGCATGTTCGGCTTTCTGTTGCTGATTCCGCTGGCGGTGACTTCGACAAACGCAATGATCAAACGATTGGGCGGACAGCGCTGGAACCGGCTGCACAAACTGGCCTATCTCGCCGCCCTTGCCGGAGTCATCCATTATTATCTGCTGGTCAAAGCCGACATTCGCTTGCCCGTCGGATTTGGCATCGCGCTGGTCTTGTTGCTGGGTTACCGCATCGCCAACAAATACTTCCCCGCCTGGACACAGAAAAAACCGGCCAGAGCTGCCGCTCCGAAACCGGAAGTCGGCTAAATCCGACGCCGCGCCTGGCAAAACTCAAATCAGTTTAAAGACTGCTCAGCCCGCTACGGTTTTTTGAACTTCCTTGTGTGTACTGGCGTACACTTGCAAGGACAAAATGCCCGGTTGCGCCTTAGCCGTTGGTTCCCTATTCCGCGCCGAGCGAAACCGTATGGACACCTTTCTGATCATCGCCGTTTTCTTATTCGTCGCCGGAATCCTGGTTCTGCGTCAGGCGACGCGTCAGCCGAAATCCCGCGAAATATCTGCGCCACACGAACCTTATCCATTCGACGGGTTGTTCGCCCCAGAACAGATCGTTGCAGGCCGTGAGCTGGCGCAAGCAGAAGCCCGATTGCGCGAGGAAGAACAGCAAGAACGATTGCTGGAACGTGCTGCCGCCGGTGATGAAACCGCCCTCAACGACGCCCATGCCCTGGGCAACGCCGCTTTTTACCGCGACGTTTTACAGACACTCGTCAGGCAAACCAATGATCCAGAACGCTTACGTTTTCTTGCTGAATATATCGTTGACAGTCATCAATTGCGCGCCGAGCCCACCTTGGCCGCCCGGATGATTGCCGAATTCGGCGCTTTGCCAACGCAACCGTCCTTGCCGTCTTTACTGGATATGTTGCAATTGGCCGCGCTCAGCGATGACGTTGCGACCTTCCAACACGCCGTCGAAACAGCCTTGCAACTATACCGGGCGGACAAATTGCCCAGCGTTTCCGCCCAGGATTTGCTGGCTGGCATCGAAAGCGCCTATTGGCTGATCGCCACTGAAACGAGATATTCCGGTTCAGGCTTTTCACTCAAACAACTGATCGCCGATGTTCGCCGTACACTAGCGGCGGCGCCGCGACGCTCAGCCTAAGACCTGAATCTGTTCACCCTTCCGCTAGTAGTAAAGGACCGTTATGGAAACCTTGTTTTCCCCTTTTGTGTTGGCGCCCATCATCATCGGGCTGCTGCTTGTGCTCTATGTCGTGAGCAAAATCGTCGTTAACGTCGGCGCGCGTGAAATCGCCATCAAAGAACGCCAGTATTTCGGTCAGAAGATGCCGCCCGGTCGCGTGGTCGCCACCGAAGGCGAAGTCGGCATTCAGGCCGATGTGCTCAAACCGGGATTGCACATCCTGTTCTATCCGTTTGAACGCGTCGTGAAAAAAGTGCCGCTGATCGAAATCGGCGCTGACGAGATGGGCGTGATCGAAGCCGTGGACGGCGAACCGTTGCCGCCGGGCCGTATCTTTGCGCCTGACCGCGCACAAAACGCGCACAACAACTTTCAGGACCCGATTGCGTTTATCAAACAGGGAGGTGTGAAAGGCATCCAGATGCGCACTTTGCCGCCGGGTTTGTGGCCGATTCACCCTTATTTGTTCCGGGTTTCGATTGCCAAAACGACCATGATCCCGCAAGGCAAAGTCGGTGTCGTGACGGCGGCGGATGGCGATCCGCTCGATTCTGGCCGCTTGGTGGGTAAAGCCATCGAAGGCCACCGCAACTTTCAGGATGCGGAACAGTTTATTCGCTCAGGCGGCCAGAAAGGCCCGCAGGTCGAAATCCTGACGCCTGGCACGTACCGCATTTTGACCAACTCGCTTTCGATGGAAGACAACTCCATCCGGCCAGGGCTGTTTTCGCTGCAACTGGCTGATGCGACCGTGATCAATGAAAACCAGATCGGCCTGGTCGAAGCCCTGGACGGTGCGCCGCTCAACCCGCGCGATTATGTGGCGACACAGGTCGAAGGCCACAGCAACTTTCAAAACGGTGACGCTTTCTTGCAACGCGGCGGTCAACGCGGCCCGCAAAAAGACATCCTGTTGCCCGGCACCTATTACGTCAATCCGATGTTGTTCAAGGTGATTCTGGAAAAAGCGGGCGAGATCAAACCGGGCGAAGTCGCGGTCATCGTTTCTAACGTGGGGCAAGACCCGACCAACGACATTCGCCGGGCAATGGCCGCGAAAATTCGCGAGAAACTGGAGCGCGAAGAAAAAGAACAACTGGCCCTGGCGGCCGCGCACCTGGATCAGTTGGACGGCCAATCCGGCGATGACATCGCCGAAATTCAACAGGAATTGCGGCTGAGTGATCCGGCGGACGCGCGACTGGATCAAGGCGCGCACGAAGCCTATGTCGTGCCGGATGGTTATCGCGGCATACAGGAAATGGTCGTCGGGCCGGGCCGCTATTACGTCAATACGCTGGCCATTACGCCGGTCATCATTCCGACCACGAACCAAACGGTCGAATGGACGGCGGAACAGATCAAAGGTTCGTTTGACCCGTTCGAGGTGATTTCCAAAGACGGTTTCACGATGCAACTCGAAGTGCGCGTCGTGTTCCGCGTCAAACCCGAAGACGCGCCGTTTATGGTCGCCAAGATCGGTTCGATTGACCGGTTGATCCAAAACGTGATGCACCCGTTGATTGACTCGATCTTTCGCAATCAGGCGTCGGAATCATCGGCGATGGCGTATTTGCAAAATCGTCATGAAGAGCAGGAACGCGCCGAAGCCCGCGTTCGCGCTCATTTGCTGAAATATCATGTAGACGTGGTCAACGTGCTGATCTGTCATATTCGGTTGCCAGAAGAGTTAATGAAGACGCAAACCGAAAAGATTCTTGCTGAACAGCGCCAGACGATGTTCTACGCGCAGCGTGAGGCGGAGGTCAAACGCATCGAGCTGGAAAAAACCAGGGCGCACGCAGACAACCAAAAGGCGTTGATGGAAGCGACGGTCGGCGTCGAAATCGCCAGCCGCCGCGCCGAACAGCGCAAATCCGAAGCCGAAGGCGAAGCGCATTACATCTCTGCGACGGGTAAAGCCGAAGCTGAAAAGGTGCGCTTGATGGGTGAGGCGCAAGGCGTCGCGTATCGCGAACAGGTCAACGCGCTTGGCCCGCAAGGCGTCGCGCTGGTCGAAACCCTGAAAGTCATCGGCGAAAAAGGCGTACGCATTACGCCGGACGTGATGGCTTCCGGCAGCGGCAGCGGCGACGGCGCAGGCAGCCTGGGCACGTTGCTCTTGCTCAACCTGTTTCGCGACCAGATGAAACAACCGCAGAATGGTAGCGATCACGTGAACGGGCTGGCCAAGTAACGTTTTTTGCACAGCTCTGCTGAACACAACACGAGCCGCCGTTTCGTCTTCTAGCGAAACGGCGGCTCGCACGTTTTAGGCTGGCTCTTCCTTAAACGCCAGGATCAGGCTTTGAGCGCTTCGGCGGCTTTTTTGGTGCGCAGGTAGCGGCGGTTGACCTCTTCCCAGTTGACGTTCTGCATAAACGCATCAACGTATTTGGCTGCTGCCGAACCGTAATCCATGTGATAGGAGTGCTCATACATATCCATCACCAACAGCGGGCGCGAAAACGGCGGATTGTGTTGGTGATCCCAGGACCAATAGTTGTGCAATTCGCCCGTGTGAAAATTGAAACCCAACGTCACCCAGCCTGAACCGCCCGCCAACGAGTTGCCGGTCTTTTTGAACTCGGCTTCCCAGGCTTCGTAATTTTCCCAGGTCTGGCGAATCGCGAATAGAATTTCGCTGCCCGGTTGCCCGTCGCCGCCCAGATTGCCGAAATACAATTCGTGCAGAATGACAGAACCGGTGCGGATCAACTCTTCGCGTTTCAAATCGCCGTACATATACGGCGGCAGGTCTTTGTCTTTGACCAATGCAGCCAGGCGCTGTTCGACGGCGTTGAGCGCTTTGACCGTGCCGGTGTAATTGTTTTCGTGATGCGAACGAATCAGCTTTTCAGACAGACCTTTCAACTTGGCCAGATCAAATGGCAACGGCAACGGTTGATGCAACCCGGCATAGGCTTTGGCTGTTGTCGGCGCTGCTGTCGCCGCCGTCGGTCCAGGCGTTTGCGCTTCGGCCAATCCCGCCATCGTCAACCCAACGCCGCCGGTCATCAGCGTTTCCATTGCTTCCCGTCTCGAAATCATCACTTACCTCCTGAAATTTGTTTGACGTTCACTTTGGCGCCCGCACGCAACTCGTCCGTGCCACGCACGGCAATGACATCGCCGGGCGACAATTCACCGAAAACTTCGAGCAAATCCTTGCTTTGCACAGTCATGGAAGCGCCGCGTTTGACATCCACCCATTCGGCCACACCATCTCGCAGACGGATGACAAATGAGCGTTCGGTCGTCGTTGCAATTGCGGTTGGGGGAACAAATAGCGAGGGGCGAGGTCGGACTGACGGCCACATTACTTCGGGAAACATCCCCGGCGCAAGTTTTCCCGCCGAATTCGCCACATCCAGCTCAACCGG
>JAEUQO010000281.1 GCA_016789605.1 Acidobacteriota bacterium
TACGACAAACAAAAATAGGCTGTTACAACCTGGCGCGCGCACCAGTCGCGTTGTTTGCGGTTGTGCGTGTGCTCATTGGCAATCATTCTCCAAGGAGTTTTCTCAATGTCTGACAACAAAAATCGCATTGCTGTAATCGAAACCAGCAAAGGCACGATCAAATTCGAACTCTATGAAGATTTGGCCCCGATCACGGCGGGCAATTTTATCAGTCTGGCCAACGAAAAGTTTTATGACGGATTGAATTTCCACCGCGTCGAACCGGGCTTTGTCATTCAGGGCGGCTGTCCGTATGGCACGGGCACGGGCGGATCGAAAAACACCATTCCGCTGGAAGTCACCCCGAATCTGAAACACGGCGACGCGGGGGCGGTTGCGATGGCGCGTTCGTCAAACCCGAACAGCGCCAGTTCGCAGTTTTACATCACGCTGGGACAGGCGGCGTTTTTGGATGGCAATTACGCGGTTTTTGGCCGGGTGAAAGAAGGGCTGGATGTGGTGCAGGCCATTCGCAAAGGCGACGTGATGAATCGCGTCTATATCGAAGCCGCCTAATCAGCGCGAGGCTTTGGTTTTGCGCGCGTTGCGCGCGGTTTTGCCATCGGGCGGCCGTTCGATGAACGGCCGTTTTACCGGTGGCGGCAAAATGATCGAAGTCGTCGTCGTGCCATAAGGCAACAGCCGGTCAATCAGCGATTCCAGATGCGCGACCGACAGCACGTTGACTTTCATCACAAACGAATCCACTCCCGTGCCGCGATGGCATTCGCTGACTTCCGGCATGTCTTTGACCAGGGCTTCGATTTTGGCGGTTGTGCCGCCGTTGATGCTCATGCGGATGAAAGCCGTGATCGGATAGCCGACTTTTTCCGGGTCAATTTCGGCGCGATAACCGGTGATGATGCCTGCTTCCTGCAACCGGTGCACGCGTTCGGTCACCGCCGGAATAGACAATCCGACGCGCCTGCCCAATTCGGCAAACGTCAGCCGCGCGTTCTCTTGCAACTCGGCCAAAATCCGCCAGCCGATCTCGTCCAACAGCTTTTCGTTTTCTAAAGCCATAACCCGGAAAAACCTTATTTTCTAAACCGCGTCCGACACAATACCGTAAAACGCATCTTCAGCAAGTCTAAGCTTCAGACATATCATCGCCAAACGAAGCGGTAACGATGAAACCAGTGGTGCGCAAGCATGTTTACTTTGTGGAGGAGAGGCAATGTCATTCGAAAAAACAAAATGGATTTGGCAAAACGGCGAGTTCCTGCCCTTTGCGGAAACAAAAATTCACGCCACAGCTTTTGGGCTGCATTATGGCACGGGCGTGTTTGAGGGCATTCGGTGTTATGAAACCGCCAACGGCCCGGCGATCTTTCGGCTGAAAGAGCATATGGACAGGTTTTACGCTTCGGCAGAGGTTTACAACCTGAAAGTACCGTTTACGCAAGCGCAGCTCGACGACGCGATTTGCGAAACCATTCGCCGCAACGAATTGAAAAATTGCTACATCCGTCCGACGGCGTTTTTTGACAGCGCCAGTTTGGGCATTCGCGCAATTTGCCCGACCAGCGTCAACATTCTGACCTGGGAATGGCCCAACGATTTTGGCGCGGAAAAACTGACCAAAGGCATGCGCGTGACGGTGTCGCCCTATCGCAAATTCCACGCGAGCATGATTCCGACCACGGCCAAGGCGACGGGCAACTATCTGAATTCGATTTTGGCCGTGCGCGAAGCCGCCGCGCGCGGTTTTGACGAAGCCATCCTGCTCGACATGCACGGCAATCTGGCCGAAGGCGCCGTTGAAAACATCTTCCTGATCAAAAACGGCAAAGTCATCACCAACGATCAGAACTCTTCGATTTTGTTGGGCATCACGCGGCTGTCCGCCATCGAAATCGCGCGCTGGCTGGGGTACGAAGTCGAAATCCGCACGATGACGCTGGATGATTTGCTGACCGCTGACGAAGCCTTTTTGACCGGCACCGCCATCGAAATCACGCCCGTGCGCGAAGTGGACGGCAAACCCGTCGGCAGCGGCACGCGCGGACCGATCACCGAGCAAATTCAGCAGACGTTTTTCGACATTGTGCGCGGACGCAAACCGGAATTCGAGCACTGGCTTTACCGTCTCGAACCCAAAGCCGTCGCCAATGCCCAGTCGTAATGGCAAACAGGCCGCCGACGCCGCTCCGTTGTTAAGGAGGCTGAATATGCAAGCCGTCACCACGCCGCCAAGCGAAGAGGTTCTCACCTATGACGTGGGCTTCGCCGAAATCAGCACGCTGCCGATTGAGCATCCCGGTGCGCACGATCCTGAATATCGTGCGCACCGCAACCTGATCGCGCGGCTGTCGAAACAGTTTCGCGAAGACCCGCAGCACCGCATTCCGTTGGTTGAATACACGCCGGAAGAAACCGCCGTCTGGCAATACGTATACGATCAACTGGATGCCGCGCACCAGCGGCGCGCTTGTGCGCAATATCTGACCGCCAAACAGAAACTCGGCATCCGGCGCGATGTGATTCCGCAATTGCGTGACCTCGACCGGCAAATGCGTGCGCTGGTCAATTTCGGCTTTGCGCCGATCGAAGGCCTGGTCGAAACGCGCGCATTTTTGAGCTGGTTGGGCAAACGCGTGATGCTTTGCACGCAATATTTGCGGCATCATTCGCGACCTGATTACACACCCGAACCTGACATCGTGCACGAAATCATCGGCCACATCCCGAATTTCACCGATCCCGATTTCGCAGACTTTTCGCAATCCATCGGCAAAGGCGCGGTCATCGCCGACAAAGACCAGTTGGAACAGCTTGGCCGTCTGTATTGGTTCACGGTCGAATTCGGTTTGATTCAGGAAGGTGACGACGTGAAAGCTTTTGGCGCGGGGTTGCTGTCTTCGTACAGCGAACTGGAACACGCCTTTTCAAACGAAGTCGAACGCCGCCCCTTCGACTTGGAAGAAGTCATCCGCACACCGTATGACTATTCCGATATGCAACCATTGCTGTTCGTGATTCCGTCGTACGCCTACCTGAAAGACGTGACCGCGGAATTCATCCGCCGCTTCGGCAAACACCACGACTGGGAAGTCGCACCCGCTGGCGTGCCCAAGGCGGTTTGGTAACTGCCATCAAGCGCTAAAGAATCGAACATTGGGGCGACACGGTTTTCGTCCCGGTAGGGACGGTTGATGTTAGCCGGGCGGTTCACTGCCAGGAAACGCAGCGAATGAACGGGCGTCCTGTCGGGACGCTTGAGTTTCCGCCAGAACAGGGTTCAAGCGTCCTTACAAAGAAGCTGGCAAATGCTTTGCCTGATTTTCAATCGTGTAACATCAGTGATTAATTGCGGTGGTAGGGGCTAATGAGGCGCTAAGGCGCACAAGCGAAAAGTGGTTTGGCGTATGTTTGTGGAAACAGTAAGCCTCGCGAGTATAGGTTTTGATAAAGACGACCAGAACCTTTTTCAGGTTGATGATCCTCGTCTACGAGCTGATGCCCTCAAACACTCAATTTTGCCAAGACTCCTTGCTCTGCTAAACCACTGCCTTGCGAGCATTCGAACCATTTATGAGATTGAGGTTCTGGCTAATTCAAGGATTTCTACTTATCCAAACTTCAGAACTCGCCGTAAAAACGAGCTTACACTTCTCTACGATTCCGCTTACGTTGGGTTAGGCGGACAGCAGGTTCAAGGTAAGTGGACTGGGGTTGAGCGGAAAGACGGCAAGCCTGTAAAGCTGCTGCCTTTCAGATACGGAATTCAACTTACCGAACAGGGGTTGGTTCTCATCCTGGAAAACTATTGGTTGAAAGGGCTGACTGATGAGTCACACAAGAAGTTTTTTGATTTTCACCTGCGACATCAATCACTAATCCACACCTTGTGCTATGCGGCAGGCATGTCACCGTCACTGGCCTATGGTGGAGATATTGGCCCGATTGCCACTTTTGAGCAGCATTACAATTACATGCTCAAGGAACGCATTTTTGACAACAACTTCTATTCAGAATTCAAACCTTTTTCGATTCTCTCTGACTCGCTTGCTGCCTGCATTCATCAGTTTGTCTGCTTTTTTCCCGTTTATGACTCTTATCTTCAGATTGCGCGCGGTGGCCAGGAGCGGTTTGAGTTTCTTATCGGAAAGCTGAACACCTGGCTGAAAGAGCTTGATGAAAAGGATGATTTTTCTGAAATGGCGGAAGGAAGCCCCGCGCTTTCTGATGAGATAAGAGAGCAAGCGCGAGAAGCCGCCGCACAAAAAGTTAAAGTGATGCCGTCTATTCGCTGGCAAGTATTCCAACGAGATAACTGGAAATGTGTGGCCTGTGGGCGGGGAGCGTCAGACGGAGTTATTTTGCACGTAGATCACATTTTGCCGCGCTCAAAAGGGGGGATGGACGAGTTTGAAAACTATCAAACTCTTTGTCACATCTGCAATTTAGGAAAAAGCAATCGTGACGCAACCAAGCTGCGAAAAGAATATTGATGGAATCAAGCGTGCGCCTGTGAGCAACAGCGCGACGATTGATAGGCTGGCGATGATGAGGCAAGGCGATATTACAACGTAATGAGGAGGAGTTTGATGAGCAACAATCCGCTGAAAATTCGACAAGTTCATCACATTGAAATGTATGTCGGTAATGCGAAGCAGGCCGACTATTACTATCGCAATGCGTTCGGGTTTGACCGCATTGCTTACACGGGGTTGGAAACCGGCAACCGCGAACAGTGTTCGTATGCGTTGCAGCAGGGGACGTTTCGGCTGTTGCTGACGACGCCCTACACGCCGCTGGATAAATCTGCGCCGCACATTCTGAAACACGGTGACGGCGTGCGCGATGTCGCGCTGGAAGTGGACGACGCCGATTTCGCGTACGAAGAAGCGTTGAAACGCGGCGCCGAACCTGCCGTTGCGCCTTACACGATCAAAGGGCCGCAAGGCGAAGCGCGCCGGTCGGCGGTGAAAGTTTACGGCGACACGATCCATTCGTTTTTTTCCAAGCGCGGGTATGACGGACCGTTCATGCCGGATTTCGTCGAATCGAAAGCGCCGGGACGCAATGCCGGGTTGTTGCGGCTGGATCACTTTGTCGCCAACGTCGAATTCGGCAAGATGGCGTACTGGGAAGACTGGTATAAACGCGTGTTCAGTCTGGAACGGTTTATGACCTTTGACGACAAGGACATTTCGACCGACTTTACCGCGCTCAACAGCGTGGTGATGGCCAACGAATCGCGCAGCATCAAATTCCCGATCAACGAACCTGCTCCGGGCAAACGCAAAAGCCAGATCGAGGAATACACGGAGTTTTACCAATCGCCCGGCGTGCAACACATTGCCTTGCTGACGACGGACATTGTGGCGACCATCCGACAACTGCGCGCCAACGGTGTGGAGTTTTTGGAAGTGCCCGACACCTATTACGAAATGCTGCGCGACCGCGTTGGCGCGATTGACGAGGACATTGCCATTTTGCGCGAGTTGAAAATTCTGGTGGATCGCGACGACGAAGGCTATTTGCTGCAACTGTTCACCAAGCCGGTCGAAGATCGTCCGACGCTGTTTTTTGAGATCATCCAGCGCAAAGGCGCGCAAGGCTTTGGCAAAGGAAACTTCAAAGCGTTGTTTGAAGCCATCGAACGCGAACAGGCACGGCGTGGAAACTTGACCTGAGAATACGGAACAAACGGAAATAACGGAAAGAAGAAAAAACGCGATTCCGTCTATTCCGTTGTTTATTTAGGCTTATGGCTGAACCAAAATTTGTTCCCCTGACAAGCTGGCAAGAGCGTTCGCCGGAAGAGATGGCAGCGCGCGCGGCCATCTTTCGCCAGCAGATGCAGCGTCGCCGCACGGTTCGGTATTTTTCCGGTCGGCCAGTTGCGCGCGAAGTAATCGAAGATTGTTTGCTCGCAGCGGGAACCGCGCCCAGCGGCGCAAATCTGCAACCGTGGCATTTCGTCGTGGTCAGCGATCCGGTCATCAAACAGCGCATTCGCACGGAAGCCGAAAAAGAAGAACACGAGTTTTACGCTGCTCGTGCGCCGAAAGAATGGCTCGCCGCGCTTGCGCCGCTCGGCACGGACGAACACAAACCGTTTTTGGAAACCGCGCCTTATCTGATTGTCATCTTCGCGCAAAGTTACGGCGTGCTGCCTGACGGGCGAAAGGTCAAAAACTATTACGTACAGGAATCCGTCGGCATTGCGACCGGCATGCTGATTACGGCGGTGCACAACGCCGGGTTGGTTTCGCTGACGCACACGCCCAGTCCGATGGGATTTCTGAACGAAATTTTGGGGCGACCGGCAAATGAAAAACCGTTTTTGATTCTGGTCGTTGGCTATCCGGCTGACGATGCCGTTGTGCCCGATATCGGCAAAAAACCTTTGGAAGAGATGGCGACGTTTTTGTGATGAACACACTTCAATATCAATCCGGGTTCGGCAATGAATGCGCGACCGAAGCTTTGCCCGGCGCTTTGCCCGTCGGGCAGAATTCGCCGCAAAAAGCCGCGTATGGGTTATATGCTGAACAGTTAAGCGGCACCGCTTTTACCGCGCCGCGCCACCAGAATCGGCGTTCGTGGCTGTATCGCATTCGTCCGTCGGTATTGCACAAACCGTTTCAACAAATTGCCAATGGGTTGTTGCGCAGTGCGCCATTCAACGAAGTGCCGCCCACGCCAAATCAACTGCGCTGGGACGCGCTGCCGTTGCCCAGCGCGCCGACAGATTTTGTCGCCGGTTTGACGACCATTGCCGGCAACGACGGCATCGGCATTCACCTTTATGCCGCGAATCGTTCGATGGAAGGTCGGTTCTTTTACAACGCCGATGGCGAATTGCTGATCGTTCCGCAACTCGGACGATTGCGTGTGCATACTGAGCTTGGCATTCTCGACGTGGCGCCGACAGAAATCTGCGTCATTCCGCGCGGCGTGAAATTTCGCGTTGTGCTGCTAGACGAACAAGCGCGCGGTTACCTTTGCGAAAATTACGGCGCGTTGTTTCGCCTGCCTGACCTGGGGCCGATTGGCGCAAACGGATTGGCCAATGCACGCGACTTTCAGACGCCGGTTGCGGCGTACGAAGACCGCGAGGGTGATTTCAAATTGATTGCCAAATTTGGCGGCAATCTGTGGGAAGCAGAGATCGGTCATGCGCCGCTGGATGTCGTTGCCTGGCACGGCAACTATGCGCCGTACAAATACGACCTGACGCGCTTCAACACAATCAACACGGTCAGTTTTGATCATCCTGACCCTTCGATTTTCACGGTGCTGACGTCACCGACTGACACGCCCGGCACGGCCAATTGCGATTTCGTGATTTTTCCGGCGCGCTGGATGGTGGCCGAACATACCTTTCGTCCACCGTACTTTCACCGCAACATCATGAATGAATACATGGGCTTGATCGTTGGCGTGTATGATGCAAAGGAACAGGGCTTTGTGCCGGGCGGCGGCAGTTTGCACAACTGTATGTCTGCCCACGGCCCCGATGCCGACACGTTTGCAAAAGCCAGCAATGCTGCGCTTGCGCCGCAACGATACGAAAACACATTGGCGTTTATGTTTGAATCGCGCGCGGTGTTTTGTCCGACGAAATTTGCGCTGGAAACCCCGGCATTACAGCGCAGCTATTTTGAATGCTGGCAAGGTTTGCCCAAACAATTTCAACCAACGACAAACAATCAATGAGCACGAATCCGGCAAAGACGAATCTGGCGTTGCAGGCATTGTTGACCAATTTGATTGATTACGCCGGACTGTTTCCGCCTGCGGCGCTCGCTATGCCATCGGCAGCGCGCAATTACGCGGCGTATCGGGGCGGGGAATACGCCTGGATGTTGGGCCGCTTCGTTGTGCCAGTCAGCCGGTTGGCGGAGTTTGCCGAAGCGGCGGCCCCGTTGTTGCCGCAATCTGGTGTTGATGCCTGGCGGTTGAGCGCATTGTGTGGCGCGGAACTGGCTGCGGATGTGGCGACGATTGCCGCTTTTAACCAGCAACACGAAGGCCGCGCCATCATTGATACGATCGAGTTCAAGGCTGACAACGTTGCCGCGATTGAACAGGCGCACGCCCTGGTTCCTGAAGACCTGGCGGCTTACGTCGAAATTCCGTTGACGCAAGACCCGCGCCCGTTGCTTGAAACAATCAGTGAGGCGTCGTTGCGCGCAAAGGCGCGCACGGGCGGCGTGACGGCAGACGCCTTTCCGTCAGCGCTTCAATTGGCGCGTTTTATCAAAGCCTGTGC
The DNA here is from genome assembly GCA_016789605.1 of Acidobacteriota bacterium. Lineage (GTDB taxonomy): Bacteria > Acidobacteriota > Blastocatellia > RBC074 > RBC074 > RBC074. The sequence goes on from JAEUQO010000281.1 coordinate 8,267, forward strand.
TGACGAAGATGTGCCGTTCAAAGCGACTGCCGGATTGCATCATCCGCTGCGTTCCCTAAATCGGCTGACCTATGAGACAAACAGCGACTCTGCTGTGATGCACGGATTTTTGAACGTGTTTCTGGCAGCGGCTTTTGCGCAAAACGGCATGCCAGAAGAACAACTGGCGCAATTACTGGAAGAAACTGTCGCCGCGAATTTTCAATTCGATTTGGGCAGCGTTTTCTGGCGGGGAGAAATGGCTGTGCGGGGACATTTGCGGAATACGCGCAACTTGTTGGCGATCTCGTTTGGCTCGTGTTCGTTTACTGAGCCGATTGAAGACCTGCAACGAATCGGATTGCTCTGACGTTGTTTTGGACCGTCGCAAAAAAAGAAAAAGCAAAGACGCCCAGCGCGCAAAACGCGGGCGTCTTTGCTTTTAGGTCTTCAAAATCAATGGTGGCGCGCGGGCTTACTTGGCGGCCAATTCATTGACGTGGCCGGTCAAGCGCGCTTTGTGACGTGCAGCCGCGTTGCGGTGTAGCACGCCTTTTTGCACCGATTTATCAATCACCGAAATGGTTTGGGGCAACAACGCCTGGGCTTCCTGGGCATTACCAGCGGCCAGCGCGCTGCGCAGCTTTTTGATGGTCGAACGCAACCGGCTGCGGTTGGTGGTGTTGATAGCGTTGCGCACTGCATTTTGGCGATCGCGCTTTTCGGCTGACTTATGATTCGGCATAAATTCTCAATCTCCTTACAAACAAACGAACTGTAGCTATAGTCACGATAGAGTGTCCAATTGCAAAACGCGGAGTATAGATTTCGCCCCTGGGGCTGTCAAGCCATTCGGGCTTTCATCCGCGCGGCTCTGCCTTAGCCCACGGCTTGCGCCGGATTGGCCAGCACCGCTTGCAGAATTTTGGCCACGCCGCCCATAACCGAAGCATCCATTCCAAACTTGGCGATCACGATCCGGGTAGTTTCTTCATTCCAGTGCAATGCGCGACGATGCAGCTCTTCCGCAATGACGGGCAAGAGAAACTCGCTGGCCAGACTCAGCGCTCCCCCAAACACGACCAAGCCAGGATTTAACACATTCACAAGCGATGCAATTCCGACGCCCAGTGCCTGTCCGACTTTTTTCAATGCCGAAAGGGCAACGTCGTCGCCTTGCCGCGCGGCTTCGACAATTGCTCGTATACTCAATGTCTCAGGCTGGGTATTCACGGTTTTGGCCAACACGCTTGGTTGTCCTGCCGCCAGCGCATTTTTGACCAAGCGAAACAGCGCCGATTGGCTGACTTGTGTTTCCCAACATCCGCGATTGCCACACTGGCATTGTTCTCCCTGGGGATCCATCGTCATATGACCAAACTCAGCGGCAAATCCGCCAGCGCCTTTATATAAATCGCCATCAAGGACCAAGCCGCCACCCAATCCAACGCCTGCACTCAAGTAAAGAACTTCGCGATAGCCTTCTGCCGCGCCAAAAAATTGTTCGCCCAACGCGGCCAGAGTCGCTTCGTTGTCCACGAAAATCGGCACGTTAAAAGAACGGCGCAAAATCTCTGCCACAGGCGTATCTTGCCAGCCCAAATTGGGCGCAAATAACAAGGTGCCACTGTGCGGGTCTATCAAACCTGGCACGGCGACAGATACCCCAAGAAACGTATTGCTTTGTCTGCTGCCGACTGCCGCCGCCTCTTTCATTAACGTGGCAAGCCGTTCCAAGGTGACCGTTTCGCCTAGGTCGGCAGGCAACGGCTCTTGTTTACGCCAGATGACTTCCGCCGTGAAATCCGCACAGATGACGGTGATGAAATCTACTCCGATCTCGCTGCTGACGATGAATCCGCGTGCGGGATTCAGATCGAGCAAGACTGTGCGCCGCCCTGTGCCTTTGCCTTCTCCGGCACCGACTTCGTGGACAAACTGATTTTCCAGCAGTTGATTGATCAGGCTCGAAACCGTGGCTTTGTTCAAGCCCGTTAACCGGGACAGCTCAATACGTGAAATCGGGGCGTTTTCGTATAGATGATGCATGATGCCAGCGAGATTTTGCTGGCGTAACATTCCGTGATTGCCTGTTTTGAAGTCACTCATTCACTGCCCCCTTCCTCCCTCGAATAGGAGCAAAAATATCTTTCGCACACCACGTGCAAAATTTAAAGAGGTTGGTTGACAATTCCAACTCGGCTAGCCTAAGCTGCGCGCCGCACCCATATTGGTTGATTCAATAAACTAACGCAAGACATAAATTTATCAAGCTCTGCTGGGAATTAACGCAAACATCCCAGGATCATTTGGCACTGAAACTCTTAAAAGTCTGTCTGGAGAAAGAGGCAGGGGAAGCCTTGCCTGGATCGTCCTCGACAGCGACTCTCTAACTCAAACGCTGATGTTAGGCGAGGAGCAGTGTGTGAATTTGATCAGGTGTTTGTTTCCCTCGCACCGTGCGGCGCTTGTTTATGCAAGCCTCTGCGAATCTCAATCCCACTCGGAGGTTATTATGCGTTTGAGGATGTCCATCTTTCTCCTGCTTTTCGTGCTTTGCGCGGGGGTAGGATTAGCACAGACAACCAGTGGTTCAGTCGCCGGAAATGTTCACGACGCGAACCAGGCGGCAGTCGCCAATGCGACAGTCACTATTGCGGATGAAGCAAAAAGCCTGTCGCTTTCCACCAATACGGACAAAGAAGGACGATTTGTTTTTCCTACTTTGCCGCCCGGAACCTATAAGCTAAGTATTGAAGCTGGCGGGTTTAAGCGCTTGGAGCGTACGGGGATTGTGTTGGTTGCCAACGACAAATTGACCTTGGGCGATCTGGGGTTAGAAGTCGGTGCAGCCAGCGAAACCGTGACGGTTACGGCTGAGGCGACCTTGCTGCAAGCTGAAAGCGCCGAACGTTCTTACGCCGTACAGGGCGAAATCGTGCGCAACATCGCCGTCAACGGACGGCAAGCCATCGCATTGGCTGCGATCGCTCCCGGTGTTGTGACAACGACGAACACCGGCACGCCGGGTGACATCACCAACATGAGCGCCAACGGGTTGCGCACCAGCGCCAACAACCTGACGCTCGACGGCGTGGCCACGGTTGATACTGGCAACAACGGCCAGATGTTCGCCGTGGTGTTGGATTCCATCGCCGAATTCAAGGTTTTGACCTCGAACTATCAGGCGGAATATGGCCGTTCCGCAGGCGCACAGATCAGCGCCGTGACGCGCAGCGGTTCAAAAGACTTTCATGGTTCGTTCTATGCGTTCCGCCGTCACGACGGCATGAACGCCAATACCTGGATCAACAATCGTGACAGCACGCCGACCAACCGCATCAATAAACCGCGTTTGGATCAACGTGACATCGGTTACACCATCGGCGGTCCGGTCTGGATTCCGAAAGTGTTCAACGAAGACAAAAACAAAGTCTTCTTCTTCTTTAGCCAGGAGCACCAAAAACGATTCACGCCGCCTGCCGGTCCGGTGCGTGTGACAGTGCCGACGGCGCTCGAACGTGCGGGTGATTTTTCCAAGAGCGTGGATAACGCTGGCAACCCGTTCCCCTACATTCGCGATGCTTCCACAGGCCTGCCCTGCAGCGCTGCGGATACACGTGGATGCTTCCAGGACGGCGGCGTGATCGGCAAAATCCCGGCCAACCGTCTTTACTCGCTCGGTCTCAACATTCTGAAAATGTACCCGCTGCCGAACACGACTGGTTCGGGCTTCAACTATCAAACCGAAGCGCCGACCAACCAGCCGCAACGGCAAGACCTCTATCGCGGCGACTGGAACATCAGCAATTCCTGGCGCGCCAGCGGCAAGTACATCTATTACAAAAACTCTCCCATCCAGCCCTATGGCTCGTTCGTGCTGGGGACGAACATGCCTGATTTCGCGACCATCTTCCCGAACAACCGCTATGCGATTTCGGGAACGGTGACCGGCTCGCTGAATCCGACCACGGTGCTGGAAGTCACGTTCGGCCAGACGCACAACTTCATTGACATCTTGCCGAATAATCCCAATTTCAATCGCACCTCGCTGGGGTTGAGCAACATTCCGTTGCTGTATGCCGGCTCTGTTCAGCGTGATCTGCCGCCGCAATTTGTTTTCAACGGCGGACGCATCGCCAACGGCCCGAACATCGGTTCGAACAACGCTCCGTTTTACAACTTCAACACCACGCGCGACTGGTCTGTCAGCTTGTCGAAGATTTTAGGGTCCCACAACATCAAGACCGGCATTTTCTGGCAGAACAGCTTCAAACCGCAGAGCAGTTTTGCCGCCAACAACGGCGTGTACAACTTCGTCAACGATGCCAACAACCCGTTCGACACCGGCTTCGGTTTTGCGAACGCGGCCGTTGGTATTTACAACACCTTCCAGCAAGCTTCGATCTATGCCATCGGCAAATATCGTTACAACAACCTGGAATGGTATGCCCAGGACAACTGGAAAGTGAGCGACCGGCTGACGCTGGATTACGGTATGCGTTTTTACTGGATTCAGCCGCAATATGACGAAGATTTGCAGACGGCGAACTTCATCCCCAGCCGCTTTAACGTGGCGGATGCGTCGTTGCTCTATCGTCCGGTGTGTTTGAACAACGCGGCTTCTTGCAGCGGTGCAAGCCGTCGCGCGGTGGATCCGCGCCTGTTGGGGCCGGGCTTCATCGCCACCGAAGCGAACACGATCTCTGGCGCATTGATTGGCCGTTTGATTCCCAACACGGGCAAAATCACCAATGGTCTGTTGCAAGCGGGCGCAGGCATCGAACGCGGGCTGTATCGCAATCGTGGCGTCCACTTTGCGCCGCGCTTCGGATTTGCGTATGACGTGCGCGGCAATCAGTCGCTGGTGATTCGCGGCGGCGGCGGCGCGTTTTACGATCGTCCGCAAGGCAACACCGTGTTTGATCTGGTGCAAAACCCGCCGGTCACCATCCAACCGACGTTCTTTTACGGAAGAATGCAGGACATCGGCAGCGGTCAGGTCTTGATTGCGCCGCCGAACCTGGTGGCGATTGACCGCGAAGGCAAGATTCCGACCACCTACTCATACAACCTGGGCGTGCAATACAAGCTGCCATACGAAGCCGTGCTTGACGTTTCTTACGTCGGCACGTCAGGACAGCACCTGTTGCAACGTCGCAATATCAACGCGCCGAATTATGGCGCTGCCTACCTGGCGCAGAACCAAGACCCGACAGCCGCCGCAAACGCCATCCCGGGTGCCACCGCGTTGCCGGTCGACTTCTTGCGTCCTTACCAGGGTTTTGGGCAGATTCAATACATCGAACCTTCGACCAGTTCGAACTACCACTCGCTGCAAACGTCGCTCAATCGCCGTTTCTACAAAGGCATTTTGCTCGGCGTGAATTACACCTGGAGCAAGGCGTTGGGTACGCAATCTGGCGACCTGCCGGGTGTGGCAGGGTTTGGTGCGCCGCACATTCTGGATAACCGTCGCGCCAATTACGGCCCGCTGGATTTTGACCGCCGCCACAACTTCAACATCAACTGGGTGTGGCAAATGCCGAAAGCGACCAGCAGCAAAGGTCTGGGCTATGCGCTCAATGACTGGCAATTGTCTGGTATATATCGCTATGTGACGGGCCAACCGTACAACGTGGGCTTCAACATTCCGGGCTTGTCAGCCTATACGCTGACCGGTACGCAAAATCTGGAAGGCGCACGCGTTGTCCTGTTGAAAAATCCGGGCAGCGGCAACAGCAGCGATCCCTATCGCCAGTTCGACGTGTCTGCTTTCACCACGCCGCAACCCGGCAGCAAGGGCTTTGAATCGGGACGCAATTTCCTGTATCGCGCGCCGATCAATAGCTGGGATTTGTCGCTGTCGAAACGGTTCCAGATCAAGGAAGACATCGGCTTCGAAATTCGTCTGGACGCATTCAATGCGTTTAACCACACGCAATTTGACGCCGTGAATTCGACGCTCAACGTGACCAGCCTGACCAACTCGACGCCGACCAACCTTGGCTCGGAATCCACGCGCAGTTTGTGGACGGGATTTGGCGCGATTACGTCGGTGCGTCCGCCGCGCAACTTACAGTTGTCGGCGCGCTTCCAGTTCTAACAGGGGTCATCTCGACACCTTAAAAGTTGACTCTCCGCACTCGTATCTTGGAGTGAGTGCTTTCGAAAGGCCGTGCAGTTTTCTGCACGGCCTATTTGTTGGTCGAGAAGGCTGATCCTGTACAAAGACGGGAGGTTACGTGCGCACCATCGCACGCGACAAAAATTGGTCAGGCCGTTGACAGACCTCTAGTCGGATGGCAGAATGCGCCTTCCTTAAAACGCGCCCGTAGCTCAGCTGGATAGAGCGTTTGGCTACGAACCAAAAGGTCGCACGTTCGAGTCGTGCCGGGCGCAT
>JAEUQO010000295.1 GCA_016789605.1 Acidobacteriota bacterium
TATTGCCTGTGTTCGGCAATTTCGGCTTCGTCGAAAATGCCCAGGCCGGTGATGTAACCGTCGCGGTTGAAACTGTTGATCTGTTCCGGCGTCAGCGTTTGCGGCTGCGTCGCGGTTGCGGGATGAAAGCGAAATTCGCGCGGCATTTCCGCCAGCTGATCTTCTTCGGGAAAAAGCTTGTTAAATTCCGGGTTCAAATGCTGGTTGACCGATGCGGCGCTCAACGTTTCCTGATCTGCCTGGGACATGGTGGTGTCTTGCCTCCTGATGTTCTTTGTTTGCCGCAAAATACTGGATAGAGTGCAAACTTCAAAATCATTTGGCCGCAATCTGGTAGAACACCGCCCGAAAAATTTTTCGGCGGGCGTGAACAAAACGAGGCCTTACGGGTCTCTTTTATGAACGTAAGACAGAACCTGGCTTCCGAAACAGACAGCGGTCGTTCGGAACCAACTACGCACCGACAAATTATCTTGCGTGCAGGCGGTTTGCCTCGCCTGCAGGAGCTTCGTTAGTGGGAGAGAAACTGGCGCTCAAACAGTTTCTGCACACTCCGACTGAGGACGGGTTTCGCCCGCTCTTCGGCTATCTATACCCGCGCCTGCACCGCTTCTATTTGCTGCAAGGTCTGGAAACGATGCTGGCAGAAGACTTAGCACAGGAAGTTTTGTTGATCGTGTACCGCAAAGCGGCGGAATTGCGCCAACCGGAATTGTTTTATGGCTGGCTGTTTCAAATTGCCCGGCACGAAATGGCGCGCTATTGGCGACGCAAAACCAAACTCGAACTGGTTTCGTTTGAACTGTTAAGCGCCGAATTGACGGCGCGTCTGACCACGGAATTGCCGCTGGCCGAACAATCGCGGCTGGCAAACTGGCTGGCGCAACTAGAACCTGTAGAGCGCGAAATTGTCAGCCTGCGCTTTATTGACGAACTCAGTTACGACGAAATCGCGCTGGCGCTGGCCATTCCCATCGGAACGGTCAAATCGCGTCTGTTTCACGTGCGCAAAAAACTGGCGGCGATCATCGAAGGGGAATTTCACCGCGACCGCACCACCTTGAATCAAACGCTGGGATTGCTGGAAAAACAACGGGAGAAAGGATGACGCACGAATTCACCGAAAAGGATTGGAACGATTATCTGGATGGTCGTGCCGAGGCTGGCACCGAAGCGCGGTTTGAGCGGCATTTGTCCGCGTGCAGCGAATGCGCCGATTTGCGACGGCGTTTGCGTCTGGCCGAAGGGCAATTGCGTTTGCAAAGCGGCTATTGGCAACACACGCCGGTTCTCGCTGACGCGCAAATCGAAGCCGCCTGGCAACGCGTCGTCACCCGTTTGCGTGCTGACGAACTGGCGCCGGAGCGTTCGGCGTCTATCCCGGAGCGGCTGCGTTTTTTGGAAGATTTGTTGATGTTGCTGTGCGGTACGCGTACGGCGACCAATGCCCTGCGCGCGGCGGCCAAGGGGCTTTCGACTGACGCTCCCGAACAGCTTTCGCGCGATCACTGGCCGCAATTTCTGACCAATCTGGCGGCGATCACCACCATCATGTGCGGCAAAACAGGCGCACAACTGGTGTGGGAAAGCGGCAAACTCTAAACCGGCGATGTTTCTGACAGGCATCACGCGCAAACAAATTTTTCTGGCGATGACGGTGCATCTGGCGCTGCGCTTGTCGCTGGTGTTGCTGGAGCAATTTCACGTCATCTCGCCGATGCCGATCCTGAGCGAAGCCCTCAGCGTGGCTGGCCGCACGCTGGCTTGCGTTCTGGCGCTGTTGTTGACCTTGGCCATCGCCAAGGAACACGAAGACACCTTCTGGCTGCACATTGCCTGGCAATCGCTGAGCGCCCATCTGGTCATTGCGCTGCTCAGAATCTATTCGCAAACGCCGTTGCTGGGTTTGCTCTTGCCGGAATACAGCAGCAGCGAATTGCCCGGTTTGCACGATCAGATTCTGCTGGTGTTTAGCAATCTGTCGTTGCTGGGTTGTGTGTTGCCGATGTGCTGGGTTTATCATCGCGTCGGTCTGGGCCTGACCGTCGAACGTCGCGATTACGTCTGGTTTGCGGTGATGGCGTCGGTCTTGTTGGGTCTGTCGTTTGTCAAAGAGCATTTGTCACTGGCCGGGTCCATTTATCCGGCGGCGCGTTACCTGCAACAATTCAATTTCATTCCCTTGATGGGGTTCGCCGTCATCAGCTTGCTGTTGCATCATCAGGCGCAACTGATGGGCGGTGGGCGGCTGGCCTTGGCCTTGCGCACGCTGACGGTGTATGCCGTGTTTCGCTGTTTGATCGTGTTGGTAACAGCCGTGCAACGCGGCTATTGGCAAAACAGCGATTTCACGTTTTCCCTTGCCGTGCAAGGTTTTCTGCAGCTCAGCGGCAATGCAATTCCCTGGCTGGTTACCCTGGCGGCAGTCTATCGCGCGGAAATGACCGTCATCGCCGCGCGCAAACTCAATGAACAGCGCGCCGTCCACGAAGCGTATTTGCCTCATTCTCTCTAACAACTCGTATGCAACGCATCGTCAAAATCACGTTGATCGTTCTTGCCGCAGCGGCGTTCACTCCGTTGCTTCGTTTTGCCAACGGCAAACAGACGCCCGCCGGAAAAGTGGATTTCGTGCGCCAGATACAGCCGATTTTTCAGGCCAAGTGCGCGGGCTGTCACGGCGCGGAAAAACAGATGTCGCAATTGAGCGTGCTCAACAAAACGTCGCTCGCGCGCGTCATCACACCGGGCAAAGGCCAAGACAGCCGCCTGGTGCATCGGTTGCAGGGGCTGAACGGCGAAGCGCGCATGCCGAAAGGCGGCGAAGCATTGTCTGCCGAACAAATTGCGCTGATTCAACGCTGGATTGATGAAGGCGCGGATTTTCCGGCGGCGGCGTCAGTGGAACTGAAGAAGAGCAAGCATTGGTCTTTCGTCACGCCAGAGCGTCCGGCTGTTCCTACGGTCAAAGACCAAACCTGGGTGCGCAATCCGATTGATGCGTTCATTCTGGCGCGCCTCGAACGCGAAAACCTCAAACCATCGCCGCAAGCCGATCCGCGCACCTTGATCCGTCGTCTGTCGCTGGATTTGGTCGGGTTGTTGCCGCAACCGGCGGAAGTGGAACAATTCGTCAGGGATTTCGGGAAAAATCAGGATGCGGCCTACAACGCGCTGGTTGAACGGCTGCTCGCCAGTCCGCATTACGGTGAACGCTGGGGACGGCATTGGCTGGATCAGGCGCGCTATGCCGATTCAAACGGCTATACGATTGACGGCGAACGCGTGATGTGGCCGTACCGCGACTGGGTGATTCAAGCCCTCAACGATGACAAACCGTTCGATCAATTCACCATCGAACAACTGGCCGGAGATTTGTTGCCGAGTCCATCAGACCCACGCAAAGCCAAAGCGCAACTGGTCGCCACCGGCTTTCACCGCAACACGGTTATCAATGAAGAAGGCGGCGTTGACCCGGAACAGGCGCGCGTCGAACAGGTCATGGATCGCGTCAGCACAACCGGCGCAGTCTGGTTGGGGCTGACCATTGGTTGTGCGCAATGTCATTCGCACAAATTCGATCCCATTTCGCACAAAGAGTATTACCAGATGTTCGCGTTCTATAACTCGACGATGGACGTGAACAACCAGGGTCCGGTCGTGCCGGTCAATCGCGGCGAGATGTTTGGCAAACCAGAAACCACAGAACCGCTGGTCGCCAATGGCGCGCCTGTGCGCCCGGAACTGAAACAACCCGAATGGGAAAAGCAGGAAATCGCGCGGCTCGAACGCAATCCAGCCGTGACCGCGCCCAACACAGAGGTGAAATGGGTGTCGTTTGATCCGGTCAAATTCGACACCGAAGCCGCAGGTAAATTGCAGCAGTTGGAAGACGGTTCGTTTCTGATGGCAACCAACGCTTCGTCAAACGACGCGTATCGTATTTTGGTCAGGATCGCGTCGCCGCGTGTCGCGGCGGTGCGGTTGCGCGTGTTTCCGCACGAAGCCTTGCCGAAAAACGGCCCCGGGTTGGCGGGCGATGGCTCTTTTGCCTTGAGCGAGTTTTATATCGAATCAGAGGGCGGCAGCCACCGGTTCAGCGATGCGTTTGCCGATGATGAGCAGAGTTCTTATCCAGCGCGCACAGCGACCGACGGCGACCGCCGCACTGGCTGGGCAATCAACAACACCGCGCAAACCCGCGAAGCCGTGTTTGTATTTGCCAAACCGAAAGAATTTGCCAGCCGCCAGATTCAATTCATCCTGCGCCACGACGCCGAAACCAATCACGGCATAGGGCATTTCAAACTCGAAATCGCCACCGAAACGCCGCACGATGCACGCGGCGCAGCGCTGTTGGCTGCCCTCAAAACCAACGCCCAGGCCCGTACAAGCGAACAACAAACACTGGTCAATGCGGCGTTTGCTTCGGCGCGCGCCGTCAGAGAAAAACAGCGCGGCAATGCCGTCTTTGCCATGGTCATGCACGACGTCAATGTGCCGCGCGAATCCTACATTTTCACACGCGGTGATTTTACGCGTCCGAACAAAGCGGCGGGGTTGTTACAACCCAACGTGCTCAGCGCCATTGCCCCTGCCCTGCCCGAAACAGACAAACACCGCACGCGGCTCGATCTGGCCAAATGGCTGGTGGACCCGGCCAATCCGTTGACGCCGCGCGTGACGATGAATCGCATCTGGATGCGCTATTTCGGACGCGGCATTGTCGAAACCGAGGAAGATTTCGGCACACAAGGCGCACGTCCAACGCATCCTGAATTGCTGGATTGGCTGGCGACGGAATTCATTCGTCAGGGCTGGAGTTTGAAAACGATGCACCGCCTGATCGTGACCAGCGCCACGTATCGGCAGGCGTCGGAAATGCGCAAAGAGTTGAACGATGTGGATCCGCGCAATCTGTTGCTGGCGCGGCAGGAACGCTTTCGCATCGAATCCGAGATCGTGCGCGACGCCGCCTTGAGCGCCAGCGGTTTGCTCAATGCGAAAATCGGCGGCCCCAGCGTGCGCCCGCCGCAACCTGACGGCGTGTACGCCTTCACACAAAACAAAAAGAACTGGCTGGCGGCGACAGGCCCCGAACGATTCCGCCGCGCGCTATATACGCAATTTTATCGCAGCGCTCCGTATCCGCTGTTTTCGACATTTGATACGCCCGATTTCCAACAAGTCTGCACGCGAAGATTTCGCTCTAACACACCGTTGCAGTCGCTGACATTGGCCAACGACCCGGCCTTCCTGGAAATTGCAGAAGGCTTGGCGGCACGGTTGGTGCGCGAAGTGCCGGGCGAATTTGCCGCCTCGCTGGACGCGCGCCTGAAACAGGCGTTTGTGTTGTGTTTCAGCCGCTTACCCAACGCAACCGAACTGGCCGCGCTGCGCGGATATGTCGAACGGCAGTTGCAAGGATTCACCAGTCAACCGGCTTCGGCATCAGCGCTGGCCAGCCAGGAATTGACGAACGCCGGATTGAGCCAGGCGCAAGCGGCAGCCCTTACTGCCGCAACGCGCGTGCTCTTTAACACAGACAATTTCATCACGCGTGA
>JAEUQO010000309.1 GCA_016789605.1 Acidobacteriota bacterium
CGGGCACCGTTGCCGTTAATTGCGTATCGCTCACCACAGCGAATTGCGCGGTGACGTTGTTGGCAAATTTGACGGCGGTCGTGCCGGTGAAGTTCGTGCCGGTGATGGTCACCGAAACGCCCACCAACCCGCTGGCCGGAGCCAGTCCGCTCACGCCGGGACAAGGAATCGTGGTGATCAGGAAGGTCAGAGCGTTTGAGGTTCCGCCGCCCGTCCCTGGCGTCACAACCGTGACCGAAGCCGCGCCTGCTTCTGCAATATCGCTGGCAAAAATATTGGCTGTCAGTTGCGTGGCCGACACGAAAGTAGTGAATCGTTCCCCGTTGTTCCAGCGTACTTTCGAAGTCGCAACAAACCCGCTGCCGTTGACTGTCAGAACGAATCCTGGTCCACCGGGCACCGCCGTGGCAGGGCTAAGGCTGGTCAATACAGGTGCTGCAGCGACAAAATACGCGTCACTGCCGTGCCTCTTGCTCACGGCTGACAACGCCAGCCCGGGCTGTGTTGGCGTTCCGTGTGTAGCACGTGATTGCATCAAAAACAGTGGTAAACACAATCCCAAGACAAGCAACGTCATACGACCGTATCGAAGCTGACGCATCATGGCCTCCTGTTGGCTGACGGGTGGTTATTGGATGTGCATGAAAATGCCGGAGCCAGGCGAAAAACAGACGTCCTCGCCCAGTCGCGTAGCGGCGCAGACACCGCGTAAACAGCAAGTTCTTTTGGGTTGTTTTGCCGCTCACCTGTTAACGCGCAATTGCGCGCATAAAAGCCGGACGCCGAAGAAAAAATTCTTTCACTCGTGTTGCGGGTGATTTTCAGCGGCAAGGCTGTCCGCTGCCGGGTGTGTGGCTGAGTGCAGGCGAAAAACAGATGCCGCCGAAGCGACAGCTAGCGGCGGCATCTGAACGAAATGAGAGGTTGGAATTGTGCGGCGTGATTCTGCTCAGCGTTGACCGCTGCTGCCCGAAGCGGCGGCTTTGGGCGCGTCCACCGTGTAATCAAAAAAGCCGTTCATCATCTCTTCCCAGGTTTGTTCGCCAAACCGAACCGGTTTGCTCGGATCGGGATTCTGTGCGTTTTTGGTCGAGTTGTCATAATGCGCGACGGTCTCGATCCTGGTTCCCTTGGGCAGCTTGATAGGATTTTTCGGGTAGTAATACACCTGCCAGCCAAAATCATATTTTGGCACCGAAAGCAGCACTTCCGACCGGCCATCAGGATAGATCGCGCGATAGAGATAGTCTTTGCCGCGCAAATGCATGTGCGGCATCAAACTCCAGATGGTGATGTCGCTTTCGGCTTCCCACGAAGCTTTCACTTCGTAATTTTCCGCGTGCGGCGGAATCGTAAAGCGGGCGTCCCAAGCCGCTGTCGTCGTCATCACTTTTTCGACCGGCCATTTGGCAAAGCGCAACCCGACCATCGAACGATCCTTGGTTTCTTTGCCGTTGGGCGTGTAATGCATTTGGAAGACGATGTCCGAACCGGCTTTGATCAATTTGGCCGTGCCGGGCTGCGCTTGAAATGGCGTTTGTCCGGGCGAAAGCGCGCCCAATAATCCCGTGCCGATGTCCTGGCGCTTGGGCTGTTTCTCGTTCGGATCACGCACGTAAATCACGATGTGATGCACCACCGACAAATCGCCCGCGCGCGCTTCCATCGAAGCGATGTATTTGTCTTCTTTGAAATTGCTCGGCACGGTGAAGTACTGATACGAAACCGCGCCGGTTGCGGGAACGGTGAATTCCGTCGGCATTTGGAAAACGATATCCGGTTCACCCAAATACCAGCCGCTGGCAAATTTGGGCAGCGGCGGCAAATCTTTCGGATTGCCTTCGGGCGCACCGGCGTCAACCCAGGCGGCGATGGCGTCAACGTCTTTTTGCGCCAGACGCGTATCGTTAGTCCATTCGCCGTGTTTCGGATCGGCGTGCCAGGGCGGCATTTGCCGACCAACGACTTTTTCACGAATGGCTTTGGCCCAGGGGCGGATTTCTTTGTAATTCATCAACGACATCGGCGCGATTTCGCCGGGCCGATGACAGTTCATGCAGTTTTTGGCAAAAATCGGCGCGATGTCTTTGCTAAAGGTAGGCGCGGCAGTTTTGGCGCTGCTTCCCCACAAGCGCGGAACCAACGCAACTACCGCCAGAAACGCGAATAAGGCAAGCAGAGCGAGTGAACGTGCAGGCTTCATGCGAGTTCTCCTGAGTGCTGTACTGACGTAATTTTTCGTTGCGAATGACGGCTGCGGCGGAAACGCAGGCCGTTCGGGAAGTGCGCGCGTATCTTACTCTGACTCTGACCAGGGGCAAAGCAACACCAGAAAATCTACCCGCCGCGGTGCGGATCAAAGTGTCGCCAGCGCATCCAACAATTTTTGGTGAATGCCGCCAAACCCGCCATTCGACATCACCAGCACGACATCTCCGGGCAGCAATTGCGGAGCCAGATGCGCGACAATCGCGTCTGCGCCTTCGATGGAAAAAGCCTGTTTCCCTTGGGCGCGCAAATCTTCGATCACGTCCTCCACCGAAAGCTGATCGTCCGCCGCCAAACGAAACGATTCAAACAACGGCGCCAGAATCACGTAATCCGCGGGCGCAAAAGCCGTGGGATATTCTTTCTGAAACACTTTCTTGCGCGTCGTCCACGAACGCGGTTCGAAAATCGCGATCAAGCGCCGTTCAGGATATTTCTGTTTTGCCGCGCGCAACGTTTCGCGAATCGCCGTCGGATGATGTGCAAAATCGTCAATCACGGTCACACCGTTAACCTCGCCGCGCACTTGCATGCGACGTTTGACGCTTTTGAATGTTGCCAGCGCTTCGGCCACCGCGCGTCGTTCGATGCCCAGCACTTCCGCCGCCGCGATCACGCCCAGGCAGTTTTTGATATTGAACATGCCCGCCAACGGCGTGCGAAACTCGCCATATTCCTTGCCTTCGCACAAAACACGAAAACTGGTTTCTTCGGCGGTAAATTCGATCTCGCGCGCCGTCCATTTGGCGTCGCCGTGTTCGACGCCGAAACTTTCAACCGGACACCAGACACCTTGCGGCGCGATGGGCTTGCTGACGATTTCGCGCACCACGGGCGAATCCCACCCGGCAATCAGTCGCCCGCCCGCCGGAATCAAATTCACCAACAAGCGAAAGGATTTCATCACGGCTTCCAGACTGGGATAAATGTCTGCGTGGTCGTATTCGATGTTGTTGAGGATGACGACGTCGGGCAGGTAATGCAGAAACTTTGGGCCTTTGTCGAAATAGGCGGTGTCGTATTCGTCGCCTTCGATGGCGAAATGCCGCGCGGAAGTCACCTTGAAACTTGCGCCGAAATTTTCGGCCACGCCGCCGATCAAAAAGCTGGGATCGAGCCCGCCGACTTCCATCACCCAGGCCAGCAACGAAGTCGTCGTCGTTTTGCCATGCGTGCCAGCCACCACTGTCGAATGTTTGCCGCGAATGAAATACTCGCGGATGACTTCGGGCATCGAGGCATAGCGCAGCTTATGATCGAGCACATATTCCAGCTCTGCATTGCCGCGTGAAGTCGCATTGCCGACCACCACCACGTCAGGCGGTTTGCCATTCTGCAGCAAATGTTCCGGCGAAAATCCCTCGTAGGTTTTAATACCGAGCCGCTGCAATTCATCGCCCATCGGCGGGTAAAACGCCTTGTCCGAACCGGTGACGCGATGACCTTGCGCTTTGAGCATTCCAGCCAGCGACCCCATGGCCGTGCCGCAAACGCCAATCAAATGAAAATGTTTTTTCTGCATGCGTATGATTTAACACTGCTGTTGTCGGTGAAGGCCGCGATTATAGCCAGCGCGCGTCATTTTCGGTAGGTTTGAATTTGCCCGACGCATTCGGTAGATTGGCCGCGCGTGTTTTGGCCGCGTCAACACGCGAAAAGGAACCTGATATGAAATCAGCACGAAGAGATTTCTGCGCCACTGTTTTGCTTTCCACGGGTGCGTTTGCCTTGTCCGCACAAGCGCAAGACAAACCGCGTTCGCCAGAAGAAGCTGCGACCGTCGCATTACGCGGACGCGTCGTCTGCCTGACCGAAGAGCTGCAACAGCGTTATACCGTCGAGCCGGATTGCGACAACCGTCACCACGTATACAGTCTGAAAACCGGCGACGGCAAACTGTATCCCTTTTTGCCGACTGACACAGCGGCAGCCATCTGGATGGACGCGCGTTACCGCACGCGTGAATTGCAAGTAACCGCGCGGCTGTTTCCGGCGGGCAATTTTATCGAAGTCATCGGCTTGCAAGCGTGGCGTGAAGGCCGGTTGTATAACCTGGCGTATCATTGTGACGTCTGCAATATCTCTGTGCATAAACCCGGCCCGTGCGAATGTTGTCAGGACCCGGTTGAGTTTCGCGAAACGCCAGCCGAAGGCGCGACTCCCTAGCACGCGTCATAGCTCGAGGAGTTGCCTTCCTTTTCGCGCCCCTCAACAGATGTCATTTTCAGCGGACGCCAAGCCCGCCCCCACATCTCATTCAGCCCATCACCTATGTCTATGAATGCCGAAGAAAGACGATTGCAGGAAGCTCGCACACGCGAAAAACACTGGAAACGCTGGGGTCCATATCTGAGCGAACGCGCCTGGGGCACCGTGCGCGAAGACTATTCCAAGAGCGGCACGGCCTGGGATTACTTTCCGCACGACCACGCCCGCTCGCGCGCCTATCGCTGGAGCGAAGACGGCTTGGCCGGAATTTGCGACCGCCACCAGTTGCTCTGTTTTTCGCTCGCGCTCTGGAATGGGCGTGATCCGATTCTGAAAGAGCGGCTGTTTGGATTGACCGGCCCACAAGGCAATCACGGCGAAGACGTCAAAGAGTATTACTTCTATCTGGATTCGACGCCGACGCATTCGTACATGAAGTTTCTGTACAAATACCCGCAAGCGCGTTTTCCCTACGAACAACTGCTGTCAGAAACACAACGGCGCGGACGGCGCGATCTGGAATACGAACTGCTTGATACGGACGTGTTTGCCGAACAGCGCTACTTCGACGTGTTTGTCGAATACGCCAAAGCCGATTGCGAAGACATTCTGATCAAAATCACGGCCAGCAATCGCGGGCCGGAAAGCGCGCAACTCGACTTGTTGCCGACGCTCTGGTTTCGCAACACCTGGGCCTGGGGCGCGGATGCGCGCAAACCGAAATTGCGCCGCGAAACCGAAACGCCCGGTCTGACCGCCATTCGCGCGCGGCATTTTGACGCGCCGTTGCGCTGGCTGCTCTGCGAAGCCTCGCCCGAACTGCTGTTCACCGAAAACGAAACCAACGTCGCGCGCTTGTATGGCGGTGACAATGTCGCGGCGCACGGTTCGCCATACGCCAAAGACGGCATCAATGATTACGTCATTCACGGTGCGCAGCAGGCGGTGAATCCGCAACAAATCGGCACCAAAGCCGCAGCGCGCTATCAATTGCGGCTGGCTCCCGGCGCCAGCGCGACCATCAAATTGCGGCTGACGTCGCAACAACCGATCGTCGAAACCGCCGCCACACTGTTGGGCCAGGATTTTGACGAGCTGTTTCGCCAACGGCTAGACGAAGCTGATGAGTTTTATACGAAGTTGCAACCGCCGGGCTTGAGCGAAGATTTGCGGCAAATTCAGCGGCAGGCCTTTGCCGGTATGTTGTGGAGCAAGCAGTTTTATCATTACGACGTGCGACGTTGGCTGCGCGGAGACACCGCCCAACCTGAACCGCCTGCCGAACGGCGACAAGGCCGCAACAGTAGCTGGCAACATCTGCTCAACGAAGACATCATCTCAATGCCCGACAAATGGGAATATCCCTGGTATGCCGCCTGGGATTTGGCGTTTCATTGCATTCCCCTCGCCTTGGTTGATCCGGATTTCGCCAAAGACCAACTGCTGCTGTTGCTGCGCGAATGGTACATGCACCCGAATGGCCAGTTGCCTGCTTATGAATGGGCGTTTGGCGATGTGAATCCTCCCGTGCACGCCTGGGCGGCGTGGCGCGTTTACAAAATCGAGCAGAAGCATTTCGGACGCACAGACCGCAAATTCCTGGAGCGCGTCTTTCACAAACTGCTGCTCAATTTTACCTGGTGGGTAAATCGCAAAGACACCGAAGGCAACAACATCTTTGAAGGCGGCTTTCTCGGTCTGGACAACATTGGCGTGTTTGATCGCAGCGCACAATTGCCCACAGGCGGTTCGCTGGAACAATCTGACGCAACCAGTTGGATGGGCATGTATTGCCTGAATCTGATGGTTATCGCGCTGGAATTATCCAAAGACAATCCCGCCTATGAAGACGTCGCGTCAAAATTTCTCGAACACTTTGTCTACATTTCGCGCGCGATGAACAACATCGCGGGCAAAGGTATCGAGTTGTGGGATCGGCAGGACGGGTTTTATTACGACGTGCTGCATTTGCCCAATGGCCGCAGCTTTCCGATGCGTGTGCGTTCGCTGGTGGGATTGATCCCCTTGTTTGCGGTGGAAACGCTGGAATCCGAACTGATTGACCATTTGCCGGGTTTCAAACGGCGCATGCAATGGTTCATTGATAATCTGCCTGAGCTGGGCGAATACATCGAAACGATGACAACGCCGCACAACGTGCGCCGCTTCTTTTCATTGGTCAACCGCGACCGGTTGCGTTCCGTGCTGCAATACCTGTTGAGTGAAAACGAATTCCTGTCGCCGTATGGCATCCGCTCGCTGTCGCGCTTTCATCAGCAGCATCCTTACCGGTTGCAAGTGGATGGCGTCGAACATCGTGTGGATTACGAGCCGGCAGAATCGCAAACCGGCTTGTTCGGCGGCAATTCCAACTGGCGCGGCCCTATTTGGTATCCGGTCAACTTCCTGCTCATCGAATCGTTACAGAAATTCCATCACTTTTTGGGCGACGATTTCAAAGTGGAATGCCCGATTGGCTCTGGCCGGAAAATGGATTTATGGCAGGTGAGTCTGGAACTTTCGCAACGACTGATCAGCCTGTTTACGCGAGACGAACACGGACGGCGTCCGGTATATGGCGGCACTGAAATGTTTCAACAAGATGAACACTGGCGCAACCTGGTGTTGTTTTACGAATACTTTCACGGCGACAACGGCGCGGGCTTGGGCGCCGGCCACCAAACCGGTTGGACGGGACTGGTCGCAAAATTGATCCAGCAAGTCTATTCGCCGCATCCCAACAAATTGACCGGCCAGCTCAATCCCAAGGTTCTCGAACATTTGCTCGAAGGTTAGCGAACGAAAGCGTGCCATCCAGATCGGACCGGGAAACTTCAAAAGACAAAAAACACACAAAAAGGGCTGCCAACGTGAATGGCTTCACCTCTTTTGTTTGCTTTGGTGTTTTGCGAAGAAATTCCAGAACAGGTTTTGGAAAACGAACCGCAACAAACTTAGTGCTGCCGAATGGCTTCGGCCAACACGGCGCTTTTAAGCGCCATATGCGATTCGTTCCAAACCGCGCGGCCCGCGCGAACCAGAATCGCTTGCGGCGATTCGTGCTCAACGCCAACCAGCCGCGCCAGAGCATCGCTGACGGCGCGCGCATGTTGAACAACGATGACGGCGTGGCGTATGCCCTGGCTTTCGGGGGCTTGCAAGTATTGTTCAAACTGGGCGAACGCCCGCTGGCTAATGCCGCACGAATTGCTGTGTTTGAAAAACAGCACGGGTTGCGTCTCGCTCGCTTTCATCAATTCGGCCAACTCTTCTTGCGAGAGGATTTGCTGATAACTCATCGAATCAAACCTCTTGTGATGTTTAGAAATGGCGCACCTATAAGCGCAGAGCAGAAATATCATCCCCGCCCCGCGCTTCGCAACCTTGCTCTCTCATCGCAGATTAGCCGTCGCGGAATTTGCGTATGGCAAACTTATCACTCACGTCGCGTCACCCAGCCGAAGTGCACGGTCGCATTATGACGGCCAGACTCTTCTCACCGAGTCAGTAACGAAATCGGCTAAAAAAAAGGCCGCCGTTCTCGTGAACGACGGCCAAGTTGCAGCGATTTTCTGCGGAAATTGCGCGCTTTCAGTAACAGCTTTTTCGGCGCGCAAACTTGTGCATCAGGGGTCTGCGAAGGGGCAGATGATCCCTCGTGTTGCCGTAATGTTGTTGATCAGCTCCAGATATATCGCCAGTTGATCAATTTGCAGATCGTCACCCGATCCGAAAATCGTGCGCGCCTGATTGAGCATTTCGAGCACGCGCGGGTCACCCGGCACTCTTACGATCACGTTCGGCCCGTTATAGAAGCACGACGCGCGATTGAAAATCGTTTGCGGATAACTGAGCGTGTTGAGCTGCGCGGCAACAAATTGCGCATTCAATCTGTCTTTGGCGGTGTCGAGCGTCAGCAAGGCCGCTTCGACTTCGGCATCGCTTTGCGCCGGACGATTCAGCGAAAGAATGAAGATGCTGCCAACGCCGCCATTGTTGTTATAAACAGTCTGGCGTGCGCTGGGATACAACAACCACATGTCCACGCTGTTGAAGCAACCCGGTGTGCAAAGCGGCTGGTTTGGCGTATCCGGCGGAGGCAACACATCGAGGAAGTTGTTTTCGATGCTCATCTCCCCGGCATCCAAACTCACCCGGATATTGTTCAGGTCAATGGCAGTGTTACCTGGGCCGGGCAGAACGCCCGTGTCCAGATAGCCCGGCAAGTTCACTTCGGTCACGCGATAAATGCCACCGGTCAACGGCATGAACTTATAATTTCCGCCCGCGTCCGTGGTGGCACTCAAATCGCCATCCGGCCCCGTCAAACGAATCGTCACGCCTGCAATTGGTTGTTCAGTCGCATCAATGCGGCCATTGGCATTGGCATCGTTCACCACCCGGCCAGCAATCGAACCGCGCTTGTCAACGATAACTTTCTTAAAGCCGAGACCGTCAATTTCAGCTTCGTTGCTTTGCGCCAGATTGCCAGGAATGTTGCCGTTGGAATCCGCGCGGAAGAACTGTTCGGCGCGCGTGCGATTGGCATACACGGCGACAAACTTGACCGCGACGGGTTGGCCGCCGCTGTCGCGGAATTGCCATTGTGAAGCGAAATCGTCGCCTTCTTGCGGCGACGGATCACTGCCCGCCGTACGTTGCGCAAACGGGCTCAAGTTGTTGAAGTCCTTGAATCCGTCAGCGAAGATTTTGGTCAGCGTCGCCCGATACCATTTGTTGTTCGGCGCCTGGCCCGTGCCGCCACGACCGAAATAGCCTGGCGTACGCGCGGCCAGTTCGGCTTCAGCAGGATCATCCGTGCCCCACACCGTAAATTCGCAAGCTTCCAGCAGGATATTGCCGAAACCGCCCGCCGGTGGGTTGGCGCTCTTCGGCCCATAGCCAGGAACTTCAGGATCAAACAAGTGGTCAATCGAAGGAAAAACCGTGACTTCGCGGGTATATGCCATGTCGTTGTCTTCGCCGACACGCCAGACATATGCCTGCTGACCGATGTGCACAAAACGGAAGCCCGGGTTGATGATACGTCCGCCAACCAAAACAGAATTGGCCGGGTCCAAACTGTCAAGATCGCCGACTAAATTAGCGGCTTGCGCCAACGGAAAGGCATCAAGGTTTTCAAAATCGTAACGGTCACTAAAGCCATTGCCTGTGTCACCCGCCAGATCGCCGACCTGCGGCACATTGGATCTGACCCCAAACGCAAAACGCGCCAGTTCATAATCCGTCCCAAGTGTGCCTGCCGTCCCTTCCACCGTCGGCAGCGTGATCTGGCCGACCGGGCTGTTGTATGTGCGATTGGGCGCGTCCTGACCAAATGTCAGGAAGTCCGCGCGCCACGCAAACAGCGTAAGCCCCGCCGCGATCAGTCCGATGATTAATAGAAATCTGGATTTCAATGTTTCCTCCTCTAGCTGTGCTCTCCGTATACGTGAGGGGGAGAGCCATAAAGCCAGCGCGCGCAGGGCTGCGCTACGCGTGGAGCCAAAGTATTAGCACCTATGAAATTAATGATCTGAACGAAAAGCCTTGCTTTTTTACAGGTGGAGCGGGGCACCTTGGGCAAGGTGACGCAACAGTCATTCTGGTTGGGCCGCCGGGGTTGCTGTCGCGGGATGAAACGGGGTTGGAGGCGACGAGCGCAGCCATTCGTAGCTCGTAAGTACAGTAAAGAACAGCCTGACCGTTGGGTGCTGCCCTTACCAATCGCAACACAGAAACCGGCCACGGAATACACTGCCATCGAGCTATGGCAAAACGGAATAAATTTTTCCAGGCAACGAGTATTTCTCTGGTCCGCGAATCATCAACGATCAAAACCTGTGTGAGGAGGTTGGGAAGACATTCAATAAACGCTTAACGGTTCCCTATTGATCGAGTGATTATCTAAACGTTCGGAGCTAACGGACCTAATCTGCGGAGTTCATGCGCGGTATCCATTTCGCGGTAAGAGATGAAATGGGGAGGCATAACCGCGTAACCTTGTTCTAAAGGCGGGCGGATTATACACAGGCACCTAAGTCAAGGCAACCGAATTGTCAGACGCGTGACCAATACAAAAGAATTCTCGTCTCTACACTTTGCGCCAACTACTGGCGTTAATATTTCAGACTGTGACAACGTTCTTCTTTAGGGCATTTCTGGACAGGCCGCAGGTCGAATTCAGGCGTTCTGGTGAATTTTGCCTTGTCATAGATTGATACCGGCTTGTCGGCACAGGTTGGAAGTCTTTACAATGAACTTTAATATTTTGTCACCTTCTTGAAACACAGCCTCGAATGGTTTCGTATAGGCTCACGTCCAAAGGTTCCTATTACCAAGCAGTTGGCAAAATAAAAAATAAACCACAGAAGGTACTCATCCCCGGGGAGGCATTACGCTCATGGCGGTTTCACGCAAGAAAAAAATCATTATCGGCTCCATCGTGCTGGTGGTGCTGGCTGGCATTATCATCGCCAGCGTTTTCGCCCGGCGCAGCGATTTGCCGGAAGTTCAGACGGCCAAAGTCGAACGGCGCGCTGCCCTCGAATCCAAAGTCACGGCCAATGGCGAAGTCCGGCCAATTCAATTCATCAACCTCACCGCTGAAGTTTCAGGTCGCGTCACAGATGTGTTCGTCAAAGAGGGCGATGTCGTGAAAAAAGGCAAGCCGTTGTTGCGCGTTGATCCAACGCAGCTTGCCAGTTCGACGTCCATTCAGGAAGCTGCCTTGCGCGCGGCCCAAGCTGATGTGCAAAACCAGTCGCAAGCGATGCTGGCCGCGGAAAACGCAATCAACACTGCGCGCGCGGCTCTGAACACTTCACAGGCAGACCTTGACCGGGCGCAGGTTGAACGCAACAACGCGCAGATCGAACTCAAGCGTCAAACGGATTTACTTGAATCCGGCATCAACTCCCGTTCGAATTACGACTCGGCCAAAATGCGCTTCGATTCGGCTGAAGCGTCAGTGAATGCCGCCAAAGCGCGCGTCGAACAGGCCCAGGTGCAAATCAAAGATGCGGAGATTCGCGTCAAACAGGCGCGCTCAACTATTGACGCGTCTCAAGCGCGCGTTGCTCAGCAACAGGCCAGCTTGGCCCAGCAAACAGACTTGCTGCGCAAGACCACGCAGTACGCGACCATTGATGGCGTCATCGGCGGACCAATCGTGCAAGTCGGTACGTTTGCACTGTCCAATTTCTCGTCCACCGCGTTGATGATCATCGCTGATATGTCGGTGATCAACGTTGAAGTGAAAGTTGATGAGACGGACATCTCAAACGTCAAAATCGGTCAGAAAGCCAAAGTCAAAGTGGATGCTCTCGGCGAACGCGAAATCGAAGGCGAAGTCGTCGAGATCGCACAAACGGCCTTGACGCGCAGCGGCCAGACAATCGCGCAGACAGCGACCTCAGGTTCGCAAGAAGCCAAGGACTTCAAAGTCGTGGTGCGGTTGGTCAATCTCTCTGAGGACGTGCGTGATCGGCTTCGTCCCGGTATGTCGGCCACCTCTGTCATCAGCACGGACCGGCGCGAAAACGTCATCGCCATTCCCTTGCAAGCGCTGGTCGAACGCGACCCGCAACAGTTGAAAGGCGGCGCACCTAGCGCAGCGCCTTCTCCGGCTGCCGGACAACCGGCGGGCGGCGGGCAAGACGCCAAGGACAAAAAACCGATCAAAGGCGTATTCGCGCTGACCAACAACAAAACGATCTTCGTTCCTGTTGAAACCGGCATCACCGGCGAAAACGACATCGAGATCAAGAGTGGTCTGAATGAAGGACAGGAAATTGTCATCGGACCGTATCGGCAATTGCGTACGCTCAAAGCCGATCAGCAAGTGAAGCGCGAAGATAAGAGCAAACGTCCGGGCACTACGGACAGTAAAGACGGCAAATAGGTAACCACTTTAAGCGGAAGACAACGCGAAAAATCATTACTCGCGCTGTCTTCCGCTCCGTGTATACTGCCTGCTCAACGACTAAGGATGAATCCCATGATGGTAGCTACGATGATGGAAAAAGACGCCTCAACCGCAGTCCGGCCAGAAACCAATCGCCCACAAACGCGCGAAGTCATGATTCGCACCGACGATTTGTGGAAAACCTATGTGATGGGCGATGAAGAGATTCACGCGCTGCGAGGCGTTTCTTTTGAAATCGCCCGCGGGGAATATGTCGCAATCATCGGTCCGTCCGGTTCGGGAAAATCCACGCTGATGAATATGATCGGCTGTTTGGATACGCCCAGCAAAGGTGAGTATTGGCTGAACGGCAAGCTGGTTTCGCAGATGGACGATGACGAACTTGCCTGGATTCGCAATAAGGAAATCGGATTCGTCTTTCAAACCTTTAACTTGTTGCCACGTGCCTCGGCGTTGCACAACGTGGAATTGCCGCTGATTTATAACGGCACGCCGGCAAACAAGCGGATCGAAATGGCGAAAAAAGCGCTGGAATCAGTCGAATTGGGGCATCGTATGAGCCACAAACCCAATGAGCTTTCCGGCGGTCAACGGCAACGCGTCGCCATAGCCCGGGCGCTGGTCAACAATCCATCCATCATCCTGGCGGACGAACCGACGGGAAACCTGGATTCGAAGACCTCCGTGGAAATCATGAATCTGCTCGAAAAGCTGCACGAACGCGGCAACACGATCATTCTGGTAACGCACGAACCGGATATCGCAGCGCACGCGCATCGTGTGCTGACCATTCTTGACGGACAGATTTCCAAAGACGAACGGATCAGATAACCAGGCTCGTCACAGACAAGACCTCTATCAAGAAGAAGGCCACCTTCATTCCAGACTGGAAGATGGCCTTCTTCTTTTTCCCATTTTTGCTGGTCAAACTTATTCCTGATCGTCAGAGTCATCCACGCCAAAATAACGCATCCATTGCCCCATATCTTCTTCGTGAACGCCTGCTTCGTGCGCCGGAACGCTCTCTTCAGCCTCATCCAGCAATTTGCGAAACTCGCCCGCGCGCATCACTTTCACACCGCAAACCCGAACGCGCTGCGCCAGTTTTCCGTCCGAAGTCACAACCTGCAGGCTCTTCTTGTTCTTCTCCGCTTCGGCCAACTCAACAATACGCGTATCGGCGTCGGAATTTTGCCGGGCGTAATAGACTTTCACACCGCTATAGCTTGCTCCGTCAGGAAAGGCCGCGTCAGGAGCGCCGTCAAACACAACCGCCAGTTTCAGTTTCCGAACTCGCGCCAGACGCGCCAGTTCGCGCAAGAACTGCTGGCGCGCACCGACTTTGTCGCGGAACCAGCTTTCATATCCTTTGGCGCGCTGCCCAATTACATTGTTGCCGTCTATCAGATACATCTCAAGACATCGTTTTTTGCGGGCTGACGCCGCGCACAAAATCCGCGCCCAAAGCCCTCACTGAAATTGCAACGCGCGTTCGACAGCGCGTCCGGGGATGATCGTGCCCCACCCCTGCCGATCTACGTTGACGCTTTCAATGCGGATGGCAGTGTCAATCAAAATGCGCTTGACCTGGGAAGGAGTCAAGCTGGGCTTCGCTTCGAGCATTTGCGCCACAACTGAAGAAACAATCGGCGCAGCAAAACTGGTGCCGTCCACGTGTTTGTAATGCCCGCTGATGACGTTGGCGTCGTGAATCTTGATCGAAACCAGATGCCGTATCAGATACACCGGCAGATCACTGGCGGCGTCCAGTTGCAGATCAATGCCCGGCGAAGCTTTCAGCACATCGCGCAATTCGCTGTCCGGCGCAGCTTGCAATTGATCATACAAACGAGCTTCGGCAGCGGTGGGGGTGCCAGGCAAAATTGGCGCGGCAATCCAGATGCTGGGGGCAATGATTTCCGGTTTCTGCAAACCATCAAAGGTCGGCCCGTACGAGGAATGGTAAGCGTCGTTGTCACGCAATTCGAGCGTGTTTTTATCATTGAACCCGCCCACGGTAATCACCGACGGCGCGGAAGCAGGCGGCAACACCGTATGATCACCTGAATGCCCGGCGTTGCCCGCGGCACAAACGACCACAATACCAGCACGCACAGCGGCTTCAGCAGCTTGCGACAATCCGTCCGTCAGGTAAGACGCTTCGTAATCGCCGCCGCAAGAAACGTTGACCACACGAATGTTGTATTGCTCTTTGTGTGCGAGCACCCATTCCAGACCACGTTGAATGTCTTCGTGCAAGATGCGATGCGCGCTGCCGACTTTGACCAGCACGACGTTGGCTTCGCAGGCCAGACCGCGATACACGCCGCCCGAAAGCTGGCCGTTTCCCGCCGCCACAACCGAAGTCATCATGCCGTGCCAACTGGAATCGTTCGGCGTATGAAACTCTTTTTCGTCGTAATGCGGATCATTGATGTTGGCGTAACGCAGAATGCGATTGTGCGGCTCGCTCAGGTCGGGGTGCGGATAAAACCCGGAATCCAGAAAAGCGATGGTGATGCCGCGCCCGGTAAAACGTTCGTTGGCGCCGACGCGCAATGGGGTAGGCAGAATGTGATATTCGCCGTCGTGAAAGATTTTCGGGTTGGCTTCCAGCCGGTCGCGCGCGCCACGAAACAAATCCAGGCAAGCAGGACAAATTCCCTGCTCCGGTGTCCATCCGGGAGCATTGGAACCAATCAACGACAACAAACCTTCATCCGTTTGAGGCAGCGCTTGCCGCCCTGCGCGCCCGCAAAGCGGGCAAGGGTCGTGTGACATCAGAATTTCGGGGAAACGAGTGCGCGGGCCAATGGCAAAGCAGAAACGCGCTCTGCCATTTCAGTCCAAACGAATTGACCTTCCGCAATCCTCACAACAGAAGGCGGAGCGCAAATCGGTCGTAAACGTTTGGTTGAGTGGCGTAACGCGCGGTTCTTGCTGGCGCTGGCGCGCGAGGAATTGGTGTTTACTCGGCTTTTCGTCCGAGCGATTGAATAATGCCCCGCCGCATATTGTCCAGCCCGGAAGCTTTGCTGATAAATGCGGTTCTGTCATCCACAGGCACACCGGTCAACCCGCGCGTAGTGCGGTCAGCAGTCGAAATGATGACGGGAATATGTGCCAGCCGGTCTTCTTCGCGGATGAACTTCAGCACTTCGTAACCTTCGACAAACGGCATCATGACGTCGAGGATGATCAGATCGAAGTTAGCATCCTCTTTGAGGATTTCGATCGCTTGCCGCCCATCTTCGGCTTCGACTACCTGCAAGTTTTCAGCCTCTGCCACAGCCGTCCATAACACGCGCGCATCGCGGTCATCGTCGGCAATCAACACTCTCGCAGACATGGAATCTCTCCTTGATCGTTTGGGCAATTTGCGGGGAGTCTTAACGACGCGTGCAATCTAGCACGGGCGGTCAGTACCGCTCAACGAGAATACGTGCACAACCATCCTTGATCTTTTCCAGCCTCAGAACCATCAGGCTGGTCACCAGAAGTCGAAAAACCTGCCGTCGCCTTTGGCCCCGGAAGTTGTAAAACTCCTGGAAAAACGACTGGCAAAACACGCTTCTTTATGTTGTGATGCCTGCCCATTCGCGTTCAACGTAAAGTGATTTTTTCCGCGCGCGCCTGACAGTGCAGGTGCGGAATGAGCGAATAGTCTTTTCCGTGGAAGTTTTTCGTATGAGCAAGGCCATTTTGCAGTTTTTTCTCGTGTCTCTGTTGCTGGGTGCGTGTGCGTTTTCCTTAGCGCCCGCGAGCATCGCCCAGGAAGACCCCAATGCCCAATACATCGCCCTGGTTTCCGGCGAACTGGCAGGACAACCGCGCGAAATCGAAGTGCCCATTGAGGTCGGCGCGTTGCGCGTCTTTTTCAATTTGCAGACTGCGCCGGGCACAACCTGGATGATTCTGACGCCTACCGGATTGCCTCTGGCGCTCAACGAACCAAACATCAGCGTCAGCGAATCCAAAACCAAAAACACGATTTCGATGTGGGACCCGCGCCCCGGCTTGTGGAAAGTGCGGTTGCACGGCAACGGCGCTTTCAACCTGTCTGTTTCAGTGCAGGGCGAGTTGTATGTCTGCTGTCCGCAGTTTTTCGGGCGAAATTTGATTTACACGCCAGACAAATTTCAGCCGGTGCGCGGCTTGCGACAACCGGCTCAAGTCTATGTGTCGGGCTACAATATAGACACCATCCAATTTCAGTTGCTCAACGAACAGGGGCAGCCAGTCGCGCCGATCAAATTCCGGCAGAGTGATTTTTCCAATCCGTATAATTTTTCGCTGTTGCTGGAAACACCAGACCATCCGTTTCGCATTTGCGCGCGCGGGCGCGACACCAGCGGCAAACAATTCCAGCGCGTCTTGCCCTGGTTGATTCGCCCGGTTTCGTCAGAGACAGCCAATGCACAGCCCGAAACGTCGCCGGGAAACCAGACGCTTGGCCAGTGGTCGCAAGAAGCGGAAAAAAGCGCCGTCACCAGTGAATACAAACTGGTGCGCGCACAAATCGTGAAGTGGGCCGATGAACCGCTGCTCTCTGACAAAGCCAGCGCCATCGGATTGCGGCTGAAATTTTCCATCAAGTTTCCGGCGGACGGCGTGTATCAACCTATTCCTCAAGCATATCCAGAGCGAATTGGTTATGGCTATACCGGCGCGTTGGGGTTGCGCATTCACCGTGCGACCGTGGAGCCAACGCCCGAAGGCGTGATCAATCCACAACAGGTTTTGTTGGCTGGCCGTCCCGTATTCAAAGGCGGCATCGCTTATGATTTTGTGGTGGATATGGTGCCGAATTACGCGCAATACAACGAACAGAAAAAGACCTTTTGTCTGCAAACGCGCGGCTACAGCCAACAAAACATGCAGGATCGCTTTGAACGCGAAGTGATGAGCGAACTAAAACTGCGCTTTCGCTTTTCGGTCTCAGGCACAGACCTGGATGGCCGCGTTCCCAGTCTGACGGAAAACTCCTATGTGCCGAAGCTCTGGTATCAAAACTACTTGAAAGACGGCGCCACGGAATGCCAATAAGACAAAGGGCAGGGGTTCGCTCCCTGCCCTTTTCAATTCCCGTTGGCAATTTCTGCTAACTCAGCCGGTAAACGCGTTCGGCATTTGTGCGAAACAGTTTGCGCTGATTCTCTTCCCCGGCGTCTTTGGTCAAAAACTGTAACGCCTCTACCCATTGCTGAAAGCTCGCTGCCAAGGTGCAAACCGGCCAATCACTGCCAAACATCACGCGCTCCCAACCAAACGAAGCGATGACGTGTTCCACTGCCGGGCGCAAATCTTCAACCGTCCAGTTT
Organism: Acidobacteriota bacterium; assembly: GCA_016789605.1. Classification (GTDB taxonomy): domain Bacteria; phylum Acidobacteriota; class Blastocatellia; order RBC074; family RBC074; genus RBC074. The sequence continues at coordinate 17,725 of JAEUQO010000309.1, forward strand.
TCGCGATCCGTGTTGACGACAATGCCAGAGACTTTGCCAACGACATTCGGATAACTGGCGATTTCAGTGATCCCTGCGCGCCAGGCATCGTAATCCCGTGCTTTGATGTCAGGATTGCCGCAATGATCCAGAATGAATTGCACGTCCGGGCATTCTTTAATCAGGCGAATCGCCAACGGCAATTGACGTCCCAGAAAACACAAATCAAACGACAAGCCGTATTGACTGAGCGAACGCACATTTTCGGTAAAGGTGGTGGTGGTCGAAAGCTCGTCGGGCTCAGTGTGCAAAATCCGGCGCAAGCCTTTCAAATGCGGATGCCCGGCGATTTGGCGCACGTAATCGCCAAAGCTGTCATACTCCGGTCGGCAAGCCGCCACCACACCACTTAGCGGATTGTCGTCGCGTTCAGCCAATCCCAACACGTGACGCGTCTCGGCCAACATATAAGCTTCGTCAACATCCGCCTCAACGTGCACGGATTTGACCACGTCGAAACCTGCTGTCGCGGCCAGATAATCCTCCATCCGAAAGCTGCGGTTCAGTTGGGCAGCATTTGCCGTCCATGAATACGGCAATAAGTCCAAATCCCATAAGTGCTGGTGGGTATCTACGATTTGCATGGAATCTCCTGAAAAAAGGAAAGGCGGCTGAATCGGCCAGCCGCCTGTGAGAACTGCTTTGTCACGGAGTGTGACCGTTATTTTTCGCCAGGACGAGCGGTCGCGGTATTGCGACGCCACGAACGCTGGGCCAAATCAGCCGCGTTCGGAATTTCCTGGATCGCGCGTTGCAACTGCACATCCTGATCAGCAACACCTTGCTGCGCTTTGTCCGTGCCGTACGCCGCCTGGAAAACTTCGTAGCGAATCTGCCGCCGCGCCCAGTTCAGGTTTTCGTCAATCATCGCGGTGGTCACACCGTAATCGGAATTTTCCTTGTAGAACTTCACGACAAACTCGCGATAGGCCTTCACGACATCTTCCGACAGCGCAAATTCGTTCGGTTTGACTTTGTGGTCATATTCGATGCCGTTGAGTTTGAATTGTGGCCCGCTGGCGATTTTGCCCGCGACCAAATCGCGCACAAACAGGAACAATCCGTGATACAGACGATTTTGCGCGGCGGTGAAAAAGTCCGTGCTTTCAATTTTGACGTCAGGTTCGATACCGCCGCCGCCATACACCGTACGGCCCAGGTCAGTCTTGCGCTCATCCGTGCGCTTCTGCGGAGTTGCGACATCACCGCCAGCGCTGCGCCGGAAGTAATAATCAAACAATGAACCGCTCGAATAATCGCGCTGAATCAACCGTCCGCTGGGCGTGTAATAGTGCGCAATGGTCAAGGTCAAAGCGCCGCCGTTCGAGACGGGGAAAATGCGCTGCACGAGTCCTTTGCCAAAACTCGATTCGCCCACGATCAAACCGCGGTCGTGATCCTGAATCGCGCCAGCGACGATTTCTGAAGCCGACGCGGTGTTGCGATCAACCATCACCACGAGCGGAAAGTTTTCGGTCGCGCCATTACGGGCGACGTATTCTTCATCAAAGCCCAACCCTTCGCGGCCACGCTGCGAAACAATCTTCTGGCCACGTTGCAAAATCTGATCGCAAACGCGCACGGCTTGTTCCAGATAACCGCCACCGTTGCCACGCAAATCCAGAATGAAGCTTTCGGCGCCTTGTTGGCGCAATTCAAACATTGCCTGGCGCTGTTCCTGACTGGTCGTCGCCTGGAAGCCTGCGGTCAGCCCAATGTATCCCACATTGGGGCGCACCATATAATAACTAGGAATCGAAGGACGCCAGATACCATCACGCGTGATGGTGTTGGTAATTGGCTCGGCCACACCCAATCGTTTGACACTCACGGTCACTTGCGTGCCGCGCGGCCCAAGCAAGAGGTTGCGTACCTTGTCCGAAGACCAAGTCGTGGTGTCTGTGCCATTTACGGCGACAATCTGATCACCATAACGCAAACCAGCGCGTGACGCCGGGCTGCCTTTGAATGGTTCCAAAATGTAGGTCGCGCGATGACGCGTGCCGATTTGAGAACCGATGCCGAAATACTGGCTTTGCTGTTTTTCGTTGAACTCCTGGAAGGATTTGCGATCCAGGTAATCGGAGTGCGGATCGAGGGTCTTGAGCATGCCGATCACGGCAGATTTGGTCAGCGCTTCGTCATCCAATTCGACGACATAATTTTGCCGCACAATTTCGAGCGCCTTCTGGTAGCTATCGCTTACTTTCTGCTCGGTTGCGACAGGAGCATTTTGTCGCCCGCTGGCAGCAGATTTTTGCGCTGTCACCAACGCAGGCGAAACAGCTACGCTGCCAATACCAAAAGCCAGCAGTCCGTAAAGCGAAACCTTTTGCCAACCGTTTTTCACTTTTTACTCCTCGTGATCTGCGACAAGTCTTTTGATCTGCCGCGGCTTTGCCTCGTCCGCGCTTTTGCTCGACTGTCCTCGCTCTTAAGTCAAGACAAGGAAATTGCCTTAGACATCCGTGCCCAAGCGCTGTCCTGCTATCAAATAGATGTTACTCATACTAACCGCTGACAGCCGATAGTCAAGCCGTGAGCCAGAAGCCGCCGACTTTTTGCCTTTAGCAACTCAAGTACTCCTCTGCCAAGGCAACTCCTTGTTGAGTTCTTTCCAAAGAAAATGAAAATTTTCCAGCCGTGGCAGCCACGCCTTTGACCGTGGCTTCCCCCAATTGACTGCCCAGCAATTATCGGGATAATTGGCCCGGTCAATGAATGCGCCCACCCTTGCAAACTTGGAATGCTGCGATTTTGGCGAGCACGTCTCGCATCGGTCAAAGAACGTGCCCACGTCAAACACCAGCAATTCCCCGCAGTAAAGCCTTATGAAAGCTCCGCAAATTATTCTGGTCGCAAAGCAGCAATGGCGCGTTGTCCTATTGGCGCTCATCCCTATTCTGCTGATTGTCTGTGGCATCATGATTTTCTATTACCAACGGTATGCGGAAATCATTGATGCGGGTTTGCGAGGTGAAATCTTCGTGCGCTCTTCGGGCATTTACGCAGCCCCGCTAACCTTGCGCGTCGGTGCAGGCTTGCGCCCGGATGACTTGGTGCGTCATTTGCGCGGACTCGGTTATCTGGAACGAGGCGCAACTGAGAATGACAAACGCGGTCAGTTTTCTGTGCGCGGCAACTCCGTCGAGTTATATCCCAGCCGTGACGCAGTCATTGATAATGCACGCGCGTTTCAGGCGTTGCGCATCTCTTTCGCCGGTGGCGGCATTCAAAGCATTACCGAACTGGAAACCCGCCAGCCCGTTGAACAAGCCGAAATTGAACCCGAGTTGATCTCTTCCGTCATCAACGAAGAACGCGAAAAACGCAAAATCATCGAATACAAAGACCTTCCGGCGGACCTGGTCAACGGCATCGTCGCCATCGAAGACCGCCAATTTTTTGAGCATCCGGGCATCAATTGGCGCGGCATCATGCGCGCCGCTGTGCGCGATTATCAATTGGGCGAAATCCGCGAGGGCGGCAGTTCCATCACTCAGCAGCTCGTCAAAAACTTCTTCCTGAAACCCGAGCGCACGTTCAAGCGCAAATTGGCCGAAGCTTACATGTCAGTCATCCTGGAAAAGCGACTGTCAAAACAGGAAATCATGGCCATGTATTGCAACCAGATTTACCTGGGCCAACGCGGCGGGTTTTCAATCAACGGATTTGGCCAGGCGGCGCGCGCGTATTTTGGCAAAGACATTTCGACGCTGGCGCTGCACGAATCGGCCTTACTGGCCGGCATCATCCAAAGCCCGAACTATTACTCACCGTATTCCCACGAAGACCGCGCCATCGAACGTCGTAACATCGTGCTCGACAAAATGGTCGAAACCGGCAAGATCACGCGCGCAGAATCCGACCTTGCCAAAAATCATCCGTTGGGCGTGACAGCACGCGGCGAAGGTGTAGATGCGTCGGATGCGCCCTATTTTGTTGACTACCTGATGCGGCAACTGGAATCGCAATATGGCGACAACAGCCAGTCCATGCGTTCGTTGCGCATCTATTCGACGGTAGACCTGGATTTGCAGCGGGCCGCCTATCAAGCCATTTCCAAACACATGCCGGAAGTCGAACGTCAGGTCGCGGCCCGGCGCGGACGCACAAACGGGTTGCAAGCCGCAATGGTCGCGATGAACTCTCAAACGGGCGAAATTCTGGCGATGGTCGGCGGGCGCGATTACGCACGCAGCCAATTGAACCGCGCCAGTGAAGCCAGACGCCAACCGGGTTCTGTGTTCAAACCATTTGTCTATGCCGCAGCACTAAGCACGGACGACCCAGACCGCCAGATTACGCCTGCGATGATGTTTCGCGACGAACCCAAAGAATTCGATTACGACGGCAAGGTGTATTCGCCAGGGAATTTCGGGGACAAGTTTGAATATCGGGAAATGACGGCGCGCGACGCGCTCGTGCAGTCCAAAAACGTCATCACGGTCGAAATCGCCCAGCGTTTGGGACTGGGTCAGATAGTCCGCTTCGCCGAGCGCGCCGGGTTGAATAAGGTGCCCGCCGTTCCGTCTGTCGCCTTGGGTGTTGCCGAAGCCACGCCGTTGCAAATGGCTTCCGCTTACACCTCATTCGCCAATCAAGGCAAGCGCGCTGCGCCGCTGGCCGTCAAACGAATCACCACCAAAGACGGCTCGACCATTTTCGAAGCCAAGACGCAATCCAACGATGTGATGTCACCACAAGTGGCCTACATCATGACTTCGATTATGGCGGATGTGTTGGATTACGGCACCGGTACGCGTGTACGGCAGATGGGTTTTCGTGGCATTGCGGCGGGTAAAACCGGTTCTTCGCGCGACGCTTGGTTTGCGGGTTATACGCCGAGCCTGGTTTGTGTTGTTTGGGTCGGATTTGATGACAACACCGACATTGGCGTCACTGGCGGCGCAGTTGCCGCGCCCATGTGGGCTGATTTTATGATTCGGGCGTTACAAATCCACCCTGAGCTGGGCGGACAATTCAACCCGCCGACTGAAGGGTTGGTCACAATGGATATTGATCCGGCAACCGGTCAAATCGCGTCAGCGGACCTGCCCAATGTACGTCACGAAATTTTCCTGAGCGGAACGCAACCCAGTGGCGATGCGTTGCCTGACACATCTATTCCGGACATTCCGCAACCGACAGGCGCAGAACCAATGGCCGAACCGATGCCGGAACGCCCGGCGCCTCGTCCAGCCACGACGCCCAGGCCGATCACTCCGACTGGCACTACCAGTCAAATCAATGATGAACGCACGGTTGTACTTTCCAGTCCGGATGATCTGATCCCGCTGCCGCCCGAAGCGCGTCGCACAACTGCGCGGCAAACGCCTGTGCCAGCGGCAACGCCTGACAATCGGTCGTTTATGCGCCGCATCGCCGATGCGTTTGGCTTCGGCTCAGCATCGGCGCAACCATCGCCTACGCCAGTAACCACCGATACCGCAAGCAGAAGGACTCCTCCCGCAGGCGGAGACACACGTGCACGGCGCGTTACTCCTGGTGTGATGCCAACGCCCATTGCGTATACCAGAGAACTGGAAGCGGTTCCGGGTATTGGCGCCCCCTCAAGCACGATTACCGCACGCCCCGAACCAGCAGAAACCAAAGCCGCGCCACGGAAACCAACACCAACACCGCGTGTTGCAGCGGCAACTCCTAAGCCGATTCCAACTCTCGAAGTCAAAGGCGCAATCACACCGCCACCAACTCCAACACCAACCGTCGCCCCTCGCGCATCAACTGGGCGCGGCGAATTCTGGCTGGAAGTCTGTCAGGTCTCAGGCCAATTGCCCATTCGCGGCGTCTGCCCAACCGAACGGCGCAAGTTCTCACTCGGCCAGGAACCCACGACTAACTGCACGAAACACCGCCGCTGAATCATTCCCGTGGCTGTATCAATACTGTCCTGAAGAGATGTTGCGTGGCGATCTCTCTCGGCGGAAATGCTACGCATAGATCGGGTAAAGGAGTGCGGCAGATCGCTCGCCTAAAGAGCCTATTTTCAGAATCGGGTAGGAGGGAGCCTTGCGGCTCCCGTCCTCCCACACCACCGGACGTGCGGTTCCGCATACGGCGGTTCGTGAAGCCACTGCCTCACAGGGGGTGAAACTGTCATCCCATCATTCCTGATGTGTGATCACAACAGTCACAAACTCTGTCAGGCTGGGTTGAGAAATCTCTCCTTGCCGTGACGTTTGACGCACCTGTCTCTTACCCTCGCCACTTCCGGCGGCTACTCTCAGAGCAGGGTTCGGGCATCTCAGCCATACTGTCTGCGTCTGCTTCGTCAGCGAAATTCAAGCCCTCTTTCCGAACTTCACGTTCGGGCCTTCAGTCCGATCACCAGACTTACTATGCCCTCGGCTGACTTCTGTCATCCCATCACGCCGCCTCTCGACGTCGCTCGCCTTGCGGCAAGATGACAGACCTCCCCGGGGATTGCGCATCCACCTTCCCGCTTATGCCCGCCGCATCTACGTCAAAGCTTTCCGTGCAGATATCGGACTTTGAAGAGATTTGCCTCCTCACCCAGTCTTGCCGCCTCCTATGCGATTTCTGTTCGTCAGGCCAGCGTTTTGCCTGCGGCTTCCTTCGGATTCCACCTCACGATGGCCCCCCTTGCCGTCCGGCTAACGATTCCCCCTGCCGGGGTCGTAGAGGACTTTCACCTCCAAGTGAATGCGCCCTGCCGGGCGCACATAAAAAAAAGGCTGGCGAGTTTTGCTCGCCAGCCATCAACGTAAGGTCACTTAACCTCACCCCTCGGAAGGAACTACGAACCACAACTAATCACGTTCAACCCGTAAATTGTTGGTCACGGAAAATACGTTCGGCACGCCATTGGCAGCAATAAATGCGCGCGTTGCGTCGCTCTTGCTGTTGACCACGCCTTCAAGCGTCACATTGCCGTTTTTGACGATAATGTGAATCGGCGGGACGGCCTGCAATGACAAACGATCCAGACCAGGTTGCCGGTAAATCGCACGATAGACGTTCAACCTAATGCGATCATCGAAATTCGACAGCGGCAACACTTCAATGTTGTTCACGACTTCTTCGACGCCATCCACTTTCTGGACAACGCGCGCGGCATCTTTGCGCAAGGTCGGGCGCGAAACCTGCCCGTAAAGCGTCACCGTGCCGTCTTCAAATTTGAAAGCCAAGTTGTCAAACACGCTGTAAAACGGCAGCGTCACCAATTCTTTGCGGATTTTTTTGACTGTCTTTTCCGCTTCGGGAGCGGGCGTATTGGCCAGCGCCGAAAACGCCGCTCCCATCGTCAATGTCAATCCCAGCAGCATCGTTGCAAATAGCTTTTTCACCGTTCTATTCGTCATCATTGTCTTCCTCCTTTACCCCTCAACTTGAGAAGCGCACAGGCTTCCCGGTTATCACTTACATCACCTTATTGCGTGGCCTTCGATGTGACTTTATGAGAACGGGTTGGTTGGCAGAATTGCATCTCGCAGCATTTTTTCTTTCTCAGAATTGCCTGCCCATCATCGTCAGGCACGATTCTAGACATCACTTGCTGGCTCGCGTATCATTCGGCCTCTTGGAATTTTTCAAACAAGCCATTGGTATCAATTGAATCATTGAGCATTACGGAGAAGTCATAATGTCAGATTTCAGCAATGGACGTATCAAAAGCGTCCTGCCGTCTGCGGGTGTCGAAGGCGGCGAAGTCGTCATCTCTTGCGAAGGATATGACACCTCGGATTACACAGCCTGCCGCGTCTGGTTTGGCGAGCAACGCGGCCGCATTATCAGCGCTGCGCCAGATCGCGTAGTAGCGGCTATTCCTGATGCCGAGATCGGCGTTTCGGCAGACAATTTGCGGCTCGAAGGTGGCATATCCAGTTTCACCTCCAGCTTTGCGCTGGGAAGCAAACTGGCCGACAACCTGCATCCAGTTGCCAACCCGGCTATTGATCACAGCGACGGTAGTATCTTTGTCACCTTCTCCGGCTCACGCGGACAAAAAGTCCCCGTTTCCATCTATAAAATCTCGCCGGATGACACGGTTTCTCCTTACGTGTCTGACATCGTGAATCCGACCGGATTGGCCTTCAGCCGCGAAGGCACGCTTTACGCCACCAGCCGCTATGACAGCGCGCTGTATCGCATCTCGCTCTTCAAAGAAATCCAGACAGTCGCGTCTGATCTGGGCGTGGCAACCGGCCTGGCCTTTGACCGGCGCGGGGACATTTACGTCGGCGACCGCAGTGGCACGATCTTTCGCGTCAACGAATTGGGCGAATCGCGTCCGTTTGCGACACTCGAACCCAGTGTTGCCGCCTACCATTTGGCTTTTGGACCGGACGGCGATCTGTATGTGACGGGACCAACGGTGTCTTCCTTCGAATGCATCTGGCGCGTAAATGCCATGGGGGAAGTCAGCAAGTTCTACACCGGCCTGGGACGTCCGCAAGGTCTGGCGTTTGACGCGAGCGGCAACCTCTATGTGACGGCGTCATTGCGCGGCCATCGTGGCATCGTCCGCATTACGCCGAACGGCACGCGCGCCGAAATCGCAGTGGCAGGCTCTGCGCTGGTGGGGCTGGCGTTTGACGATTTGGGAAATATGATCGTTGTCAGCACGCAAAAGGTATACCGCCTACCGATGGGCCTCAGAGGTTATTCGGTTTTTGAGAATTGAAACCTCGCGCCAGAATTTCAGGGCAGGTAAATTTTTGTTCAATCCGCTTCGACGCTTGAGCTAACATGTACCTGCCCTTGTATTCTCGGCGCCCGCCTAAAGATACCGCCCGCCAAAGGATACTAAACACTATGCAAATAGGAACCGTCGAGCAGAACGTAAATGCGACCGTGCAACGGGAACTGAGCCAGGAGTTGCGTGCCAAGGAACAATCGCTTCGGCAACTTCTGCGGGAAATGGAATCAGTGATTATCGCCTACTCGGGTGGTGTGGACAGCGCCTATCTTGCCTACGTCGCTGCCAGCGAATTGGGGCCGCGAGCGTTAGCTGTTACGGGCGAAAGCCCCAGTTATCCGGACTTTCAGCGACAAGATGCGCTCGACGTCGTCCGGAAATTTTCGATCCGGCACGAATTCATCAATACCGAAGAAATCCACGATCCGAATTACCAGGCCAATCCGGCCAATCGCTGCTATTTCTGCAAACACGAACTGTTCACCAAGCTTTCCGCACTCGCGCGCACGCGCGCATTCAATTTCGTTTGCGACGGGAATAACGCTGATGATGTCGGGGATTATCGTCCCGGCAGGCAGGCTGCGCGCGAATTGAATGTCCGCAGCCCTTTGATCGAAAGCGGTTTGAGCAAGGCAGACATTCGCGCGTTGTCACAGGCGGCAGGTTTGCCCATCTGGGATCGCCCGGCATCTGCGTGTTTGTCATCGCGCATTCCGTACGGCATGCCGGTCACGATTGAAAAGCTTTCGGTAATCGAACGCGGCGAAGCGCGCTTGCGCCAGCTCGGGTTTCGTCAAATGCGCGTGCGGCACCACGATGATGTCGTGCGCATCGAAATCGCCCCGGAAGAGTTGCCTTTGGCCCTCGAGATAGAAATGGCGCAACGAATGGCGGTCGCCTTCAAGGAATTGGGGTTCAAGTTTGTGACCCTCGATTTGGAAGGCTATCGCACCGGCGCTTTGAATGAATCTTTGAAAAAGTAGCAAGCAAAACACAAAGGCGGGGATGAACAATCACCCGCCTATTTTATGTTCCGAGTCCGATCAACATTCGACTGAGCTGCATCCTCGCCCCGGCTCACGCAACCATAGCTTGGGAGGTTATTGTGCCAGCACTGGTAGACGATATTCGCGTCATCCGCGAAGAAAATCCCTTTGAGTCCATGATGTGGAGGTTTGATCACGCCGCCAACCTGCTCAACCTTGATCCTGACCTGTACAAAGTTCTGCGTGTGCCCAACCGTGAAATCACCGTTTACATTCCAGTCTTTATGGATGATGGCCATATCGAAGTTTTCACGGGTTATCGAGTGCAACACAATTTTGCGCGCGGCCCGGCTAAGGGCGGCATTCGCTATGCGCCAGATGTAACGTTGGATGAAGTCCGTGCGCTGGCTGCCTGGATGACGTGGAAGTGCGCCGTCGTCAACATTCCTTTTGGCGGAGCCAAGGGCGGCATCATCTGCGACCCAGCGCAAATGTCTCAAATTGAGCTAGAGCGACTGACACGTCGCTACACAGCAGAACTGATTGACTTCATCGGCCCTGAACGCGATGTGCCAGCTCCGGACATGAACACTAACGAGCAGACAATGGCTTGGATCATGGACACTTATTCCATGCACGCGCGCCAGACAGTGACGGCTGTCGTCACCGGCAAGCCGATTGATCTTTCTGGTTCACGTGGCCGCCGTGAGGCAACCGGACGCGGATTGCTGTTTGTCATTGATGAAGCCGTAAAAAAACTGGGGATGCACCCAGCCAGCACACGCGTGGTGGTGCAAGGTGCAGGCAATGTCGGCAGCACCGCGGCCAGATTGATGCACGAGACAGGGTATAAAATCGTCGCCATGTCTGACATCCACGGCGGCATCTACAACGACAAAGGACTGGACGTTCCTGACCTGCTCAACTATCAGCGTATCCATCGCTCGTTCGAAAAATACCCACAAGCCGAACCAGTCTCTAACATGGAGTTATTAGAACTGGATTGTGAAGTGCTGTTACCTGCGGCGACGGAAAACCAGATCACCAGCCACAACGCCAATCGCATCAAATGTAAAATTTTGGCCGAAGGCGCCAACGGACCAACCACTGCCGCCGCCGATGACATTCTCGAACAGAAAGGCGTGTTCGTAATCCCGGACATTTTGGCCAACGCTGGTGGGGTAACCTGCAGCTATTTTGAGTGGGTGCAAGACCGTATGGGCTATTTCTGGAAAGAAGAACTGGTCAACGAGCGGCTGCAAGACATTATGGTCGCGAGCTTTCACGATGTCTGCAAATATGCAGAAAGTCACAATGTGAATAATCGCATTGCGGCTTACATGCTGGCGATTGACCGCGTCGCCTATATCACCCGCGTACGCGGGATTTATGCCTGAACAAAGGTTGAATTCTGTGCAAGTCACGCGCTTGGAGCAGTCCTTTTTCACGCTTGAGAACGTGCTCTCGAAAAGCCGCTCAGAGCGGACAAATTACAATAGATAAAAGGGCTTAAGTCTTTGCCATAGAGCCAGAATGCAATTGACACATTAACCCCAATCGTTTAGATTTGAATACGAAGTGCTATCCAGTCTTCATTCTTTTGCAGTCAGCCCAGTGAAGCAGTATCAAGATCATCGCGGGGACGCTCTCCGCCAAAGTGCTGGGTTGCGTTTAGAGATTAAACGAAGAGTTGCTAAGGCCGATTTCGATGTTGCTGAGGAAAGTGACAATTCGGATCGGCCCAATCAGTAGTTTGAGTTGATTTGCATGACAGCGGGCACTTCCCCACTCGCCTAAGTCATCATAACGCAGTAAGTGAAGAAATACAGAATGTCACCCATTCCAGGAGGAGATATATGAGTCTTGCGAGAAGATTGCTTGGTCTGGTGCTCACGCTCATGCTGGTGGGAGCGGTTGCCCAAGCGCAGACCTTACGCTCAACAGATGATCCTCGCAATCAAGCCCCAACGGTCAATGGCGGTACCGGTCTCTTCACCGTGTACGATGCACAGACCTTACGTAAGGGCGAATTCAACTTTGGTTTTTTTGCCAATCACTTCCATCGCGATCCGGCGGACGTAGCTTGGCAGGTTTACCCTGTCAACTTCCAGATCGGTTTCAGTGACCACCTGGAACTGTTCGCCCATTTCGAAGCTCAGCGCGTGGTTTCTGTTGGAACTCCTGCCTTGCTGAGCGGCTTCTACCTCCCGGATGTACGGACAAAAACGCTGCCTGCTGGCCGTTTGGTAATCGTTCCCGGTCAGAATGCGGCATCGGTGCTGTCAGGTGACCCCTGCGGCAACGGTGGCTTCCCTGGCCCTTGCACGATTCCGGGATCGCGTAACCTTGGGCCGTTCGTTGCGCGTCCTAGCGGAAACGACACGGCAGTTTACGTTGGGTTGGGCGCTCCTGTGGGCGGCATCCTGCCTGCGTTGTTGCCTAATGTGAATCCGAACTACCTGCCGAACGCCCCGTTCCTGGCTCGTTTTTCTGACAACCACACGGGCGATGTTTGGGTCGGTGGCAAGATTCGTTTCACCGGTCCGAAAAACCCGTTTGGCTTCGCGCTCATCCCGGTGCTCAAAATCCCAACCACCCGTGATTTGTTCACGGGGTTGGAACGTGGCCGTGGCACTGGCAATTTCGATTATGGCGTGATCGCTGCGTTCGATGGCCGCTTGCACAAATACATCAACCTGAGCACGAACATTGGCTTCATCAAGAAGGGTGATCCGCGCGCCAAGGATATGAATCTTGGTCCGCTGTGCGCTGGTTGCAATGTGATTCAAGGATTCGGCCGTAGCGAACGCTCGCTCGATCTGCCCAACGAATTACGCTCGGGCGTCGGCGTGGACTTCCCGCTCAGCCAATACCTGCAATTCATCACGGAAGTGAGCGCGACGCACTACGTCGGTTCGCGCACGCCCAGCTTGCTGAAGAATAGCCCGGTTGATTTTGTTGCCGGCGCTCGTATCTTCCCGGTACGCTGGCTCTCGATCAGCGCCGCGTATCAACGTCACCTGAACTGGTTCTCCGATCTCGACAACCGCTACAGCCCGAACGGCTTTATCGCGGGCCTGTCCGTCGGTCGCACCAACAAACGCGAAGAACCGATTCTGCCGAACCAACCGCCGACCGTCGCGTTGGCGTTGGGCAACATCGCCAAAGGTTCGGATGATGTGGTTCGTGAATCGGCCAGCACGGTTTGCGCTGGCGACAAAGTTGACCTGCGTGCGACAGCCTCCGATCCGGATGGCGACGCGTTGGTTTACTCCTGGACGAGCACGGGTGGACGCATCGTCGGCGACGGAGCCAACACCGTGTTTGACACGACCGGACTTGCGCCGGGCGATTACACCATCACAGTGCAAGTTGATGACGGTTGCGGTTGCGTGGCCTTCGATTCGAAGACCATCCGCGTGACCACCTGCCCGCCGCTCACGGTCTGCTTTGGCCCGAATGTCGAGCTGGATGTTGACAAACGTGAAGTGGAAGCTGGTGAAAAGATCAACTTCTCGACGTCGGGTGTTTCGGGTGGCCGCAACTATGGTAACGTTCGTTACGAATGGAGCTCCTCGCACGGTTCGATCAGCGGCAGCGGTTTGAGTGCTGTGCTGGATACGACGGGCGTCAACGGTGGCCAAACCATCGAAGTGACCGTCAAGGCGATTTCGGATGTCGGCAACTGCTCGGCTAGCGGTTCGACGCGCGTCAACGTGAAGATGCCGCCGCCGCCGCCGAAACCGGCGAAACCGGTAGCCAAGAACCTGGATCCGTGCACCACGTTCAAGAAGAACAATGCTCGTGTGGACAACGCGTGCAAAGACATCTTGCGTGACCGCGTGATCTCTGCGCTGCAAGCCGACGCAACGGCCAAGCTGTACGTTGATGGCTATCGCGGTGAGAAAGAGAAACCGGAAAGCTTGAGCCTCCAACGCGCCAAGAACGTCCGCGACCGCCTGGCTGATGGCCAGCTCGGCACGGCGATTGACGCCAGCCGTATCGTCGTTCGCGACGGTGGTGTCTCAGCGAGCGGTGCTCAAGTAACAATCACCTTGGTGCCGGATGGCGCAGATATCCCGGCGGGTGGCTCGACCGTTGATGCTGGTCCTGTCACTCCCGAGAAGAAAGCTCCGGCGCGCCGCGCTAAGAAGCCTGCTGCCAAGAAGCAGTAAGCTTTCTGCAAAGCGGTAATACTGAGGAGGCAGGTGGTCATTGATCACCTGCCTCTTTTTACGTCGAGCCAAGGGTCTCTCTATCTGCCCCACCTTCAACCAAACCTCGTTATGTCCAACGACCGTCCGAACGACCTTCCGATTGCTGGCGCAAGCAACGAAACCGAGCGCCACGTGCAACGTGAAAGCAATACCGAACGCATCCTCTGTTTTTGTCTTTTTGCGCTGGCCTTGGTAATTGCCTGCTGGCTACGGTTTTCCCAACTTGATCTGCGGCCGTTTCACCACGACGAAGGAGTCAATTCATACTTCCTGTTACGGTTGGCGGATTTTGGCGATTACAAATACGACCCGAGCAACTACCACGGGCCGTCGCTCTACTACTTTGCGTTGCTGGCGCTCAAATTACTGGGCAAAACAGATTTTGCCTTGCGTTGTACGCCCGCCTTGTTTGGCGTTTTGACCATTGCTCTGCTCTGGCTGTTGCGACGGCAAATCGGCACGATCGGTTTGGCAGCGGCAGCGGCGGCAATTGCGCTCTCCCCTGGCTTGGTATTCTTTTCCCGGTATTTCATTCACGAAATGTCGTTCGGATTGTTCACGCTTGGCATTGTGGTAGGCGCCTGGCGCTACGCGGAGTCGAAAAATTTCGGTTGGTTGGCCTTGTTGGCGGCGTCGGTCGCGTTGCTGGCGACCACCAAAGAAACAGCGGTCGTGAATCTGGCCGTATTGCTGCTGGCGCTGATTTGCGCAGCCACCTGGGACAACGTGCGCGAACTATGGCGCACAAAAAATCTCACACCAGCCGCCCTGCTAAAAACCTCCTGGGCTGATATACGGCGCGTACTGCCTTCGCTTGATCACGCGCTCGCCGCAATCATCATTCTGGCCTTCATCTATATCTTTCTTTATTCGTCTCTGTTCACTCATTGGCAGGGCGTCAAAGATTTCTTTGTGTCCATTGCTCACTGGACAAAAGAGCGTAGCGGCAATGATCACGTGCATCCGTTTTATTACTACCTGGGAATTTTGCTGAAACTCGAATTGCCGTTGCTTGTGGGTTCATTGCTCGCTGGCATCTTTGTCATTTGGCGCGGCACACGGTTTTGGCTGTTCATCGCGGCCTGGACGTTGGGGATAACGCTGGCCTATTCGCTGATTCCCTACAAAACACCGTGGTTGGTCGTCAGCTTTCTGGTTCCGATGGGCTTGCTGTGCGGCTATGCAGTTGAACAGCTTTACCGCACACTGCCGTTGCTTTCGCTGCGTTTGCTTTGGCTGGCGGTGGTTGCGGTGGCCGTCATCACGTTTGGGCGTCTGGCGTGGCAAGTCAACTTTGACCATTACGACGACAACAGCAACAGCGTAGGCTACTTTTTCGACTTCGGGCGCGAGCGTCTGTGGAAGCCCTACGTTGATGGCCAATATGGTTACGTTTACGCGCACACCGACCGCGGGATCTTTGGCTTGGTAGAACAAATCAAAACCGAAGCGGGAAAATTACCTTCCGGCAATCACACGGGCGTCTATATCGCGTCTCCGGATTACTGGCCCTTGCCGTGGTATTTGCGCGACTTTGATCAGGTCGCCTATTCGGGCAATCTGGCTATTTTGCCGGGCGAGTCGCTCAAGATCGGCCAACCGTTGATGGTGGCCAATGTCACGCAACAATCCCAGATTGATGGTTTGCCGGGCTGGCGACTGTCCGGAAAGACCTATGCCTTGCGCCCGGGTGTTGATTTAATTCTCTTTGCGCGTGACGAAACGCAAACCGGTTTGCCAGGATTGGATGCCAATGCGGCATCTGCCGCGCAATCGCAACAAACTCAAACCAAGAAAACACCCCCTGGAAAGGATTCGCGATGAAACACTCAGAAGGCTTTGAGAAACTTTGTGACGACGCCAAAACACGCGTGCGTGAAATCACAGTCGCCGACGTAAAACGCAAACAGGATGCAGGCGAGCAATTTCATTTCATTGACGTGCGCGAAGACAACGAATGGGCGCAAGATCACGCGGCAGGCGCGCTACACCTGGGACGCGGCATCATCGAACGCGACATCGAAAAAACGGTGCCCGACAAAGACGCGGAAATAGTATTGTATTGCGGCGGCGGATTTCGTTCGGCGCTGGCGGCTGACAATCTGCAAAAGATGGGTTACACCAATGTGCTTTCGATGGCTGGCGGAATCAAAGCCTGGCGCGAAGCTGGTCTGCCACTCGAATAGCCCAACGCATCAACCAAATAAAAAGGGGAGAACCGGATGTGATTCGGCTCTCCCCTTTTTGTTGTCGAGCGGGTGGCGACCGTTTCTCGCCCTGCCCCTCAATCCCTCAACTAGAAGATCGTGACTTTGACTGACAGATACTTCTTGGGGTTTTGGCGGAAGTCATAGAGCAATTTGGTCAGCTCAACCGACAGCGTATTGACGTTGTTGTATAGCTTGTCGTCTTTGAGCAACAACCCGGCAGTGCCTTCGCCGCGTTCGAGCCGGTCGGCAATCACGCGCAATTTCTCGACCGTGGCGCGCGTATCGGCATAGAGCTTTTCATCGTTCAGCAATTTGCCCAGGTTCCCTTCACCGCGTTCGACTTTGGCGATGGCGTTGTCCAACCGCGTTGACGTTTGGTCAAGCCGGGCAATCAACGAATTGGCTTTGTTATAAAGCGCGTCGTCTTTGAGCAATTTGCCGATGGTGCCTTTGTTATTGGCGATCTGGTCATTGACCTGATCGCCAATCCGGCGCAACTGCAGAACCGTGTCACTCACTTGATCATACAATTGCGGATCATTGATCAAACGGCTGATCGTGCCGTTGCCGTCTTTGATGGCGACCATCAGGTTTTCAGCCTGCCGAACGGTTTTGTCCAAATCCACATAGAACGCTTCGTCGTTGAGAAAGCGCCCCATCGTGCCTTTGCCCGCGCGCAAACTGCCGGTCATGGCTTTGATGTCTTCTGAAATCGTGTTCAGGTTGCCGACGGCGGTTTGCGCGGCATTGATGATATCGCCGACGCTTTTTTGCGCGACACTGTTGATGCGGTCACCAGCGCGAATCTGCTGGCCCCCCAGCGTGCCGGGCGTGATGTCAATTACGTTGTCGCCCAACACACCGGCGCTTTTCAGCACCGCCTGAGAATCGCTGCGAATGCGCTCAATCGCCGGACGACCATCCAATCGCCCGTCAATTTCCATCACGATCTCGATATTGTTTTGCGCGTTGGCGTTGGGCGGAATCTGGCTGTTGAAATTGATTTCTTTGACGCTGCCCACCTTTTTGCCCATCAACCGTACTTCGGCGCCTTTGCGCAAGCCATCCACGTTGGCCATGTCCGTTTTGACGATGGTGGTTTTGCCCAAGCCCGGAAATTTGATGTCGCCGCTGACAGCGAAAATGACGAAGATCAGGATCGCCAGCGCCAGCAGCACAAGCAAGCCTACCCTCAAATCAGCGAACCCGGTTTGTTTGCTTTGCGGCATAAGTCCTCCGAAATGCTGCGAGTCGCAGCCTTCCCGCACGAAGCAGGGAAAAACAAATCAAGAAAGAAACTTTTGAATATAGGGGTCAGGTGATTGGCGCATCTCTTCATCGGTGCCACTGAAGATCACGTCGCCATCCTTGAGCATCATCAATTTGGTGTTGACCAAACACAGCTTGTCGCCTTCGTGTTCGAAGATCAGATTGCCAAAATCGTCGCGTACGACATATTCGGACGAAAGCACTTCGATATCTTGCAACCGGTGCGTGACAAAGATCGAAGAAACGTCTTCCAAATCGCGCAGCTTCAGGGCAAGTTCGCAAATCGTGCGCGCCGTAATCGGGTCAAGACCTGCGGTCGGTTCGTCATAAAGAATGATCTTCGGACTGCCGACCAAGGCGCGCGCAATGCCTACGCGACGGCGCATACCACCAGAAAGCTGATTCGGCATCTTGTCAATGGCGTCTTCCAAATCCACGAAACGCAACATGCGCAAAACCACCGCTTCAATATCGTCTTCCGGCACTTTTTGTTCGCGCAAGCGATAGGCAACGTTGTCATACACCGACAAGCTGTCAAACAACGCGCCTTCCTGAAAGACCATGCCGATCTTGCTGCGAACTTTCATCATCTGCTCTTCGCGATAATCGGTGATGTCTTCACCGTCCACGAAAATGCGTCCGGCATCGGGTTTGAGCAACCCCAGCACCAAACGCAACAGCGTGGATTTGCCGGTACCAGAACCGCCCATCACGACTTTCGATTCGCCATAGCGCACGCCAAAACTAACGTTGTCCAAAATGATGCGGTCGCCAAAAGCCAGCGAAACGTCCTGAAATTCTATGGCGTAATGATTATTGGCCATCGTAAGCAGCGCCTTTATCGGGGATCGAGTAGTAAGGAAATAATGACCTTTGAGAGCAGGAAATCCACGGCAATGATCAAAATTGAAGAGGCGACAACCGATTGCGTGGTCGAGCGTCCCACTCCCACTGTCCCGCCAGAAGTACTCAAGCCTTTGTAACAGCCGATGATTGCGATGATGAACCCGAAGACGGTCGGTTTGACCAATCCGCCGATGATTTCGTTGTAATTGACGGCTTCGCGCGCCGAAGCCATATAAACCGAGGTTGCCTGTCCTTGAAATGTGATGGCAGCTAGCAATCCACCAAGCACGCCAACCATATCGCAAATGACAGTTAAGGTCGGGGCCATCAGCACCAGCGCGACAATGCGCGGCGTTACCAATTTTTTGATCGGATCGGTGCCCAGCGCACGCATGGCGTCAATCTGTTCGCTGACCAACATCGAACCGAGTTCCGCAGCAATACCGGAACCGACGCGTCCGGCCAACATCAGAGCCGTCAGCACCGGTCCCAATTCGCGGATCAAACTGGTCGCGACCAATTGTCCGGCAACGCTTTGCACACCAAATTTTTGCAAGGTAGTGGCTGTGTTCAGCGAGAGGACTGCGCCCGTGAAAAAGCCCGTGAGTAAAATGATCACCAAACTGCCAAAGCCGAGAATGTCCATTTGCTGGACCATCTCACGCCAATATCGCGGAGCGCGGAGCATTCCGCGCAGCACACGCCAAACTAGCAGGGTGATTTCCTGGATTTGAAGGATACCGCGGGTGATCAAATTCATCAGCAGAAGTCAGTCGGATTGAGATTCGCTAGCGCGTTGACATCCGACATTTGCAGCGTTGTCGGACAGTGCGTTCTTTTCGAGCGACAGCCCCAAAGGAAAAGACGGCTAATGATGCGGTTTTTGATTTGGCAGGTCAAGCCGTCTCTTCCACAAAGCTCAAATGTTGTGAAGAGAACGGCTTATCAGTCTGTCGCAGCCGTGTGCGTCGGAAAAAGCCGGGCTTGATCGCTCAGGCGTTTGGCTTTGGGCAATTCCTCCAATGCGCGCATGGCTTGCGGATCGCTTTCGATCAAAAACTGCTCGGCAATCTCCAGGCCATAGGCTGCGGTCAGCAATTCGGCGCGAATGCGCCGACGAACGTAATCCAACCGATTGCTGATCTCAGTCTCTCTCACCTGCAGCTGTGGGCGCAGACGAACAAACTCACGAAAGGCTTGTATGACAGACTCCGTCACGGGAAATTCATTGCCGCGCAAACGATGCCCGTGTTCAGTTTGCTTGATCTTATATTCGGGCAGATTTTGTCCCGTGCCGCTCACCAGCAAGCGCGCAAATTCAAAACACGCATCGCGCAATGGAATGTGTTCGTCGGTAATTTTCACCACCGTATCCGGGCGAATGCCGCCTCCGCCGTACACTTCATTGCCTGTCGAGGTATAGAACTTGTCGTTGCCGCGTTCGCCGGATGATTTGGCTGCAGGCTTGGTAGCGCCAGAATTTTTGCCGCTTTCTTCATCCACACGTCGCGTGCTGAAGTAGTCGTAAAAACTCAATCCGTTGTAAGGCCGTTGAATTGAACGTCCGCTAGGCGTGTAGTATTTCGCCGTGGTCAACGTCAACCCCGTGCCACCACGCAATCGGAAAACGGTTTGCACCAATCCTTTGCCAAAGCTCTCTTCTCCGACAATCCAGGCGCGCGAACGGTCTTGCATCGCGCCGGCCACGATTTCAGAGGCCGAGGCAGTCTCTCCGTTGATCAAAATGACCAGCGGCAAGGTTTCGGGATTGGTCGTTTCAGAGCGATATACCTGACTGGGATAACGGCCTTCGCGGCCACGCACGGAAACGATCTCTGTGCCGCGCGGAAGGAATGTTTCTGAAACCTGAATCGCCTGTTTGAGTAATCCACCTGGATTGCGGCGCAAATCCAGGATCAATTCTTTCATCCCCTGCTCTTTTAACTCGCTGATGGCGTTGTGCAATTCGTCTGAGGTTTCCTGATTGAAACCACCAGTCAGTCCCACGTAACCGATTTCAGGCCGCAACATAAATGCGTTGCGCACGGACGGATACGGGACTTCGTCGCGCATGATCTCGACTGTTAGCGGAGCCGGTTCGCCTACGCGTTCGACGGTGATTTTGACGGTCGTGCCGCGCTCTCCGCGCACATATTGCAGAGCGTCGGATTGCGTCCAATCCTTGGCCGAATGTTCATCTACCGCCAGCAACGCATCGCCATACCGCAAACCTGCTTTTTCAGCCGGACGGCCTTCGCTCACCCCCAAAACATAAATCCGCCCGTTCCGTTGATTGATGGTGACTCCGATGCCATAAAAATGGCTGCTCTGCTCGTCCTGCATCTCGCTGAATTCCCGCCGATCAAAAAAGTTCGAATGCGGGTCTAGCGCGTGCAGCATGCCGACGATGGCGCCGCGCGTCAGTCGTTCCCGGTCTGGCGTCACCACATACTGTTCATCAATCAAATCCAGCACACGCACAAAATCGCGGACGACCGGCTGTTTCGCCATCTCCTGACTCGGGCGTGTCGGTGCGGTGGATTCTCCGTAAAAAGCGCCCAGCCCTGCGGCTAACACCAAAATTGCGCCCGCCAACCAACGAACCACTTGGCGGCCGCGGCGTTCCGGTTTTGTTCTGCTTTCCGTTTCTTCGACTAACACATTGCACCTCAAAACAACGACGGCTGCACGATCAACGATTCGGGCGCAACGACTGGCAGCCCCAACAATTGCTTAAATTGATTGCTCGACCCTGGCGAATGCCCTTGATAGTGATTGTTGAAATACCCAAAAATCACTGGCGTCTGCTGACGCAAGCGGGCGAAAGCTTCGGCCCAGGTTGCCAATTCTCGGTCACGATTGATTTGAATCCGCGAAAAGTCAGTCAATTCGCGTGGCCCCATCCAGCGTACATATGCGAATTCAGCCGTGGGGCGATCAAGCAAGGAAAGCGAAAGCTCTCGCGGAATCCATTTGCTATCCACCAACGCCAACGCCACGCCATGAGTTTCAAACAAACGTAAAACCTGATTCACTGACTCCCCCGCAAGCCAGGCCGCATCGCGAAACTCAACGGCAAATCGCACGTCCATCGGTAACTGCGGAATGAACTTTTCCAGCGACGGCCACATACGCGGCGAAAAATCCGGCGGCAACTGAATCAGAACGATGCCAAGCTTTGCTTCCAGCATCCGAACTCGCGCGCAAAATTGCTCCAGAATGGCTTCGGCGTCTTGCAACCGCAATTCGTGCGTAATCTGTTGCGGCAATTTGAGCGAATAGGTAAACCCCGCAGGAGCCCGCTTGATCCAGGAACTGAGCGCATTTTCCGCCGGCACTGCATAGAACGTAGAGTCCACCTCAACGGTGTCAAAAACTCGCACATAAAGATCAAGGAACTCGCTGGATTTTGTGCCTGGGGGATAGAACCCACCAACCCAGTCTTCGTAATTCCAGCCTTGTGTGCCGATATGAATCTCGCTCACGACCGCTTACTTTCTTTTGGAGTTGATAATTGCTGATACGCCTCGTGCCTGATGATATACGATCCAAGTGACTGTACCAATGGGAGAAAACCACTATCTTGCGGCTTGTTGTTGCGGTTGCCACGAAGTTTTTTCCGGCCTGTCACAAAATATCGGTTGACAGAAATTAGGGTCACAAGTATAAATCTGACCGGTCGGTCAACTTAAACAAGGCGAGCAGTAGGGCATCGGTCAACATTTACCAATGGCTGCAAAGCAATTTGTACAAGATTACGAAGATCAACGGCGCGAAGAGCTGATTAAGGCGACGTATTATGAAGTTGCCGAAAAAGGTTATTCCGCAGTGACTTTGCAAGACATTGCCAAGCGGGCAGGCGTCAGCAAAGGTTCGACGCTGTATTACTTTGCCACCAAAGAAGATCTATTTTTGGGTGCCTTGGAATGGATGATTGACGAATGCCATAAGCGACAGGCTGAGGCAGTTGCTCAAGTGCAGGACCCGGTCGAAAAGGTCAAAGCACTGATCAACACGATCTTTTCGAACGCACAGGAAAGTCGCCAGTTTTTTTTGGCATACTCAGATTTTGTTAGTATCGGCACCCGCAATCGGCGCTTTCACGATCAGAACGCCAAGTTTTACAACGGTTGCCAATGCCACAACCGCGAAATCCTGGAAGCAGGCGTTACGTCTGGCGTATTTCGCAATTTAGACATTGAAGAGACCAGCGCGATGATGCGCGCTCTGGTTGATGGCTTTATGTTGCAATGGTTTTTCTCGTCCGAAGGGACCTTTGACGATTATCGTCGCCGTTGCGAACGCATCGTTCTGGATTACCTGACTGGCGGTCGTGTCCAGAACACTGTATCACAGGCCGCCTAATATTTTTTCAAACATAGTTGACCGTCCGGTCAGTTAATACCGGCGGCCTAAAATGAATCGCAGGACTGAGGAGGGAAAGCTTATGTTGAACCGTTTTTCGAAATCTGTTGTGAGCGCGTTGTTTGCCCTGGCGTTGATCTTTGGTGTGTCGGCATATGCCCAGAACGCGTCGGAACACAAAGTGTCGTTCTTTCTGGACGGCAAAGTCGGCAATGAAGTGGTGAAAAAAGGAACCTATACCGTGGTGATTCCTGAAGCCGAGCAAGGAACGGTGGAAATCAAAATGGGCAAAAAAGTCGTTACCGCGCAATTCACCAAGAAGCAAAACACCGCCGAAGCGGATGCAGACAAATTGACCTACCAACAGAATGAAGATGGCACGCGCTCGGTTGCGACGATCACGCCGCGCGGCCGCAAATATACGCTCGTGCTCCAAGAGAACGGCACCAGCGTGGCCAAAGGCGAGAAATAAGTTTCCAGTCTCTCAGTTGCAGATAGACTGAATCATTTTGTACTGGCGGAAAACTTGGAGAGCCTGTAACGAAAGTTGCAGGCTCGTTTTTTTAGCGCCACCAGCCCGTCGCACCGGTTACATCAACTTGCAATCGTGACTGATCGTTGCTCAATCCAGGTGAGGCACAGCATCACAACCAAGCCAACAGCAGTTCCCCACAACAACGAAGGAACTCCGCGAACCCCAGCTCCCGCTGTCAGGCGCTCAAGCAAAAACGTTACGCCGACAGACACCAGCATGGTCAAAAGTGCTGCTCGTGCGGTGACCCGCCGGGTATACAACCCAGCCAGCAACGGCAGCAACAATGCCGCAGACAACAACGTGTAGAAAATTCGTAACGCGGAAATCACCGAGCCGAACAAGAGCGCAAACCCAGCGCCGAGCAATCCACACACCACCGCAGTCAAACGAGCCACACGCAGCAAATCCTGATCACTCGCTTCCGGTTTCAGGAAGGTGCGATACAAATCCTTGCTCAACGAAGTCGTCAACATAAAGAGCACGGCATCGGCGGCACTCAACTCAGCAGAAAACAACGCCCCCAACATCAATCCGCCCAACCACACCGGCAGGGCGTTTGTCAGCAACATTGGCAACGCCAGTTCAGCTTGTTTCAAATCTGGAAATTGACCGCGTGCCATGACGCCCAGCAAAACAGGCAGAATGGCAAAGGCAAGCAACCCCATGGCGTTCCAACCGACGCCTCGGCGTACGGCTTGCTCATCGCGCGCGCCAAAAATCTTTTGCAGCAAACCAGGCGAAACAATAAACGAAGGCGTCAGCAACGCCAGATAACCGAGAATCCCCGAAAGGCCTCCGCCAAAGACATCGAAATATGTTCCGGCTTGCGCTGCGGGAACCTGCGCTGCCTGTTTGATCGCTTGCCAGTCGCCCTTGACCGACCACAAAAACAATACCGCAGCCAAAAACCCGACCAGTTTGACCACCATCTGCAACACATTCACGCGCGCCGTAGCGAGCAATCCGCCAGCCGTGAAATACACCGTCACGACAGCCGCAGCCAACAAACAACCGGCCACTTTACTCAGCCCTGCAGTCACTTTGAAAATCTGCTCCATGGCGATTAGCTGTCCGGCCAGAATCGCCAGCGCGCCCACCCACAACAACACTGCCACCAAACCGCGCACACGTCGGTCATAGCGGAATTCCAGATAATCGCCAACGGTATATAGGTTGTTGTCGCGTGCGACTCGCCAAATTTTCGGCCCTACCCAAAAGGCCAACAACAGCGAGCCGATGCCTGCGGAGCCCACCCACCACCACGCTGACAATCCTTTGGTATAGCCCAAGCCCGTCGCGCCGACTGTTGACCCCGCGCCGATGTTGGCCGCCAGCAAGGTCGAAAACACCAGCCCGCTGCTCAACCCGCGCCCCGCGACAAAAAAATCGCTCGACGCGTGCACGCGGCGCGCCCAAAACATGCCGAGGGCAATCATCAACGCTGCATAACCAATCAGGATCAGAAGGTAAGTCATAGAAAGCCGCAGTCGCTCTTTCACAAAGTCTTGCCGGAACAACGGCATTGGCTGGGATAGTGCCAGTTCGTGCCTCTGATGACAATGTCTCATAACGCAGAAAAGCCGCCAGCATTGCGCTAGCGGCTTTTCTGTTGTTCACGAATCTTCGCGCGGAAGCGCTGTTACCAGCGGCGGCCACTGAATTGACGGTAGCCCTGCGCGTAGCCTCTACGGAAGCCTTCACGGTAGGACGAGTTGCCGTCGCGATAGTGGCTGGAATTGTTCGGATCAGCGATGCGACGCGTTTTGGCGTCTTTCTGACCACGATCCAAACCATCGCGGAAGCCTTTTTGGACCTCGCGATCGTTGTAGCGATAGTCATCACGGCGATCCCAACGATCATCACGGCGATCCCAACGATCATCACGGCGATCCCAACGGTCATCGCGGCGATCCCAACGGTCATCACGACGATCCCGACGGTCATCACGACGGTCCCAGCGATCATCACGGCGATCCTGGCGGTTTCCCCAACCTTGCGCCTGCACGTTCGACAGACCCGATAGACCAGGAGCGACAACAAATCCAAACGTCAACATCAACGCGAAAGCAATTTTTTTCATCTTGTCCATGTTCATCTTTCTTCACCTGAATCCATCAGAGTGCGTAACTGCAACTGATACCAGGTCTCCTTTCGCCGATAGAAATAGCATTTCGTGGGCCAAAGCCAGACACGCGCAGAAAAAAAGCCTAACTGATTCATAACGAAGGAAATATTCCCAACTCATCAGAGTCCAGGAAACCACGGCCGACGGCTTCACAATCCCATTTCGTGTAAAGGAGGAAGGAAATGGAATCTTTGTTCGCGAATGGTATGCGTTAAACTCTCATCCGCTCTAAGGTAGCGACCGTTGCTTACCGTTTCGCGCCTCCCAAAAACTATTTCAGCGCACTTTCTATGCACTTTTGCGCAGGCTTGCCCGAAATCATTCGCTGAACTATCATCCGCCGGTCGCTGAAGCCAAACGACGACCACCCCGAGACAACTCAGCTTTCGGCCTTAGCCTCGGAGGTGAAGTATGTCCCGTTTGCTGTCCTTGGTGTTGCTGGTTTCCTCAACGTTCCCCACGCCGATCAATTCTGTTTTCGCCCACCCTGTTCCGTTTGACGATCTCGACCACGTTGGCATCACGGGTCAGATTACA